>NZ_JAVHWZ010000002.1:0-333317 GCF_035607555.1 Candidatus Bealeia paramacronuclearis | reverse complement strand
CTCCTGAAAAGATCCTCTTTGAGAAGGAAGTCAGTATGGTTGTGGTTCCAGGCATCGATGGAGACATTGGTGTCCTACCGCAACATGCCCCTCTTTTAACGACATTACGTCCCGGCATTGTGACTGTTTATGAGGGTGACAATGTTTTAGTCAAAATCTTCGTCGATGGAGGTTTTTCTGAAATCACCCCTGAACGGTGCACCGCCCTTGTGACCGAAGGCACGCCCGTTGAAACTTTGGATCGCTCAGCCCTTGAGCTTGAAATACAAAACCTTCTTGAAGATGCGCAAGACAGTAAAACTCATGAAGCAAGGCAAGAAGCTGACCGTTCCCTTGAAATGGCGCGCATTAAATTGATGGCACTTGTTTCCCAAAAATAGGCTTTATTCCTGGATAGCTTCTTCCGTTAGAAAATAATAAAGCTTTGGATTTTTGGAAGCCAAGGTTTTGAGACTTTTTTCTATGTCCAAATAACAGGGATGGAGATTTCCAAGCTCAGGAATTGCATGCCCCACAGATATAAACTCAATATGCATTTGTCTGAAAATACGAATCAGATAGGCATCAAGGCTTGTAATCAGGTAAGAGGCCTTTTGATCCTGAGCTACCTGATAAATCTTTTGAATAAGAAATCCTATGGTGGGCGCAAAGGGCGATGCATTTGCAAGAGCCTTATCTTGTGTGTGTTCATCTACAAATTGCATGCGGCTTTTAGAAAGCATAAAACGAGAGAGTTCCAAACAATTTTCAGCTCCTACAGCTTCAACAAAATTATGTAAGGGATCGGAAAATTCTGCACTTGGGAATGTCAATCGTCTGTATTTTGGGGTGGGCCGAATAAGCCGGATTCCCCCAATAAAAATATCAAGCGGACGAAAAGTTGTCAGAAAATGAAAAGCATTTTCATCATAAATATCGACATCACAATCCTTATAAATAGGATGTGGTTCAATGTTTTTCAGAGATCTCGTATCTTTTACAAAAGCATCATGCCTTAAACGAAAAAAACATTCTTTAAGATAAGGCGTATTCGCCTCTATCGTTAAAAAAGGGCTATCCCGCCGTTCAAAATATTTTTCTAAAAAGGAGTGAGATTGAGATATTCTCCGATCTTGAGACGGCAATACCATGAGATCACTCCTTAATAAAACTCACTTTGACTATTGGATGACGGTTGCGAGAGATAAAAATCCAAAAGAGCAGGGTTGCACTTTTTTATATGCTCCAGGGCACGATCAAAATACAACACAGCCGTTTGAACGTTCCCATGATACTCAATATCTTCGTTGGTGGGGATGAGGAGAATATCATTTTTTTGCAAAAGCTTAATAAGCGCCTTTTCTAAAGAAAAAATTAAAATGTTTAAATTTTTCTTCTGGCACGCCTGGGAGCACGTTAACATTAAAGTGATGAGTTTTTGTTCTTCAATTTTCCTCAAAGTTAAAGAGTCATCAAATTTTTTTAAATGCTCAAAACAGATTTGAGAGCGTTCCTTGGAAATCAAAAAACGTGAGACTTCTCCTGTTTGATACCAGTCTTTTTCAGGAATAATTTCTTTTAATGCCTTTGAATAGGCAAGCGTAGGAAGACCAGCATAGTCTTTTTCCTCATCGGGAAGAATGATTCTGTTTCCTCCTAAAAAAAGATGGAGTGGTTTGTAAAGAAGTAAAAACTTTAGTGAGTTTGCATCCGATTCATCGACTTCCACTTTATTAAGACTTGGATCAGTTTTAAAAGGAATTCGCGCTTCTTTAATATAAGAAATGTACCTAAGATCATAATAAAAACGCTCCAATAATGCTGAATCAGCAAGAACAGAACTAAAGTGATGTCCCCTCCGGTCATAATGTTGATCAAGATAGTCGCTTTGCTGTTTTCGCCTTTCGTGCGTAATACTTTTCATCGGTAAATGATCCTTATTTAAGAAGGGGGTCTGCGGTACTTTCGAGTGTACGGTGTAAGTTGATATAATGAAATTTAGGAAAGGGAGCGATGATGGCACCTCGTACAATATGCTCAACACATGTGGCAACCAAGCTTCCGCAACAAAGAGATCCCGCGGCAACCTGAGAGGCCGGACAAGGATATCCTTCTTGTAATTTTTTTGCGACAATCAAAAGCATCTCTTGAACATCTTGATCAAAAAATGGAAGAAGCGCCTCAAGCACAACAATAAAGGCCTGCTGATATAAGGCGTCATCTAAGGACGGCCCCATTTTAGTTCTCAAATAACTTTCCAAAGACCATTGCATAATTGAGGGATGAGGAGAGAAAGGATATACTGAGGAAAGTCCGAAAAGCAGGAGTGATCGAAAATGTCCTTTTTAAATCGTGAAGCCAGAGAGCGTTTAAAGAACAGTCAACTTATCCAAGCTTTTAGCCTTATCGACTGGGAGAGTGTAAAGCAAAATATGGGGAAACTAGGAAGATCTGGCTATGGCCCCAATGGGTACGTACCAGTCAATTTACTGAAGGCGTTGATTTTGCAGGCTTGGCATAGCTTAAGCGATGAGGGGTTGGAAGAAGCCTTGAGGGTTCGGTTGGACTTTATGGTCATCACGGGGTTGGAAAAGGTGCCTGATCATACGACGCTCTGTCGATTTCGCAACTTGTTGATCAGTCAAAACCTTTGGGAATACCTCCTTGCAATGATCAATTATCAACTAGAACAAAAGGGATTAAAAGTGAAAGAATCCCAAGGAGCGATTATAGATGCGACGCTTATCGAATCAGCGGCACGTCCTCGGAAAGAAATGGAGGGGATGGCTGTTGATCGTGAAGAAGACAAGGAATATGCTGTTGAAGAGCAGGTAACCCTTTCCAAAGATCCAGATGCCACATGGCTTAAGAAGGGGAAACGGAGCTATTTTGGGTACAAAGGCTTTATGGTCATTGACCAGGAGGACGGATATATTGATCAGGTTCACGTGACGCCTGCGCATGTCTCTGAAGTGAGAGAGTTGGAAGAGGTTGTGAAGAAGCGTCGAGATAAGAGGCTTTATGGAGACAAAGGGTATGCTTCCCAAGGAAACAAAGACTTGCTGAGGTCTAAGGGGATTAAGAACGGGTTGATGGAGAAAGCGAAAAGAAATAAGCCCTTAACCCATTGGCAAAAAGTATTTAACCGGATGATTTCGAAGATTCGATATAGGGTGGAACAAGGATTTGGAACCTTAAAACGAAAATTCAAATTCACGAGAGCATCCTATTTTACAACACCCAAAGTTCAAGGACAAATGGCCCTAAAAGCCATAGCCTTTAACCTCTTAAAGGCCACAAATAAGGTTGCTTATGGATAAATCAGGCGAGTTAAGTGAGTATTTGAGCAAAAAAAGAACAAAGAGACGAAGAAAAATATCATCCCCCTCAATTTAAAAAACTCAAAAATTAGCTTTTCAGGACCTCAGTTGGAATTTTTATTAATTATGCAATGGCCTTTATATTTTGATTTTTGAGAAAACTCTTGCAAGTCTCTACCAAGGAATTGACTCCAGGATTATTACAAGGCTTTGTTGTCCCATTACCAGGATCTGGTTGCGTTACACCTGTTAGGCTCGTGGGGCCCAAATTGCAGTTGCCTTCGCCGTCTTGCCAGTCTGTCATCTCAAGACAATACAATTGTACTGGAGCATTGCCTTCTATACAATCAAACGGAATTTTTGCATTAATATCAACAACTTCTGTTTTTGATGTGGCATATAAACTTCCCAAAACCAAAACGTTTGCAGTAAAATAGATACTCATCCCTAATTTTTTCATTTTTTATTTTCTCCTTAACTTTTAAATGAGAGTGTTCAACTAACTGTGTCAGCGGTTAAACATAGACCCCAGTTGGAGCCTTCCTTCAAAATATACATCGAACTGAGAAATCGTCAAAGCCCAATTTTGCAAAGGCGCTGTCCATTTCTCCGTAATTTTTTGAATTGCGCAGTGAACCTCCACGGGGCAAGCCCCGTGGTATCTCGTTGGCCTAAAGGCCAAGTTCAAGCTGCGCTTGCCTCATATCACTAATTATATGAGGGGCGCTTCATCCATGGGACAAGCCCCATGGTTTTATGCGCGTATAAATGAGCTTAAAAAGCGCAGATTCACTGCTAAAAGCGCCCTTTGTTTTAGTCACGAGTTACGCAGTTTGCAGGAGAAGAGAGAAGAGATAAGGTGAGAGGGAATATTTATTAAATGAGAAGAAATGATGTCTCGACACAAATGCACAAAATCACTTTATCGTTCATTTTTACAAGCCAGCAGTGTGCGCTATTCAGGGTTGGCACTTTCGGAGGTGTCACCGATTCCATTGTCGCATGACAGCGTCAATCGATGGTTGAGTTCTAGTGCATTGCGTCCGAGCGGAGTGTGGAATCTTACTCAATCTCTTATTAACAAGAAAGAACCTTGTTTTTTAGTATGTGACGATACAATTTTGGATAAAAATCGGAGCGAGAAGATAGAGCTTGTGCATTATCAGTATTCTGGGAATGCCCATGATGTTATTGCGGGGATAGGTCTTGTCAATTTGGTATGGCATGGCCTGAGGAGTCATGACTCTATTCCTGTTGATTATCGTATTTATGATAAAGCCAGCGATGGCAAAAGCAAGAATGACCATTTCAGGGAAATGTTAAAGCTGGCTCAAGACAGAGGGATAAATCCGGATGACGTGGTTGCAGACGCTTGGTACTCGAGCTTGAATAATCTGAAGGCCATTGAATCCATAGGCTGGACATGGGTGATGGGGTTGAAGAAAAACAGGAAAGTGAATCGTGGAGAAACTCTTGAAAAGCTGGACATTCCAGATGAAGGACTGAAAGTTCACTTACGCGGATATGGATGGATTACTGTTTTCCGGTTTGTTGCCAAAAACGGTCGCACGGATTATATCGGAACCAATAGGGATAATCCCTCTCGTGATCATATTGAACTGGTCATGAAATCGCGTTGGAAAATCGAAGTTTATCATCGGGAATTAAAGCAAACATGCGGTCTTGAACGCTGTCAGTCTCGCACGGGACGAGCCCAAAGAAATCATATATTTCTTGCCATTTCGGCTTGGATTCAAAGATTTAAAAGACGACTTGCTGGAGGCTTCTCTTTTTATCAGCAGCAGTGGGATGTTATTAAGCATGATATCTCTAGAGAAATAACAAAACTCATGTCTTTCGCTTAGATTCCCACCCTTTTGCTGCAAACTGCGTAACTCGTGTTAGTGTATTTTCTGACCTGGCGATGAAAACCTAAGGTGGCATTGGTCGTGTAAATGAGGTTTCGAATTTCACCAGAATATTGAAAATAATGACTTAAATGCTCCCAATGTGATTGCCAAGATTTAATGACCATAGGATATTTTTCTCCCCATTTTTCTTCTGATTTTAAGAGGTTATACTCAGCAGCCTCCTTGTTAGGAGCTTGATAAACCTCCTTTAAGTCTTTCATAAATTCCTTTTGATTTTTGCTGGCAACATACTTCAGTGAATTACGAATTTGGTGAATAATACATAACTGGATTTCTGTTTTAGGAAAGGCTCCTTTAATCGCTTCAGGAAAGCCCCTAAGTCCATCCACGCATGCAATAAGGAGGTCTTGAACCCCTCTTTGTTTTAAATCATTTAGAACACCCAGCCAAAAGTTGGATCCTTCTGATTCTGCAACATAAAATCCGAGAATTTCCTTGTAACCCTCCTGATTAACTCCCAGAATATTATAGATAACCTTCGTCATCACTTTTCCGTTATCACGGCTCTTAAAATACATTCCATCCAGAAAAACAATGGGATAAATAGATTCCAAGGGACGGCTTCTCCAATCCTCAATCAGAGGAACAAGTTTGTCCGTGACAGCGCTGATTGTGCCGGCAGAAACATCAAAATCGTACATTTCCTTCAGATGTGAGGCGATGTCTTGATAGCTCATCCCAAGAGCCTATAACCCCAAGATTTTATTGTCTAAAGAAGCATTTAAAACCGTTTGACGCTTTTTTTTTGACAATTTGAGGTTCAAAACTGCCTTCACGATCACGGGGCGTCTCAAGCTCAAAGGCCCCCATTGCGCTTTTGAGTGTCTTAAGACTCTTGCCGTTACGGCGATTCTGATTCTCAGGATCTTCAAGACAAGTCGTCATATGGGCGGTTATTTCACCTTCTAAAGCGGCTTCTAAAAATTGCTTTATCAGGGGAGTAAAGATACCATCCTTGCCCACAAGAGCCTTGCCTGCCTTCATATCGGCTATGGCTTTACTTTTAAACTCCTCAAAATCAAAGGAGGCTTCTTCTTTTTCTTTCAGCATTGGTCAGTCCTTTCTTCAAAGTGGAATTCCCACTTCTATCAAAGCTGACACAGTTTCCAAAACACTCCCCAACCTTTCCGGGAAGGGCAGCTTGCGCTTTCCTGACTCCACCTACTACAGCCAACTTACGCATCAGGTCTATTTAATCAACCTTCACTTCTTTTTCAACAGATGCGACAGAACCTTCCTTACCATACTGTTGCATTTCGGCTTTGAGATCCTGTATAAGATTATTTCATAATCATTTGTTGGAGATTATTATATGGTTGGCAGAAAGGAAGTGCCTGCTTTAATTGGTCTAAGGTTTGTTGCCGCGTTTTGGGTGTTTTTGTTTCATGTGCACATACGTTGGCCATTAACAGAAAACGCGTTTTTTTTCCTCACTTCTGGGGCAAGGCGCCATAGGAATGAGCCTTTTTTTTATACTCTCAGGGTTTATTCTTGCCTATCAATACACTGATCGCAGCGTTTTAAAGTATACTTTCTATGTAAGTAGATTTGCGAGAATATACCCTATATATATTGTTGCGGCCTTAGCTGCTTTACCTTGGCTTGGTATAGAGATGGAATTCTCTTCTTTATATGAATTTATAAGGCAATTTATCCGATTAGCATTTTTAATCGTCGTAAACATATTTATTACTCAAGCTTGGTTTCCACAGTTCTTTTCTTATTGGAATGACGGTGGTAGTTGGTCAATATCTGTAGAAGCTTTTTGCTACGCAGTGTTTCCGTTTATTTTGCCGCGCCTCAAAGAAATATCAAAAAAATATTTAATTTGGACTGTACTTATTTTATATGCGTTTGCTATCTTGCCTGGCCTGTCCATCAAACTTTTTCCTACAACGGTTCCTGCTCCTGTTTTCTACGCAATCCCTATTTTCCGTTTCCCTGAATTTTTAATTGGGATAGCTTGTTACTTGCTCATTACAGCCGGCGTAGATTTTACGAAATACAAAAAATATCAATTTTGGTTTATAGCTGCGTTTGTATGTTACATAGGGGTGTTTGGCTCAAAAATGCTTTTATATATCGGGCACAATTGGATTGCCCTTCCCTTTTTCAGCTTTATGATTTTAACTCTTTTCAATGGGAGAAGTATCCTGAACTACGTGTTAAGCGCACCTATTAGCGTTTGGTTTGGGAAAATAAGCTATTGTTTTTATTCTTTTCAGGCTGTGTTAATTTTACCTTTAATCGACAATTATGAAAAAATAGTTATGAATTTTTCTTTTTTGTCTAATAATATAGTTTTGACTTTCGTAGTATTTGTGTTTTTAACAGTTTTTTCTGCGGTCGGGTATTATTTTATTGAAAAACCCGCAAGAGAGTGGATTAGAGCTTCTTGCTCACCAGAAAAACCCATTCTGATGCAGATTATAAGGGGAGGATCGCAAAACTCCGACAGGGAAGTAGTGATTCATTAGACCTGATACGCAAGTGAGGTAAGGGATTGAAAAGAGAAGAGAGATAAGGGAAAAGGAGGAGAAAAAAGGTCAGGAGAATGCTGTATGAGTATGAGACGCAGAAAAATGTCGAAAAAGCCTTTGATATTTCTGAGATTATTTGGTCGGCTCTGAAGAATTGTTTTAAACGCAGGCTAACGACCTAACCTGATGATTGTCCGGCTGAGTTATCCGCATTAAGATTGCTAACCAAAGCATAAAAAGGATATGATCGTTCTCAGGATCATCCTCAAATTATGGCCAACGGCACACAACAGGGCGTTGAAGGCATCTCCAAGGGTTCCTTTGAGGAAATTTCGACGTAGGTTTCCATCAGCTTTCATGTGCCCAATAGAGGGTGTCATAAATTTTGTGTAAGTTGTGAAAGATAGGGTCAATATTTAGAGGTCCCTATCTGAATAGAGGATAGCAAATTGGTTGAGTGCTAATTTCCATTCTCTGATGGGCATTGTCCATTTTTTGCTGGCATTTTGCAAGACCAGAAATACCAGCTTGAAAACGGCTTGATCGTGAGGAAAAGCCCCCTTGGCTTTGACGATTTTTTTGATCTGACGATTGATCGCCTCCAGGGCATTTGTCGTATAAATGGCTTTGCGGATGTCGCTTGGAAAGTCCAGGAAAGGCGGGAGTGTTTTGGAAACTGTGTCAGCTTTGATAGAAATGGGAATTCCACTTTGAAGAAAGGACTGGCCAATGCCGATAGAAAAAGAAGAAGCCTCCTTTGATTTTGAGGAGTTTAAAAGTAAATCCATAGCCGATATGAAGGCGGGGAAGGCTCTTGTGGGCAAGGATGGTATCTTTACTCCCCTGATATTACTCCGGCAATAAAATAGATGACGTTAGGCGGCGTAGGTAACTTCTTTTTTGAGGAAATAGGAGCGAACGATTTCGGGGCAATTTTGGGTGCCAAAAAGATATTTTGTGATGTTGGTTTTGAGTTCCTGCAATGACTTGGCATGTTTGAGTCCGACAGCATTGCTTTTCACGTCTTGATTCAAAAGCTCATCTGGATTCAAATCTGGGCTGTAAGCGGGCAGAAAAAATACCTCAATTTTTTCTTTGTTTTCCTTCAAAAATTCACCGACCACTTTGGCGTGGTGTACTTTGTGATTGTCCACAATGAGAAACACTTTTTTCTTGGAAGACTTGATTAACCTTTTGAGAAAATTAAGAAAAACCTCTCGCGTAAAATTCTCCTCAAAAAGCATAAACCGCAACGTGCCCTGATTCGTGACGCTCGAGATCATATTGATTCGAAATCGTTTTCCCGTTCCTGAAATCACAGGCGTCTGACCCTTGGGGCTATAAGTTGTGCCCGTCTGATGATCGGAACGAAAGCCCGCCTCATCTCCCCAATGAATCTCGGCATTTTCAAGGCGCGCCCGCTTGGCAATCGCCGGATAAACCTCTTTAAGCCAAGCCTGAACTTCTTTTTCGCGACGTTCATAAGCCCGACGCACCGGCTTTTGGGGCGTAAATCCCCAACGTTTCAGATAGTTCCCCACGGAGCGAATCGAGAGTCGGATGCCAAAAGTGCGTTCGATCAACTCTCCCACAGCCTCTCGCGTCCAGAGCATAAAGGGCAGTTTTAGCTGGTCGGGACAACGATCGGTGATCATTTTGACGAGGCTGGCGCACTGGTGGGGCTTCAAGCGCACCATGTCTTCAGCCCGGCGCCCTCGTTTTTTCTTCAATAGCGCCGCCTGGCCCCTTCTTCGATAGCTCGAAACCCATCGGCTGACAGTGCCTCGCGCTACTCCCAATAAATGCCCCACTTCCGCATGCGTCTTCCCGCCTTCAACAACTGCCTTAATCCCCCTCAAACGAAGGCTTTCTTGGGCGTCTTGCGTTAACTTTCGTGCATCTCCTAATTTCATACCTTCTACTTATCACATTAATCTCCTCATGTCTTCTGTTTTATTGCCGGTGTAATAAGAAGTGCGTTTTTTCGGTTTAATATCCCCTTGTTTATGAAGACATATCCATCGATAGATCGTGGCTTCTCCAACGTTAAAAACCTTTGCAGCCTCCCGCTTACGGCCGCCGCTCGTAATGTAGGAGATGACCTTTTTCCGCAGGTCTTCCGAATATGCTTTTGCCATACCCTCCTTACACCTAAACTTTTCCTAAAAATCTATCTATTTATAGGGGAAGGACTATAAAATCTTTTCTAAACCTTCTTTCCCAATGCGTTTTCTCCACCTTGTCATGGAGCTCCCATCGGCAGGTATCTTCCACTGAAAATAATCAAAGCCACAAAAGTATTGCCAGTAAGGGCTCTGAACCCACTGCTTCACAACCTCTTCATCCGACAAAGCATTCATGTGTTGCAACATCATGAGCCCTAACATTAATCGAATGGGCTTGGGAGGTTGGCCAGGACCATCTGTAAATTCTGCGCCAAAGGATTCTTCAAATAATGACCAGTTGATTTGCCCCGCGAGAATAAACAATGGCTCTTGCGGGTTTAACTGATTGGACAGGCGTTCTCTAAAAAGTTCAGTTTGAGATGTATCTGTTTTTGACGGTTTCATATTGCAAGCTTTCGGAGACACTTAACTAAAGATAGATAACGTGATAAGATGGCTTATTTAAAGGGGGATAGGCCATGGAATGCAAGAAATGTAATTCAGTTCAGTATGTTAAGAATGGAATGGTCAGAGGGATCCAACGCTACCGCTGTAAAAGCTGCGGCTGCAACTTCACAAATACACCTAAGCGCGGAAAGCCAGAGGCCATGAAAGCCTTGGCAATCCTTTTATATACATTGGGAAATGCAAGCTTTGGAATGATCGGAAAGGTTCTTAAAGTCAGTAATGTCGCTGTTTTGAAGTGGATTCGAAAAGAGGCAAAATCATTGGAAAGGCCTGCCGTTCCATCTGACCTTAAGCTCGTTCAAATCGACGAGATGTGGCATTACGTGAATGGAAAAAAAACAAAATTTGGATCTGGAAAGCCTTTGACCCTGTGTCAGGGCGAGTTATCTCCTGGACTTTGGGTCGCCGTGATGATCGAACAGCCAAAAGCTTAATCGACGAAATCGGCACGAGGGATCTCACTTTCATCACGGACGATTGGGAGGGATTTCATCGTCTAATTCCTGAACATCAACTTTTTACTGGCAAGGATTTAACCTACCCAATCGAGCAGGATAACAGCAACACACGTCATTATCTCGCGCGCTTTCGAAGGCGCTCCAAGGTCACGTCTCGAAGCCATGAAATGGTAGATCTTTCCTTACTTCTTCTTTACCATCTCTCCAATCCTGAAGTCTTCAAAAAATATCTGGACTCTTTCTTATCTATCTTTAGTTAAGAGTCTCAATTTTTAACATCTTTTTAATATTTTTTTTATATTATATGAATATAGAGATTTTTTTTAATTTAATGGTGGTGATTGTGATGGCACGGAAAAAATCTAATTTACAGAATGCACTTTATTCTTTGTCTTTAGGGGTGGCAGCTTTATATGCCTCGGGTGCGAGCGCCAAAATCTCGCCATTGGCTTTTAAAGGAATTACAAAATACTTTAAAAAGGAACAGGAACTATATTCCCCAACTTTGGGAGAAATTGCTCTTGATGTCAAATTAATTGGGAATTTGAGATTTTATGGTGACTTTGAAAATGGTGTGAAGGCAGATGGGACTCGTAATTACATCGACGATCGCTCTCAGGACCCAACTTGGAGACTCGTCAAATTATTGTTTCCTTCCCCTGCAGGCAATCTTTCCACAGAAACCAACGCCGACACGAACTTTGGAAAATATGTGACGGATCCCAAGGTAATGTCAGCAGTCATGAACTTTTCCTATGATATGCGTCATCAGGAGAAACCCAATCCAACCTTAATTCCCCAAACGCTGAATAACATTTTAGATATGATGGATAGCGCGGATGAGGAGGCTCAAAAGTTAGCTATCTCAAAGCCTCTACAAGGGTTACGAGAGGAAAACACAAAACTTTTTGAAGACTACCAAAAACTTGCAACTGATGAGGCCGCTCCTACCGACAAAGAAAGGGCCAGTGGGATTAAACATGAATTGGAAGCTAAGCTTCAAGAGAAGCTCATGGAGTTCAATTGGAAGTTAGGCGCCCATCATCAGGCGTCCCTTCAAAACGCAATTTCCCGTCTTCTTAATGACCCCAAAGCTGATGTTTCTGAGCTATTGACAAAAAACCTTCTCAAGGATGGACTGAAAAACAGTGTTACGCGCCTTGCGAAAGAAGAAGCCAAACTGTTTGAGGAGTTAGGTGACGTTCAGTTGCGACTTGAAAAAAACAAAAACTCTGACGTTTTAAAAAACATGACGAAGATCACAGAGGCCTTAGAAACAAAACTTACTCAACTCATTCAAAACCAGCCCCAAAGTGCCAATAAAAATGAGGAAAAAACTCCTAACATAACAATGAATAAGGAGCTTAAAGGTGTCATCTCAAAAGTTATCCTCGCACTTCAAGAAACTCCCAACGCAGATCTTTCCAATATTATTAAAAGCAATCAGCTGGCCTCTCAAATCCAGACAAGTGCAAGTGCGTTGGTCAAGGAAAACGAAGATGCTTTTAAAGAGTATCAGGAGTTCAAATCCGATTTTGAAAAACTCAAAATTACAGAAGATGAGAAAGGCCTTAAAACGCTTCATGTGACGTTAGAAAATAAATTAAAGGAGTTTCTCACCAGTCAAAATTGGAACATAGAAAGATTACCAAAAGGTGTTTTTGGAAAAGCAATCAGAAAACTCCAAGAAAACCCCAATGCTGAAGTTGCTGATCTTTTTGATACCGGTTTTTCAAAGGGAGAGCTGAAAAAAAGTTTGAAAAAACTTGTAGAGAAGAACAAAGAGGAAATGGAAAAGTATGCCTTACTTAAAAAACAGGGCAAGAAATCTCAAGCGGAACTTGGTCAAATGACTGCGCTGGTAGCGGGACTGAATAAAAAATTATTAACGGCCTTGCAAGGTAAAAAGTGGGACGTTAATCAAAAACTCGAAGAAACTGTGAAAAGAGCCATCGAAGCCCTGGGAGACGATCCCGCCGCAGATGTTTCCTATCTCTTTAATGAAACTTTATTTCGAGGAAAATTCCAAGCTGTGGGGGATGTTTTAAAAGCCCTAGAGGCTGCTGAAATTCAGGAAAAAACCCTGGGTGAAAAATCGATTTATCCCAAAGGTACTCCTGAGCAAATTCTCAACTCTTTTTTCTGTGAGAAGTTTAATACACAGGAAGATCTTTTTTCTTTTATAGGAGGCCTCCGACCAGAAATTGTGGACAAAATGATACCGGTCCCGAGCACTGCGGATCCCCTAAAAAAAGAAGAATTGGATGGAATTGCAGCCAAGACAGACAAAAACATCGATGATCTTTATGATTTATCGCAGGCAAGCTTTTTTTATCGCTCAATCCCCTTTAAATCGGGTGTGACACCTGTCAGCAATGGGGATACGAAATTCTATGATCGCAAAAGTGGAAGGCTACTTACTGCCACGTTTCAAAATTGCGTAGAAACGAGCATGATCCAATTTCTATCCATGGTGTTTTTTAATCCAGAAAAGAAAGTCTATGATTTGGAGGCTGTGGAAAAACATATCAAAAGCTTAAAGGCCTCCAATCCATTTTTCGAGAATGTGAGAGCTTTTTTCACAACAGAATACCCCGAGAATGCCAATGCAGGGGATATTGTCACGCGCTCTAAGGGAAACAAAATCTTTGGAGATCTTAATGCATTAAATGATCAGGTTAAAGATGGCATTCACCTTGAATACAAAAAAAAGATTGATGGTGTTGAGGCAGAACTACAGGCGGGACATATTCATTTTATGCGCGTATTTCAAAAACTATTTAGCTTGCCCTTGGGGGATTTTCCAAAAGCGACAAATGAAAAAGGTGAGAAGCTGAGCTCTCAAGCGCAATTGGAAGTTGGCAAAACGTGGCTTTCTGACTCTTTTGCAACTTTATTCAAAATCTTGGATCCTACGAGGTCTTACGAAGTAAATAGTCAAAAATTGAAATATTTTTCTAATGAGATAGAGGGCCCGCTTGAAATTAGGAGCTCTACGAGTTCTGATCAAAGCAATTTTTCTTTTCGTATTCATTCTTATTATAATCTACACAGCTACATTGATTCTATTCAGGACAGTCAGCAAGATGGCAACAAGAGTTATGTATTTCTGGAACAAAGTGATCTCAATAAAAATAATAACAAAGCTGAAGGAATTGAAGTTGTCTTAAATAATGAACTTGAGGCTGTTCCAACCATGGAAACTTTTCGCCTTCTTGCTCAAAAAACTACTTTTCCGTTTTTATACCAGCTCTTTAGCGAAGGGCTTGTTGATAATGATTCTCGCATTCGATTTATAAAAAAGCTATGTGACTTCAATACCCAGAAAATAGAGCCGTATCTCCCGTATATAAAAAATTCCTTGTCTCACGTTCTCGAGAGTATTGGATGGGATGATCCCTACATATCTCAAAGAGCCAGTCCTTTTGTTATGGAGCTGCTTGAAAAAAAAGAATTTCAAGACGTTCTTTTTAAAAAAGTGAGAAGTCTGGATTTTTCATATGAAACCAAACAAGATGAATTAATTCTTAAAGATTTTAAAGGGCTAATTGTCTTATGCTTGTCAAGAATGGGGTTTCCTCCTTTTAAGAAAATTGTTCTCGAGGGACTTCCCAGTCTAACTAATATTAACGCGTCTGATGCCAAACAGCTTGAAGAGATTGAGATAAATCAGTGTGGTTCTGTAAAATCTATAAAATTATCCAATACAAAAGTGAGTGCGAAAAGCCTGGAAGCGTTAAAATCACTGCCACAACTTGAGGTTTTGATATTATCAGAAACTTATCATTTAGAACATATTACCTGGAAAAATTTTTCCAGCTTGAAAAAACTGTATTTAAACCAAACGTATTTAAAGAAAATTGAGTTGGAAAACCTTCCTTTTCTTACAGTTTTTCATGCAAGTCGTACAAAAAAACTTGAATCATTTGTAATAAAAAAAGGTTTAAATTATTTAAAAGAAGTAGAATTTTATAAATCTAATATTAGGGAGCTCATAGGGTTAGAAGAGTCCAGCATCGAAACGATGGATCTCTCAGAAACAGCCCATCTTGAAAGCCTTAATGTTTCAGGAATGAAATTCTTAAAAAAATTAGATCTTAAGGAGTCAGGAATTAAGCGACTCACGGCCAAAGATGCTTCCATTGAGGAGCTACTTCTTAAATCCACAAAAAATCTTGAAGAAGTAAATGTTTCAGGAATGAAATTCTTAAAAAAATTAGATCTTGAGGAGTCAGGAATTAAGCGATTCACGGCCAAAGACGCTTCCATTGAGGAGCTACTTCTTAAATCCACAAAAAATCTTGAAGAAGTAAATGTTTCAGGTGTGAAATCCTTAAAAAAATTATATTTTGAGAGTTCAAGCATTAAGCAAATCACTGCCGAAGAGTCATCCATTGAGGAGCTGTTTCTTCTGCAAACACAAAATTTAGAAAAACTGGACGTTGCAGGAATGAAATCCTTAAAACGTATTATTGCTGCTTATGATACAGGAATTAGAGAAATTAAAGGATTGGAAGATTCTAATATTGAGACTCTTATTGTTAGAGATGCAAAAAATCTTAGAGAGATAAACATAGCAAATGCAAAAAAATTAAAATACTTAGATTTTCAAGGGTCAGGCATCCAGAAATTCACAGGTCTAAAAGAGTCCACAATACAAGATATGAATCTTAGTCACACACAAAACCTCAAAGAGCTTGATGTTTCAGGCATGAAATATTTGGAAAAGCTTAATCTTGAGGGTTCAGAAATTAAACAAATTACTTTTGGTTTAGAATCAAAAATTAAATCTTTATTTTTAAAAAAGACAAGCCTTGATCAAGGGTCATTAAAGCAATTTTCAAAACTCAGATCTCTCGAAGAAATTGATGTAACTGGCGTCACAGATGAAATTAGTTTACACAACTCCATTAAAAACAGCCTTAAAATCACAGGGCAAGCTAAAATTAAATGGGAAGATGAGTGAATTTATGATTTTTGAATCGAGGAACTTTTGGAATAACCTGAGTTGAGATGTTCAACTCGTTGCTAGTTTTTTCGAAAAAGAAAATGGTAGAAAATATTTTATATACCCAATTATACCCATCGTGAATGTTTTGTAGTGATTAAATAATTCGAGAGTATTCACAAAAAGATAGATATGAGCTATTCTTTTTCCTTGGAATAAGAAAGGGGAAGAGATGGTTGCGTGCAAAAGATGTGGAGGCAATAACAGTGTTAAGAACGGTTTTGTCAGGAGACATCAGCGCTACAAGTGCCGGGAGTGTTTGCTGAATTTCGTTGAGGGCGACCAGCGAAAAAAGCCACAAACGGCCGTCAAGAAAGCCCTTTGCGTGATCCTTTATAGTCTTGGAAAGGCCTCATTTTCCATGCTGGGAAAAATATTAGGACATTCGCCTTCTCTTATGTATCGATGGATTGTGGAGGCGATGGATCAGGTGAGAGAGCCCATCATTTCAGAAGGTATTCAAGAAATGGAGTTTGATGAAATGTGGCATTTTTTGGGTTCAAAAAAACAAAATTTGGATCCTCAAAGCTGTTGATCGTGGGACCCGGAGAACTGTGGCCTGGGTTACAGGGAGTCGTGATACTGCAACATTCCAAAGGCTCTATGACAAAGTCAGTCACCTAAAAACATGTCATTTTTATACAGATAATTGGGATGCTTTTTCGAAGGTTTTACCTCAAGAGCGTCACACGATTGGAAAGTCGGGAACGGTGTGCATTGAACGCGATAATAGCAATACAGCCATCACCTTGGTCGCATGACCCGACGCACCAAGGTCGTTTCGAAAAAAGAATCCATGGTTTATGGGTCTATCCTGCTCTGGTGCGCCCTAACCTCTCCCGAAATCTTTCATCACTACCAGAAAACCCTCTTGCCTATCTTTAGGTGAATACTCTCCTTAATTGCCCACCTTTTAAAGACGCGGTCAGGCGCGTAAGCTCTTCTTTGAGATGGGGTAAAGAGACCGTTTCTTTGACGCTCTTTGCTTTCCTAAGCGCCTTGGTCCTCAAGTACTTTCGCGCGGCGATTCCACACCAGGAGGAAGAAAAAGGCGCCAATTAAGGAGCTTGCGATGAAAAGAGTAAAGCCGCCCGCCCATCCGTAGGATTCGACGACGTAGCCAATGCCGACTCCGGCAATGCCAGAACCTAGATACGCCAAGGTGCCAATGAAGCCATTAGCAACGCCCACAGCTTTTTTAGAGGCAAAGTCAGCCGAAGCTACGCCTGCCAAAATTTGAGGGCCATAGACCAAATAACCCGCTAACATTAATGCCACCAAATCCAGTAGGGGATATCCTGCAGGAATAGCCCAAAGCAATCCAATGGAGGCGGCTAGGCCAATGAGGAAAAAGACGCCCACAGGGCCGCGTCTTCCTCCGAAGAAACGATCAGAGAGCCATCCGGCCATAAGTCCTCCGGCAAGGCCTGCGATTTCAAATCCACCCACTTGCCACCCGGCTTCCAAAAGGCCAGTGCCTTTAATTTCTTTCAAAAACGTAGGCGCCCAGACGAAAATGCCCATGCGTGGAATGTACAAGCACAAGTTGGCAAAGCCCATATACCACACCAATTTATTACCTAAAACTTGGTGAATTACGTCTTTGAGTGTGACGCGTTCTTCGTATTCATCGGAGACATGACGAACGTCCCCTTTGTATTCTTCCACAGGAGGCAGTCCCAAATCCTGGGGGCGGTCTCGCAATCGATTGTAGAGGAAAAAAGCAACTCCTATGGCCAAAAGAGCCGGTATATAAAAGGCTGAACGCCATCCATAATGAACAATGAGATATCCTGCAAAAACAGAGATAATGGCGCCTCCAATTTGGTGGGAGGAAGAACAAAGAGCCCATTTCATTCCCAGTTCAGTGGGGCTAAACCAGTGGGTTACAAGACGTGCTGCCGGTGGCCATCCCATGGATTGAAACCACCCGTTAAACATCCACAAAAAACCAATGGCCCACAAAGTATCCATAAAGCCCATGCACAAACATACAACCGCCGAAAGCAATAATCCCGCCGGCATAAATATCCGCGCATTTGAACGATCACTTAAAAAGCCATTTACGAATTTTCCAATGCCATAAACAATGGACCACATAGTGACAACCCAACCAAGTTCGATCTTGGTGTAGCCCAGGTCTTCCATCATCCCTGGAATGGCCATAGAGAAATTTTGTCGCAAAAGATAATAGGCCGCATATCCAATAATGACAGAATACAAAATCTGAGTTCGCCAGGAGCGATATGTCGAACGCACCTCACGAGAAAGGGGGGCCGTTATGTGAATAGGGGCGACTTCAGGAGTGTAGCCACGATTAAGGGCCTCAACAGTTGTTGCAGTCATATATGGTTCTCTCAGTCAAAAAACTTTTTTACCATATACAAAAAGACGACCAAAATAAAAGAGGTATTTTGGCTTTTTCTAAAAAGGAGGTCATGTTTTGGAGATTGCGATTTGGATACAAATTGTTGGTCTTCTTTCATTTCACCTTGTATCTGGTGTCTTATGGTCCTTCTTTTCTGGATTGGCGTCTGGAAAACCTTTTAGATCTTTTGGGAGCGAGTTATCACATTGGGGAGGAGGACATTGGCTATAACCTGGACTTGCAGTTAATTTGTAGCACCAATCGCCAAAAGGAGGGGTGGCATAAGTTTGTACAGTATCAACGCACGTATAGCCGGCGGGTAAGTTGTTTTTGTACGAATTGCAACAAAGTCCATCCCCATTGACCTCATAAAATTGAGGGTCGTTTGAATTGCTAAGATCCCAAAAACGGCAACAATAAGAATCCGGATAAGGCTGAGCTTGAACTTGAAAGCTCGTGATCATAAGTCCAAAAGACATAAGAACTCTTTTTTTCATATCAAAAATCCCTGTGAGTGAATTTATTTATACTCCATTATTATTCTAAAATGAGAACGACGACAAGGAATCTCTCAGTATTTTTCAGGCAAAAATCTAACCGCCTTTTCAAATGGATTAATTTCTATCAAAGCCCCATAAGGCAAGATCCACATCGGATCAGAATGTCCAAAATCCATTTGAGTAACTAGGGGAATGTGGTGAAGATTGTATTCATTCAGTGCTTTTAAAATTGCCTCATCATAGTGGACGAAGTGAGCTGCCGAAATGGATTTCCCTCCGGGCTTGCTGAATAAAATGCCTTTCACTTTCTCCAAAATACGTTGGGCAGCAAGATTCCTAAGAAATCTGACCAACTCAGTGGGAGAGGGGCCTTCTTCAGAGGTTTCCAGGAATAAAATAGAGTCTGCCCAAACCCCAAGATCTGGCCAGTGGGGGGTGCCATTCAGGAACTGCAAGGCCTCAACGCATCCTCCAATAAGGCGCCCTTGAATGGTGTTTTGAGCTCCAATAAAGTTCCAGGGCAGGGATGGATTCAATTTCCTTTTGATATTTTGATTGGTGGGGTTTTCCCACCCCAAAACTTCTTTTGTCCACCCGTCCTCACTGCGGGGCCAGTCCCCAATCAGTTCATCAGCGAACAAAGTCCTTTTAATGCCTTCAATAGAATATTGATGCATTTCTACGTTTTCAGCAAAAGTGGTCATGACGGCTGGCCCATAAAAACTCCGAAGTCCGGCTTTAAGGCAGGCAAAATGGGTGACCGTTGTGTCGGAAAAGCCCAAAAATATCTTAGGATTTTGCGCAATGATTTTAAGATCCATAAAAGGGAGCAATCGGATAGAGTCATCTCCCCCAATACTTGAGAAAATCCCTTTAATGTATGGATCCAAGAATGCTTCCATCAAATCTTCTGCCCGTGCTTGAGGATTTTGATAAACCCATTCAGGGTCCCGAAGGGCATGTTTTGAAGGGCGTACCTCCAGGCCGAATTCAGATTCTAATCTCTGTTTTCCCACCTCAAATCGCTCTGGAAAAGCGCCCGGCCCGCCCCATGAGAGCGAGACCACAGCAATCTTATCGCCAGCTTTTAATTTTGGAGGTTTCGTCAGCGATTGCATAAAGGCTTTCTCACGGCTATCTGAACTTAGTCCAGTGTCAACTCATAAAAAACTTTACGTTAAGAGAAAGTTATATTCAAGAAGGTATCGTGATTTAGTCAGGGTCACCAAATGAAAAACAGAAAACAGTACACCGCCATGAATCGTCATGCTGAATTTATTTCAGCACCTTAATAGGTTTTAAGCTCTAAATTACTATGTCTTCTTGATGCAAACTTTTTCATGAGGTGGCCCTGTCCTCTCGGGTTGTTTTTCCAATTGAAAATCCACCATAAACGGATTGTGTTCCCAGTTCTTCTTCAATGCGGAGGAGCTGGTTGTACTTGGCAACCCTGTCCGAACGCGACAATGATCCCGTTTTGATTTGTCCGCAATTGCATGCAACTGCCAAATCTGCAATGGTTGTGTCTTCAGTTTCTCCAGACCTGTGGGACATGACCGTTGTGTATCCAGCTTTGTGTGCATAGTCGATCGTGGAAAGCGTTTCGGTTAACGTTCCAATTTGATTGACTTTAATTAAAATAGAATTGGCAACGCCTTTTTGGACGCCTTCAATCAAGCGCTCGCGATTGGTTACAAAAAGGTCATCGCCGACCAATTGAATTTTTTTGCCCAATGCATTCGTCAAAAGCTGCCAACCATGCCAATCGTCTTCGGCCATGCCGTCTTCAATGGAGATAATCGGATAATTGCTCACGAGTTCTTCATAAAATTTTGCAAGCCCTTCGGCATCTAAAATCTTATTTTCACCCGCAAGGTGATAACGCCCCACGCGATAAAATTCAGTAGCTGCCACATCAAGGGCCAGCATGACATCTTCGCCAGGAGTATATCCCGCTTGCTCAATGGATTTCATAATGACATCAAGGCTTGAACGGGTGGAAGGGAGAGAGGGTGCAAAACCGCCTTCGTCTCCCACATTGGTGCTCATTCCCATTTGGGAGAGAATTTTTTTAAGCGTTTGGAAAATCTCGGACCCCATGCGAACAGCTTCAGTAAGGCTGACCGCCCCCACTGGCATAATCATGAATTCTTGAAAATCGATGGGATTGTCTCCATGTGCGCCCCCATTAATAATATTCATCATCGGGATGGGGAGAGTGTGGGCAAAAACGCCACCGACATAGCGATAAAGCGGCATTCCGCGCTCAGCCGCTGCCGCTTTGGCGGTGGCCAAACTCACACCTAAAATGGCATTAGCGCCCAAGCGCGCCTTATTTTCTGTGCCGTCTAAGTCAATCAAACGTTGATCGATGGCAATTTGCTCATCCGCATCCAAGCCTGAGATTGCATCATAGATCTCGCCATTGACGGCCTCAACAGCATCAAGGACACCTTTGCCTTGATAGCGGGATTTGTCTCCATCGCGTTTTTCGGCAGCCTCATGGCTACCTGTTGAGGTTCCTGAAGGCACGGCTGCGCGACCAAATGCACCTGTTTCCAATGTGACTTCGACTTCAACTGTAGGATTGCCGCGGGAGTCTAGAATCTCTCGGGCGTGGATATCGGTAATGATGCTCATGGTATTCTTCCTTTAAGATGCTAGAGAAAATGGGTTTGATTTTGACAGTTGATCAAAGTCTTTGAGACATTGAAGAAGCTTTGGAAGATCCTGCAATTTGACCATGTTGGGGCCATCGCTGGGTGCTCGGTCTGGATTTTCATGCGTTTCGATGAAAACGGCAGCCACTCCCACAGCCAATGCTGCACGTGCCAAAGCAGGAACAAATTCTCGTTGTCCCCCCGAAGACGTACCGTGACCGCCCGGTTGTTGAACCGAATGTGTCGCATCAAAAACGACAGGATATCCCGTCTGCGCCAAAATAGGCAAAGACCGCATATCTGAGACGAGTGTGTTGTATCCAAATGATGCACCGCGTTCGCAGAGCATAATATTTTCATTACCCGTGGCTGCAATTTTAGCCGCCACATTTTTCATGTCCCAGGGTGCTAAGAATTGACCTTTTTTGACATTAATGGCTTTACCGGTATTTCCTGCGGCAATCAATAAATCTGTTTGACGGCAGAGGAATGCCGGAATTTGCAAAACATCCACAACTTCTGCTACAGGCGCGCACTGTGAGGCGTCATGAACGTCAGTAATGACAGGGCATCCTTGAGTTTCTTTAACGTCAGCCAGAATTTTGAGACCTTCCGCCATGCCAAGGCCACGCTCTCCAGAGGCGCTGGTGCGATTGGCTTTGTCGAATGACGTTTTGTAAATGAGGGGGATTCCAAGTTTTGAGGTGATTTCTTTAAGCGCTGAGGACATCTCTATCGCATGAGCTCTGCTTTCAATGACGCACGGTCCTGCGATCAAAACAAAGGGAAGATCATTTCCAATTTTAAAATTTCCAATGGTGATATGTTTTTGCATCATGGGGACCTCACTTAAAAATAGCTATATTAAAGACATTAATTTGTTTTTCTTGTTGTAATGTCAATGCAAAAGTTGGTATGAGAAAAGGCAGATTTTCATGCCTCTCCGAATTTCATAATATGTTGAAAATAAATTTTTTATTAAGGTGCCTTTGCCAGATATGACGTTTTTTGTTTTCAAATCCAAAATTTTGAGTCAGGATATATATCAATAACAATAAAAATGGGAGACCAGTTCATGGCCAAAGTTTCTTCTTTCCTTACGCTATGTTCCGTGTGTTTTATGTTAGCACTTGTGGGATGCAACAGAAAATGTGACGATAAATGTGAAGCTTGCTTTAACGCGTGTGCCAAGGGCCCTCAGGGGTGCAAAGTAACTTTCGAGCAATGCCACGCGACTGCAGGAATCGATAAAACAGCACTTGAGGCTTGTGCTCACCAATTCAAAGCCTGTGAAGAGGGATGCCTTGCCAAGTGTGCCCCTCCTGCGCAATAGGCTTAAGAGTTCAGTGCTATCTTTATTTTTGTTCATTTGCTCGGTCGACCGTTTTGATAATCGTCTGAATGGCAATTTGTCGATCATTCTCGTTTGAAGAAATTAAATTTTTGATGAAAGGCGTCAATTGAGTAAACGCTATTTCTGGAATTGGACTCTTTTGAGGCGGCCAAGAATAAACAACGGAATAGTCTGCGCCAAGATTATAAAATTGAAAGTTTAACCGATTGGCTAAAATCGTAGAATAGAGATTGTCAGGCCCTATTTTAAGCTTCATAAATGAAAGCACTTTAGTTGATTTTTTAAAGCCGGTACTGTTTGCTTTTTGTTTGTTGCTGAGGGAAGCGTAATCCATTTGCCAAGGAGATGTTTTCTCTAGCGGTTTAAAAAGCTTGATCATTACGGTAAGCATCGCAGCCTTTGCAATTCCCTGATTGCGCACAGTGGGTTCGATATCATAACTCGCTTCTACACTCCCATTTGTAGACAAGTTGGATTCGTCTAAATTGAGTTCTCCAACGTAGGAGGCCTTGTTATTTGATTCGTTTAATTGATAGATGGAAAACAAACCAAACTTATAATCTTTAAATGCGGGAATGTTCCATTCAGATAACATTTTGTAAGTCTCGAGAGTTTTTAGCCCATGCGACAAACCAAATTGATTGGCAAATTTGATTCTTTCTTCTTGATCCTTATTCGCATTTTTCAGCTCCATTCCTGCCTTATCCTTTTCTGTAGCACGTACAAGTGTATATTTTTTCTCTTTGGCAGAAAAGGGAATGTAAATTAAGACCATTGCATAATTGAGGGATGAGGAGAGAAAGGATATACTGAGGAAAGTCCGAAAAGCAGGAGTGATCGAAAATGTCCTTTTTAAATCGTGAAGCCAGAGAGCGTTTAAAGAACAGTCAACTTATCCAAGCTTTTAGCCTTATCGACTGGGAGAGTGTAAAGCAAAATATGGGGAAACTAGGAAGATCTGGCTATGGCCCCAATGGGTACGTACCAGTCAATTTACTGAAGGCGTTGATTTTGCAGGCTTGGCATAGCTTAAGCGATGAGGGGTTGGAAGAAGCCTTGAGGGTTCGGTTGGACTTTATGGTCATCACGGGGTTGGAAAAGGTGCCTGATCATACGACGCTCTGTCGATTTCGCAACTTGTTGATCAGTCAAAACCTTTGGGAATACCTCCTTGCAATGATCAATTATCAACTAGAACAAAAGGGATTAAAAGTGAAAGAATCCCAAGGAGCGATTATAGATGCGACGCTTATCGAATCAGCGGCACGTCCTCGGAAAGAAATGGAGGGGATGGCTGTTGATCGTGAAGAAGACAAGGAATATGCTGTTGAAGAGCAGGTAACCCTTTCCAAAGATCCAGATGCCACATGGCTTAAGAAGGGGAAACGGAGCTATTTTGGGTACAAAGGCTTTATGGTCATTGACCAGGAGGACGGATATATTGATCAGGTTCACGTGACGCCTGCGCATGTCTCTGAAGTGAGAGAGTTGGAAGAGGTTGTGAAGAAGCGTCGAGATAAGAGGCTTTATGGAGACAAAGGGTATGCTTCCCAAGGAAACAAAGACTTGCTGAGGTCTAAGGGGATTAAGAACGGGTTGATGGAGAAAGCGAAAAGAAATAAGCCCTTAACCCATTGGCAAAAAGTATTTAACCGGATGATTTCGAAGATTCGATATAGGGTGGAACAAGGATTTGGAACCTTAAAACGAAAATTCAAATTCACGAGAGCATCCTATTTTACAACACCCAAAGTTCAAGGACAAATGGCCCTAAAAGCCATAGCCTTTAACCTCTTAAAGGCCACAAATAAGGTTGCTTATGGATAAATCAGGCGAGTTAAGTGAGTATTTGAGCAAAAAAAGAACAAAGAGACGAAGAAAAATATCATCCCCCTCAATTTAAAAAACTCAAAAATTAGCTTTTCAGGACCTCAGTTGGAATTTTTATTAATTATGCAATGGCCTTAGAAAAGGGAATGTAAATTGTTCGACTTTTAAGATCCCCAATCTCCAATTCGTAAAGTGTAGCCTGTCCTAAAAAGGGGATTGATATCAAAAGGGTGACGTAACTCGTTAATTTTTTTAACATATTTAATTTTTCCTTACTATTTTATTAAAAAGCCTAAAAAATTGAATAAAGGTAAAATAGTATTTTAATAAAAAATTATTTTGTCAATATAAAATTTTATGATGGAGGGAAGTGAAAAATCGTCCACAGGAAATAATCGTAAGGTTTGAAAAATGTGTTCCTAATCCATGTCGCCTTTGAGAATGCGGGATTGGTCGCGTTTCCAATCGCGCTCTTTTTCTGTGGCGCGTTTATCGGCCTTATTTTTACCTGAAACAAGAGCGATCTCTAGCTTGACCATGCCGCGGGAATTGAAATAGAGATTTAAAGGCACAATCGTCATGCCTTTTTTTCGCACGGCGCCCAAAAGTTTATTCAACTCACGACGTTTTAATAAAAGCTTTCGTGGGCGGGTTGGGGAATGGTTAAATCGATTCGCCTCAATGTATTCAGGAATAAAGGAGTTGATGAGGTAAAGATCGTTGGTGCCCTCGCTGCTTGCATAAGATTCGGAAATACTACCCTTGCCTTGACGCAAAGATTTCACCTCGCTCCCTTGAAGCATAACGCCTGCTTCAATAGTGCTTTCGATATGATAGTCAAATCGGGCACGCTTATTTTGGGCGATCATTTTTTTTTCGTGAACTTTAGTCATGACACATCAGGCGACCTTTTGCGAAACGGGTTTAAGAGCAAGCAACTCCAGGGCCTTACGAATAGCCGTTTTTGTTGACTCCTGCAAGTCAACATAAGGCAAAATCCACTCGTTTTGACAAAGTCCCAAAAGAGAAGCCGCATATTTGATGGGCGCGGGGTTTGTTTCCAAATTGGTGGCAATAGCAAGGGGCGATAAAAGGTCACGCATTTGAGTGAACTTTTTGAGATCTCTCTGCGCCCAGGCATCATAAAGTGTGATGTATTCCCGCGGGGCCACGTTTGAGCCCACGCAGATAATTCCATCCCCCCCCAAGGCCAAATAACCGGGGGCTGTGGGATCATCCCCTGAGAAAAACTTCAACTTAGGATTGGCTATAGATTTTATATTTTGAAGTCGGGCCACATCTGTTGAAGAATCTTTAAAACCTGAAAGATGAGCCAGTTCGCTCAAGCGTGCTGCCGTTGAATAACTAATATCGACAATGCACCGTCCGGGATGATTATAGACAATCATAGGGACGGAAGTGGCGTCGTGAATGGTTTTGAAATGTTGATAAAGACTTTCTTGATTGGGCTTTACATACCAAGGAGAAATCACAAGAATGCCATCGACGCCTAAGTCCTGGGCCTTTTGACTGAGGGTGACAGCATCTTGAGTTGAGGGAGAGCCTGTGCTTGCAATAATTTTAAGGCGTCCTTTGGCAAATTTAAGGGAGTTTTGAATGACAGAAATCTTTTGTTCCTCAGTCAAAAGAAGTCCTTCGCCCGTAGATCCTGCGACTACAAGGGCGTGAATTCCCGCATCAGATTGATAGTTAATAATTTTCTCAAGTGCAGACCAATCAATATTTCCTTCACGAAAAGGGGTGATAATAGCTGTTATAATTCCGTGGAGCATGGTATTTTTCCTGTCATATGATTTCTAAGCGAGAGGGTAGCGATGATCACAAAGATCTGCAAGAGTTTGATGGTAAGTCACGATCGAAAATCCTATTCCCGCAGGGGCACCCTAAGCTTGTGCCAGGGGGATGATCGAATTTGCGGATCGCGTTATTCGATTTTGGTAAGTGGATTCATTGCAATTTTATGGGCTTCAACGTCATCATTAGTTTCAAACTCAAAGCAATGTGAAGAGGCTTTCCAGGCGCAACTGACAAAAGGGGGGTATAATCCCATGACCAATTGTGGTGTTGTAGGTGATCTCATGACGTGGGTGGGGATTCAAGAAAAGGATCCAAGGCTTGGCCTTTATGATGTAACCGCGTTTATTATTGCTCATCCCGATTGGCCCGCACAAGAAAAACTCAATGCACGTGCTGAATCTATGATGGATGAAACCTTAGAGCCTCAAGACGTTGCCGAATGGTTTCAATCCCATCCCCCTCAAACGAGTTTTGGGTACTTGCATTATGCAAAAGCCTTGAAAGCTTTGGGACAGAAAACCAAAGCCCTTAACATTGCCAGGGAAGGTTGGATAACAAGAAATTTTACGCGAGAAGAAGCTCAAGAGTATTTGGGCGCTTTCGGTGAAGACCTTAAGGCACCCGATCACGAAGCGCGTCTTGAGCGCCTTTTGTGGGATGAGGAGTTGGATCAAGCCAAGCGTTTGGTGAGCCTTGTTGGACCTCAAGCTCGTCAATCTGCAGAAGCGCGCTTTGCGCTCATTCAAGCGGAATCAGTAAGTCATTCCTTCTCAGGAGATCGAAATGAAGGTGTTCTTTATGAGCAAGTCAAATTACTGAGAAAATCAGATCAGCTGGAAACTGCCGCAAAACTGTTAAAGATGGTCCCTCAAAAATCCGCTTATGCCGATAAATGGTGGAAGGAACGCAATTATTTGGCGCGGGAATTTTTGCAACAAGGACGTCCTCAAGACGCTTATGCGCTCATTCAAAAGCATGGGCTTGAGGAAGGGGAGGCTTTTGCGGAAGCAGAGTTTTTAAGTGGGTTTGTGGCCCTTCGTTTTTTGAATAATTCAGAAGCAGCCCTTCAACGGTTTTCAAATCTTTACAATCAGGTTAAATCGCCCATCAGTAAGAGTCGTGCCGCCTATTGGGCGGGCCGTGCTGCTGAGGGGCAAGAGGATGTTGAACTTGCTGCAAAATGGTACGAAAAAGGAGCCAAGCATACGACGTCTTTTTATGGACAATTGTCTGCAGCAAAATTGGAAAAACGTCCCCATCCAGAGTTAGCCTCATTGCCTAAGGCCACTACGAAAGAGAGACAAGAATTTGAAAGTCAGAATCTTGTTAAGGCCTTAAAAGTGCTCACCAAAATGGGAAAGCCTGCGGAAAACTATATGCAAACATTTGCGTTTCACATTGGTAAGAATGCAAAATCAACAGCAGAACGTCATTTGTTGGTGGATTTGGCGGCCAAAGTCAGCCCTCATGCGGCAGCTGTTGTTGCCAAAAAAGTAGGTTTTCAAGAGGGTCTTCATTTGAAAGCGGCCTATCCCAAAATCAATCATCCTCATGGGCAAGAGGGCCTAGAAGCCGCCCTTGTTAATGGGCTTATTATGCAGGAAAGCCGCTTTGACGCAGGTGCCGTGAGTCATGCTGGTGCTATGGGACTCATGCAATTGATGCCTGCAACGGCTCAAAAAGAGGCCAAAAAAATGAAAATTTCTCATTCTCATAATAAACTTCATGATCCCAAACATAATGTGAAATTGGGAGCGCATCACATTCATTCTTTAGTCCAAGAATTTGACGGATCTTATATTCTGGCTATTGCCTCTTACAATGCGGGGAAGGAGCCTGTTAACCGTTGGCTTCAAGAGATTGGGGATCCACGTCGGGGCGAGATTGATGTAGTCGATTGGTTAGAGCTTGTACCTTATTATGAAACTCGGAATTATATTCAGCGCGTGCTTGAAAACGTGAACGTTTACCGCGCTCATGAGGAGAGACATCCAAAGATGACACTCGTTCATGATTTGCAGCGATAACTTTATTGACAGGAAGTCGGATTGGCCTCGCATAACTTTTCTTGAAGCCAGCGCATGTGATATTTCATTTCTTCACTTCGTTGCATTTTGAGAGCGTCTCCCACGGAGCGACAGCCTCCCCAGAAACATTCGCACCCATCTGTATTTTGACAAGTATCACTACACGTTGTCATGCCACCACAATCTGCAGTTAAAAATCGTGAATCTAGAGTCTGATAAGTTCCGATGGCTAGGAATAGCATTATAATTTTTTTTAGCATTTTTTAGCTCCCTCTGAAGTTTATAATCAACCAATCTTTAGCAGAGGCTAAGTCTAACATAAGATCACAACCCTTCCAAGATCGAGAGTTGATTTGTCAGGACCACCTCATGAATAAGTTTGTCTCAAGCATGTGCTGTAATTTATTTATTAAAACCAAATAGCTGGGGCATCTTGAGAAAACGACTTCTGACAACAAGTAGCTTGTTTCTCAGGATCTTTTTACTTGCCGCGTTATTTTTAAGGAAATACTGAAATAAATTCAGCATGACTGTGTTGGAATTATGAACTTAAAACAAATATGAAATTTTTTTAAACTTGTTGAGATTCTGAGCAAAACTGAGGCGTAGCCAAATAATTTAGCACGATTCGAGGGTGTATTGTTTTCCGTTATTTCATGAGGGGTTCCTGAAGATCGAAACAAAATACCTATTCAAAAGATTAAAAATAGGTTAATATAAGATAAAATTTTATATAAACTATGAGGTTTCTCTTATGATTAAAGCCCTTTTAAAATCTGAGTCTCAATCCATTTGGAAAGAACTCACATATGTTGTTGGTGGCGTCATCCTCCTTCTGGCCGCCTCCAAAATTTTCATTCCCTTAAAACCAGTCCCGATTACATTGCAGCCCACAGCGGTCCTTTTGTTGGCACTTACTTATTCGTCACGACGCGCACTGCAATCCGTTCTTCTCTGGATTGGTATGGGTGCTGCGGGTCTTCCTGTTTTTGCAGGATGGGAGCCAGGTCTGGCGATTCTCGTAGGACCCACCGCAGGATATATCTATAGCTATGTTTTTATCGCAGCCCTCATTCCCCATCTACGTGAGCGCTTGAATTCTCAAGGTTGGTTTTTTGATATGGCCTTGTGTGGAATTGCCACTATCATGACGTTCGCTATGGGCGTGGCATGGCTTTCAACATTCGTTGGCTTTGACAAAGCGGTGACTTTTGGCCTTATGCCTTTCATCATTCCAGGCATTGTGAAGGCGGGAATTCTCTGCAGCGCCCTTAAAGCTATTCGGTCTTATCGCACGCGATAAAAACTCTATGACAAGTAATGTTCCCATCCTTTTTCGCCCGCATCATTTTATGTGTACGGTGGGTTTTCAAGGGATGGGGTACTCTCCTGATTTTGTTCAAAACTATCAAACGATCAAAGATCAGATCACTGAAAGTCCCGAAACTCTCTTACAAGTCCATTCTCGCACCGATGAGATTTGCCGTCCTTGCCCCCATAATCTGGAAAAGGGTTTTTGCGAAAAGGAAGAAAAAATCCAATCTTTGGACGCTCGTCACAAATTGGCCCTTGAACTTCAAGAGGGGCAAATCTTAAGTTGGAATGAAGGCTTGAATCGCATCAAAACACATATGACCTTTGAGAAGTTTCATGCGTCCTGTGAGGGTTGCGAATGGAAAAGTTTGGGTGTTTGTGAGGTGGCTTTAAGTAAGATTTTATCAGGGGCGTTAACACCTTCTTAATTATCTTTGATGGATAATGAGGCATGGATCTTCCCATCAACAAAAGAGGTGATAATATGCCCAATCTTACCGAAGACTTCATCCTCCGTGAATCTCAAGTTTGTGCGCCCAATTATCACCCGATTCCCGTTGTGATCACCAAGGCCAAAGGCGTTTGGATGTGGGATGTTGAGGGACGAAAATATCTTGATATGATGTCGGCCTATTCTGCCGTCAGCCATGGCCACAGCCATGACCGTCTTTTAAAAGCTTTGAATGAACAAGCTCAAAAGCTGGCTATGATTTCGCGTGCATTTTATACGGATCAATTGGCGCCCTTATTAGAAAAAGTTTGTAAGTTGGCCCAATTTGATATGGGGCTTCCCATGAATACGGGCGCAGAAGCTGTGGAAACAGCCATTAAGGCGTCTCGCAGATTGGGATATAGATCCAAAGGGATCCCCACAAATCAAGCCGAAATTATTGTGTGCAAAAATAATTTTCATGGACGCACTACAACCATTATCAGCTTTTCTTCAGAGCCCTCTTATAAAGAACATTTCGGCCCCTGTACGCCAGGATTCAAACACGTTCCCTTTGGTGATGCGGCCGCTTTTGAAGCGGCTATTACAGAAAACACGTGTGCCTTTTTGGTCGAGCCCATTCAAGGTGAAGCGGGCATTATCGTTCCTCCCGAAGGTTATTTAAAAGCTGTCCGCGACATTTGCACGAAGCACAACGTCCTTCTGATTATGGATGAAGTCCAATCTGGGTTGGGGAGGACAGGTAAAATGTTTGCATTTGAACACGAAAGCATCCATCCCGATGGTCTTATTTTAGGCAAAGCTTTGGGAGGTGGGCTGCTTCCGATTTCGATGTTTCTCTCCAATCGTGATGTTCTTAAACATATGGTGCCCGGTTCTCACGGATCTACATTTGGTGGAAATCCCTTGGCATGTCATGTAGCCTCAACGGCAATTGATGTCCTTATTGAAGAAGGGCTTGTAGAAAATTCACGAGTTTTGGGAAAATACCTTCAAGATGAGTTGAAAAAAATAAGGTCTCCGTTAATTCAAAGTGTCCATGGACGTGGCCTGTGGGTGGGTCTTGAGTTTAACCCTGATTTCGTTTCTGCCCGGCGGGTTTGTGAAATGCTTGAAGAAAAAGGTGTTTTGAGCAAAGAAACTCACGAGACAGTTGTACGCTTGGCTCCACCTCTTGTAATTATAAAGGAGGAAGTGGATTTTGCGCTTGAGAAAATCAAAGAGACTGTTGAGGAGATCGAAGCGAATCTTTAACGGCCTTCATGGCGGTAGAGGGTGAGAGTTGTGTCAGTGCAATTTATTTCTCCTTGGGCTTTTAATTGTATTTTCCAAAACGCATCCCATTGCAGGACGACTATAAACCGCGTATAACAAATCCATCAATTGATATCACGTATTAGGGGTTCTCGTGTTGCGCACTCGTCAAATTTTAAAACCAATCGCTCTGCTTCCTTTTGTTCTTTTGGGGGCGTGTAGTCCTAAAGAAAAACCCTATGTGGAACGTCCGGCCACCGAACTTTATGAGGAAGGCTATAAAAAGCTCATAACTGAGGAATACGATAAAGCCTCTGAGGCTTTTGATGAAGTAGAACGTCAGCATCCTTATTCCGAATGGGCGACGCGAGGTCAATTGATGGCGGCGTATTCTAGTTATATTAACCGTGAATTTGATAAAGCTTTGGCAACCCTTAATGCGTTTGTCGAGCTTCACCCCGGACACAAAGATATTGCTTATGCGTATTATTTGCGTGCACTTTGTCATTATGAGGAAATTCTTTCCGTCAAACGTGATCAAACCAATACGCTTGAGTCTTTAAAAGCCTTTGAAGAAGTGATCAAACGTTTCCCTGAGACGAAATATGGGCGGGACGCAAAATGGAAACTCGATTTGGTCTATGATCATTTGGCCGGAAAAGAAATGGATATTGGACGCTTTTATATGAATGGCGGGCTTTATTTGGCGGCCATTAATCGCTTTCAAGCCGTCATTGATGCCTATCCCCGCACAACCCATGTGCCTGAGGCTTTGCATCGCTTGGTTGAATGTTATTTGGCTATGGGGTTAACCGAAGAAGCACAAGTGGTTGCGGCCGTGATGGGGCATAATTTCCCCGGCAATGAGTGGTACGGAGAAACTTTCTTGCTTTTGAAGGGCCAAGATTTGCGCCCACTTTGGATTAAACAACAAGAGGGATCGTGGCTCGATAAATTGCGCCGCATTAAATTCTTCTAAAACGAGAGGGATTTCCAGCCATGTTGCAATCTCTATCTATTCGCGATGTGGTGCTGATTGAAAAACTTGATCTCGAATTTGGGGAAGGTCTTTCCGTTTTAACGGGTGAAACTGGTGCGGGAAAGTCGATTCTGCTTGATGCTTTGGGGCTGGCCTTGGGGGCGAGAGCGGACGGAAATCTCATTCGTCAGGGTGCTGAAAAATCTCAAGTCATTGCCACTTTCAAAGTGTCCTCTTTAGATCAAATCTCTGGGATTTTGAGCGAAAACGAGATTCCTTTTGAAGACGGAAATCTTCTTCTTAAACGTATTCTCGGGCGGGACGGACGTAGTAAATCTTTTGTTAATGATGTTCCCGTAAGCCTTAGTTTTTTGCGCGATGTGGGTGGACGGCTTCTTGAAATTCATGGTCAATTTGATCGATTACTCGATGCAAACGCTCATCTTGAAGCCCTTGATCGATTTTCTGCAGCAGAAAATGATTTATCCCAAGTTTCTGATTCTTTTTTCCACTATCAAAAGGCCAAAAAAGCCCTAGATGAGGCCATTTCAAACCTTCAAAATTCCCAAGTGCGGGAAGCCTATTTAAAAGTCTCTATTGAAGATTTAAGGGCGCTTTCTCCCAAAATTGATGAGGAGTCTACGCTTTTAGAAAAGCGCAAGCAAGTGGCCCATCAATCCAAAATTGCGAATGCAACCGAGGAGGCGCTGAGTTCGCTTTTGGGGGATCAGATCACAACACGTTTGGGGCAAGCCCACAAATCCCTGGCACGTATTGAAGAGTATATTTCAGATCGTGTGAATCCCATTTTAAGTCAATTGGATGAAGCGTTAAATTTGGTGCAGAGTGCAGCCTTTGATGTTCAAGATTTGCATACGCAAGTTTTGGATGACCATCAATCTTTACAAGAGATTGATGAGCGTTTATATGCTTTGCGACAAATGGCCCGAAAACACCAAGTAGAGGCGGATAATCTTTCTGTTTTGTTCCAGGAGATGGAGGCAGAATTTGGACGACTTTCGCAAGGTGAAGCGGGGCTGGAAGATCTTGAGAAAGCCTCAAATCAAGCCAAATCTCATTATTATAAATTGGCCATGCGACTCTCAGAAAAAAGGAAGGTGGCGGCCGAAAATTTAGCCATTCAATTAAAATCCGAACTTGAACCTTTGAAATTGGGTCACGTGCAATTTGAAGTCCAATTTGAAACGCTCCCCGAAGAGCGGTGGGGCAGGGGAGGGATCGATACCATCTCTTTTGTGGTCGCAACCAATCCGGGATCTGCTCCAGGTCCCCTTGCAAAAATTGCTTCAGGTGGAGAATTGTCGCGTTTGATGCTTGCGCTCAAAGTCGTGCTTTCGGACAAAATGGCCATTCCGACCATGATCTTTGATGAGATTGATACAGGCACAGGTGGGGCCGTTGCGGATGCTATGGGGAAGCGCTTAAAATCCCTTTCCAAAGGTGTTCAGATTTTGGCCATCACTCATTCGCCCCAAGTGGCGACTTCAGGAGATCATCACATCCACGTCTTCAAAATCATTGAAGAGGGGGCTCCCCGCACAGATGTAATTGTGCTTGAGCCCCAGGACCGTATTGAGGAGGTTGCCCGCATGCTTTCAGGTGCCAATATCACAGAAGAAGCCCGTGCCCAAGCTCTGCGCCTTTTGGGGAGGTGAAAAGCCTTAATTTATTGGCCTTGCGCTTAAGTTATTTTATTTAGAAAAATGCTTAAAATTTATACCATTGGTACGCAAAAGACTATTTTTCATCAATGGTGTTATCATTAATTTGTGTCAGTAGTCTCTTTACTCGGGAAAACAATCAGAAAAATTAAGCCAAGAGGATATTCAAAAATCAATTGGAGCTGTAATTATAATCTATTTTTTATGGATTTTTGTCTGAGATGTGAAAAAGAAAAAACATTTAATTTACCTCTCCTCAAACATTTTGTCTGAGTCTTTTCCTTGGAGGCGATAAATGGGTTTAAACTCTTTATCATAGAGGGAGTCAAAAACTATAAATCCCAGATGTTTTGCAGCATCAGGATAAACATGATTTTTAAATTGTTCTTTTTGTAAGCTTTCATCAAAGCTCAAAACACAGGCATGACTGGCAAAGGCAATGAGCTCTAACGGCAGATTTTTTGGAAGCGCATTTCGAATGTCTTTCCAAAGAGTCATAAAGGATTCCGGATGGGGATGTGTCATACTTACTTTTCCAAAATGAAGCCCCATAAAACTATTTGAATTCATTGCAGCTTTCAGAAAATTTCTATGATTGGGCGCGAGCCCCCAATCTTGCAGTCGACGATACCAATTTGAATCTCGGGAGCCCATTTTGTCTTCTCGCATCACTGCACTCAAAGCGTCTTCGCTGAGTGTTGCCGCCCAAAGGTACTTTAATGTGAGACTGAGATAATAGGCGAGCATTTGCTCATCTCCTGGTAGATGCTTGTTGGAAAGTGGTTTTCCTGAGGGATCATAAAACCCCGACAACTGGTTGTAAATTTTCCAAGGGGTAAAATAAAAATCAATTAGTGATTCCGTCCGTTTTTTGAGAGATTCGTTTGTAAGAAATAGATTCGAGAGATGAAACTCAAGCAAATCTTGGCCTTCAAGTCCGGCCCAAGGGTGATCTTTTTTAGCCTTAATTGCATTCCTAAAATCTTGGGAGGCTTTAAACTCCAAGTCTTTTTCTTCAAAAGGTCGATGGTCGCGATGAAGTCCCAAGGTAAAAAGAACGAGTTTATAAAGCCCTACCTCATGAAAAGGACTTTCCTGATCTTGATAAGGCAAAGTTGTTGAAAGATAAGTCTGGCTAGACCCAAAAGGCCCGTCTGATTTTTTATATTTGGAAGTGTCTTCCTGGAGATGTGAAATCTTTAATTTTTTTGTTCCTTGATTATAAAGGTAATGTATTTCTTTTTTGATAAAAATAGGATGACGTCGTTGAACAGGGGGAAGATGGGCGATTTTACGATCTTGAAAAAGAGTCGGAAAAAATCCACGATACTGGGCGGATCCCAGAGGCAAGATCGAACACATTTTTAAAGGCAGCCTCCAATAAGTGAAAACTTGAGAATCATGAATGCCTTCTTTGCGAATAAGACTATGCCAATTTTGAAAAAATTTTGAAGTTTTTAAAGTCTCCACATAGACTTGATCCGCGATTGAAAGTCCAAAATAAAGCTCAGCGCAGGACTTCCATTTGGGGAAACTTTCCTCAGACGTCATGTTTAAAGTGCCTTGGTTTTGAAATCGATTTTCTCGAATCTTTTTCAAATTTAGACAGCTCACATAAGGGCAGCTATTCTCTTGCCCTGTTTGTTGATGCACGAAATAAACGGCGGGCAAAGTTGCAAAAACGTCAAAGCTAAAAAACAGAAAAAGGATGAGAATAACAGTTGATATTTTTTTGAACGTAATCATCTGACCTCAGTTGATTTTTTAGCAATGTAGCCTATAAGTAAGACATAGGGACACTTAAAAAAGAGTTAAAAAATATGCAACAATATATTGTCGGCAATTGGAAAATGAATGGAACACGGGCGGAAGCCACGGGTTTGGCCAAAGGATTTACTCAAAAGCTATTGGAGGCTGATCGACCTTTGCCATACATTATCTTATGTCCGTCCCACCCTTATCTCGATCTTGTGCATGCACTCATTAAAAATACGCCCATTCTTTTGGGGGCCCAAGATTGTCATCACAAAGAGCATGGAGCCTTTACAGGGGATGTGTGCGCGCAACAGCTCGTGGATGTGGGTGTTCACTATGTTCTTCTGGGGCATAGCGAACGCCGCCATGGACACCTAGAATCCGATACCTTAGTACAAAACAAAGTGAAGACAGCTCTCACTCAAAAGCTTCATACCATCGTTTGTGTTGGTGAAAATAAGGAGGAGCGTACTTCGGGAAAAGCCATTGCTACCGTCATTTCCCAAATTGAAAACTCACTGCCCTCAGACGCCAAGGCTGAACTTCTTCTGATCGCCTATGAACCTGTGTGGGCTATTGGAACTGGCCTGACGCCAACTCTTGAAGACATTGAACGGATGCATGGAGCCATTCGGCACACACTTTCTCAACGCTTTTCTGGTGGTGGCGTAATTCCCATCCTTTATGGGGGATCTGTGACAGCTAGTAACGCCAAAAATATTCTTAGCCTTCCCCATGTGAACGGCGTTCTTGTAGGCGGCGCAAGCCTCAAGCTTGATGATTTTTGGAGCATCATTGAGGCTTCGACCGAGTGATTTTCTCTCTTAAAAAGCGCTTGCAGAGCTTTCCAGCTTTTCTTATAACTAGAAGCAGGAATTTGCGGGTGTAGCTCAATGGTAGAGCAGGAGCTTCCCAAGCTTCAGACGGGGGTCCGATTCCCCTCACCCGCTCCAAGATAGATGATGAGTTTTTTTTATGAAAAAAATTATAATGCTTCTTCCTTTACTTCTGGTATCAGGTTGTGATCTTTTTCGGCCACCCTTAACGCGCCAAGAACTTTTGACCATTTATCGGGACAAATGTTTGGAATATGGATTTGAATGGGGTACACCAGAATTTGCAAAGTGCGTTCAAGATCAAGAATACAAAGAAGAAAAACTCTCCCTCGAAAGACGCAAAGCGCGTGCTTTGGAGGATCAAACTTTCTTGGAAAGACAACGTGCTGGTAATTTAAAGCCCCAAGGATATCCCAAGTTTTAAACCTTTTAATTGTATAGGTTGTGTAATGAAAAAATTCGCGTTTATCTCTCCACTTCTTTTGCTTTCTGGTTGTAATCTGATGGAGCCCCCCTTAACACGACAGGAAATTTTAGCCAATTACCGCAACCAGTGTTTGGATTATGGGTTTGCTTGGGGCAGTCCTCAATTGGCACAATGTATCGAAAATCTCGAATATCATGAAGAAAAATTAAATGTGGAGCGCCGCAAAGCTCGTGCATTAGAAGGTAAAAGTGCTGGAAATAAAAACACGGCAGCCTATCGTTCCGGATCCACACAGGCTCCTCTTCAAATTAACCATGTGAATTCAAAACAGTCTGTATATTCCGAAAAAATTACGATCATTAATAATACACAGCACCGTGTGACACCTGTCTTTGTTCCAACGATGTCTGAACTGACTCCACAAAAAACACAGTCCAAACCCGTATCTCAAAATGCAACGATCCCTACTGTTGTTGAGACGCCCTTAACAAAATCGTCTGGCGTTGAAACACAAATGCCTCAGCCCATCGTAATCGAACCTGAAATTCCAAATATCCCAGAAGTTCCAGTCATTCATCCCGTTCATGAGCCGGAAAATTTTCCTCAAACCACAACCGTGACTGAGATGACGGCTCCAATCGTTCAAGAGCCTGAAAATGTTGTTCAGCAGCCTACGGTGATCATCGAGGAGCCCGTAATTTCCAATCTCAAAGAGGAAGAAACAGAAAAACCAGCAGAGTCCAAAGAGAAAGACGAGAAAAAGCTGAATTCAACGGATTCCGATGAAGAAGAGACGAAGAAGGACACTATGACGCTTGAGAATGAAGAAAATCAAGTTGAAAATTAAGCTTTTAGGGAAGCCTCACTCTCGATGGTAGGGGTGTCCTTTGAGGATTTGTTGGGCGCGGTAAATTTGTTCAAACAGCATAACGCGTGCAAGCATGTGGGGCCATGTCAGCTTTCCCATTGAGATTGTTTTTTGACTGAGTTTTCGAACACCGGCATCAAGGCCATCGGCCCCGCCAATGATACAAGTGACTCGTCCTTGATGGTGATTTTGAATATCTGAAAACAGTGTTGCAAATTCAGGACTTGAGAGATTCTCGCCCCGTTCATCCAGAGAAATTACAAACGAGGCGGCAGGAATACACTTAAGGATTTCTTGGGCTTCGTATGCTTTCAAAGCCTCTCCTTGGAGTTTTGAGCGCGCATCAATTTCAATTAGTGTCAAACTCCAGGAAAGTCGTTTTTGATATTCATCGATTGCCGCTTTGAAAGGGCCAGATTTGAGCTTTCCAAGAACAATCAGTGTAATGTGCATTTAAGCATTTCGAGATTCTAAATGGGACTCCACAATATCCCACATTTTCTCAATATTATAAAACTCACGCACTTCAGGGCGAAAAAGATGCACGATGATGTCTCCTGCATCAATCAAGACCCAATCACATTGGGGAACGCCTTCAATATAAATCGGGGTGATACCCATTTCTTTGAGATGCTGACGCAAAAGCTCGGCAGTCGAGCTGATTTGCCGCTGAGATGTGCCTGAGGCAATAATGAGGTAATCTGCAAAAGATGATCTGTCTTTAATGTCGATTGTAAAAATATCAAGGGCTTTATGATCCTCTAAGAATTTCAGAATTTCAGCCTTGAGTTCTTGCGGGTTGGGAACAGCTTTAGAAATGATAGCACCTATAAAATTATATATCGTATGATTCATATAAATTCTTTAAGGTCAATATTCAAGCTTTATGATAATATAAGTTTTTGGGGAGACTCTAAGGTGAGAGCCCTTTAAGGGCATTTAATTTTCTAAATTTAAATGTTTTGTTATTAAATTAGAAAGGATTTTCTGGTATAGTTCTTTTCGTCAGGATAAAATGCCTGAAAAAACATGAAAAAAACATGAACATCAAACAAATTTATACTGGAGGCAAAATTATGCGTAATGTACTTTTAGCGGCTGTATCTGCCGTTGCCATTTTGGGCGTATCCCCTGAAGCTAAAGCAGTTGCTGCTGCAAAAATGATCATGTTGGGCGAATATGAGCTTGCGTTAACACCACATGTTTATGAGGGTGCAAACTATTGGTGGGCGCCTTATGGAAACTATTGGGTTGTTGGATCTCATATGATGGTTCCTAACATGGAAGCTTGGAAGACCATCGATATGGACGGAAAATCTGTTTATCTTTATGGCGTTAGTGCAGCTCCTCATCTTGAAGGGGGCATTTTTGCAATGCCATTTGCGAATTGGGCGGGATATTCCAACTTTGTTGCTGCTCACATGATGGACGCAGCTTTGGGTAATGCCGTGAAAGATCCTTTTGTAAAAGAAAGAAGTGATGAACCCGTTGTAAAATAAGTATTCATGTTTGAAAACTGATTTTCAACCTCGAGAAGACTTTTAGTCTCCTCGAGGTTGTTTATTTTCCCGTTGAGACCTTGCCCAACGTGCTCTAAAGTTTTATAAAACGATCAGGTGCCCGTAGCTCAGTAGGATAGAGCACAAGATTCCTAATCTTGGGGTCGGAGGTTCGAATCCTCTCGGGCACACCACTTAATTTTCAAAGCAAGCCGTTGGCGGGGTTTGAGAAGATTTTGTCGTCTCGCGATAGGTGAGGTAAAGCCCCCCCATCACTAACATGACAGCGCCTGTTACAATGTAGTTGTCGGGAAAATCTCCCCAGAAAAAATAACCTAAAAAAGTTCCCCAAACCAAATTGAGATATTCAACGCCGCCTGCAACGGGTGCCTTTAAAATGCTAAGGCTCTTGATACCATAAAGTTGAGCTAAACTGCTGAGAATCGCCGTGACAGCCAGAAGTGTGCCTTCAAATAAGCTGGGAGCTTCCCAAGAAAATGGTAGGGTCACCATCCCTGCCAAAAGGGTAAATACAGAAAACCAAACCATCACCGAAAGAGGGGCATGGTTGCGTGTAAGCTTTCGCGATAAAACCATCGCAAGGCCATAAAGAACTCCGCCTGAAAAAGCGGCGAGTCCCCCAAGACTCATCACTGAACTTCCAGGGCGCATCATGATGAGAACCCCACAAAACCCAAAGAGAATGGCCCACCACATATAAGGCTCAACGCGTTCCTTTAAAATGGGGATTGAAAAGATAGCCATAAAAAAAGGTGATACGAATGAAATCGCATAGGCATCGGCAAGGGGAAGCTGAGAATAGGCATAAATAAAACAAGGAAGTGTCACCGCAGCAATGGCCGCACGAACCGTTTGTGCCTTCAGATCTCCTTCCCAAAAAACATGCAGGGCACCTTTGTAGGCAAAATATCCCAAAACGGGGAACAACCAAATGAGGGAGCGAAAAAACATCACCTCTCCCACAGGCATGTGGGCTCCTAAAAATTTCAACGCAGAATCGCTAAGCCCAAAGCAACAAATGCTTAAGAGAATGTATCCAATGCCACGAAGACTATGATAGGATGAGGCTACGTTATTCATAAAAATCAATATCTGGAAGGTTTCACTCATGAAAAATTATCTATTCACTGTAATATGGGCATTGTTTTCAATTTCTTCAACAGCTCTTTTAGGATTGGCCAATCCAGCGTCTCAATTTTGCGTTGATAGCGGTGGTAAGGTCTACATTGAAAAGCGAGGCGACGGCGGAGAATATGGCATTTGTGATTTGGGGGACAATCAACTCTGTGAAGAATGGGCGCTTTTAAGGAGGAAATGTCCGCCTCAAGGCGTTAAAGTCACAGGATTTGATACGCCTCAGCAAGTCTATTGCGTGATCCAAGGTGGATCTCTTAGCGAAGATCAAGGAGAATGCATCCTTTCATCAGGTGCTATTTGTAAATTAGAAGCTCTTTGGAATGGTCAATGCGATGAGGTTGCTGTTCTTAAGGATTCCGCATTAATGGATATTACGAAAGACTAAAACGAGGCCTGACATTATATGTTATTAATAATATTCATGAGAATTTATTATATAATAATTTTAAATATTTTTTTATCGTTATAATTTTTATAGATTGGATTTATCAATAAAAGTGGGATATTGTTTTCCCTTTTTAAGTGGGATATTATTTTCCCTTTTTAAATTGTGGATCCTCTAGTTTCGTCCAAATTAAATCAACTGGATGTTATAATTTTGGTGATTTGGTGAATTTTTTTTTAATAAAGAAGATTGTGCTTTTTGCTATTTTTCAGACAAAAAAAGAAAGTAAAAAAAGCTCAGTAACAGCTCGAATAAATTTAGAGAAAGTGTGTGTCAAAAGGGAGCGTCGTATGAAAATCCAAATTCTCTTTGCGCTTATGGTCTCTTTTTTACTAGGAAGTTCTTTAAGTTTTGGAAATTTTCTAGCCAATTATCGTGTTTACGATCCCGACACGGATGCGTTTACAACTTCCGATGAAGAAACTTATTTTACAACCTTGAAACTGTATAAAAAGGGGGAGCGAACCCTTGTAGTTGATGTTAATGGGAACAAAGAAACCCTGCGTTTGAAACGGAAAGTTCGAGAAATCAAAATTTCCAATCAAAAAACAACAGTTTCAATGCTTGCTCTTCCAGAAAGTTCTTTAGATCTTTTTTTGAGTCCTTGCGCGGCTACGCAATCACTGGGCATTATTAAGGACAGCAATGGACAAAAGATTATTCTCTCATTGCAAAGTCCTGAGTACATACTCAGGTGGCACGTGCCTTATAAATCCCTCACAAACACCCAGATAAAAATGAGAGGACTGTTATCAAAAATCCTAAGGACGTCAGTGATCTAATTTCCAAGACTGATTGGTTTTACAGTAAGCTTAAGATATTTGATTAATGGCTCGAAGCTCACCCCAATGTGCACAACACTATTGTTAAGCGTTTCAATATGGGCCTCTGTTGTGATCTCTTGATCAATGGGGTAAACCACATTCGAAGAGAGTTTTCCATCATTTTCAATTCTGGAATTTATGAAATTAAAAAAATCTAGGATTTAACCGACTTGACGGAAACTAATTTTTCGCTATTTTATCTCTCAGTGGGCCTGTAGTTCAGCGGTTAGAACCCTCCGCTCATAACGGAGTTGTCGCAGGTTCGATTCCTGCCGGGCCCACCATTTAGGATTTTTTCTGAGAGCCTTATTCTGCCCAGCTAAAAGATGCATTCGCATAAATATTTTCAAATTTGAAGAACTCTATTTTCAAAAATTATGAGAGATCAAAAAGAGTTTAAATTGATTAAAGCTTAAAAAAAGGAGATCCCAATTATGCCTTATGCTGGGTTTTGGCGGCGTGTTTTAGCATTTTTGATTGATATGATAATTTTTGCAGGGGGCATATTTCTCTTTTCCATTCCCCAACTGATGTCGCAAATTCTGATGCATACACGCCAAGGTATGTCCTTCGTTGAGGCTTGGAGCAACGTCCTTGAGGAGGTGGAATATCTTATGAGCGCTATGTTTTTGGAGGAATCTTTTAATCCGCAAATGTTTACGTTTGGGATGATGTGGATTACGATTTTCACCATTCTGATAAGTCTTTTAGAGTCGTCCAAATGGCAGGCAAGCCCAGGCAAAAAAGTTGTGGGGCTCAAAGTCTGTGATATAAATGGCGAGCAATTGGATTTTTCTCAGTCCTTTTTACGAAATTTTAACAAAGTCTTCTCTATGATCATTTTGGATTTAGGATTTATTTTGGCGGGGCTTACCCGAAGACGCCAAGCCCTTCATGATCTCATGGCGCACTGCCTTGTGATGAAATCCGGGACTAAAAAATAGGGAGAACGCTATGAAATCCGTCGCTTGGGTCCTTGCACTTTGGTCCACAACGCTTCACGCGGGATATAAGTTTATCTCTGCTGAAGACCTTGGATTTGAAGCCTCCTTAACTGGTGGTAATGTCAAGGGATGCCCGGGATGGGTTTGTAACTCTACAAATTATTTCGAAACTCTCAAAAGTTATGATCACAAAAAAACATTTAGAGTCATGATAGAGGGCATCCAACAAAACCCCAGAGATATCGCATTACGAAAGGATTCACCGAAAAATTCTGAAATCTTGAATAAAAATTCTTGGCTAGAAAAGTCCTTAGAGCTAACAGAATCGAAAACTATTGTTCTTGATGAGATGGAAATGCCTTTAACTAAACTTTTTTGGGGCTTTATTGTGTGGGATGATGCAAAAAAATTAAAAGCTTTCAAAATCTCTTTGCCGGAAAATATGACTTATAGCCATGTAATCGTTTTTGATACTTATGTTTTTGGCTTTTCTGCAAATTTCATTTCAGGGAAGAAAAATTTTCTGGAGATCAAGCCCTCAGTTTTACAATCGAAGAATTAGATGTATTGTTTGGGACTTCTTACGTCTTCATTTCCATCTTTGTGAGAAGTGTTGTTGCCAGAATAATAATGAGGCTTCCTGCCAAAACCCAAAGGGTGGGAACTTCCTCAAAAAAGAAGAATCCCACGGGGATGGCAAAGCAAAGGCGAGTATATTCAAAAGGGCTCAAATACGAGGGATTTGCGAATTTCAGGGCGGTTACGGAGCAAAATTGAGAACTTACGCCCAAGGCGCCAATCGCCACTAATGTGAGAATGTCCTCATAAGAGGGGGGTTGCCAAACGGAAACGGCCGCAAGTCCCGAGACGATGACGGCTGCAGACGTGGCATACATCATAATCGTGACGGTTTCCTCCGTTTTTGAAAGAAGTTTTACGCATATGATTGTGCAAGCAGCAAAAATATTGGCCAAGATTTCCACCCAAATGGCCGGAGTAATTTCAATCTCATGGGGCCTCACGACTACAAGAACGCCCACATACCCCAATAAAATAACGCCCCATTTTTGAAGGCTAACATTGTCGCGTAAAATCAGCATTGCGAGCATTGTTGTAAAAAGAGGGCCTGTCATTCCAATAGAGGTTGCGGTGGCCAAAGGAAGATTCCGGTAGGCATAATATGTACATGCCATGGCCGAGCACATAAAACACACACGCAACAAATGGAGAAGAGGTCGATTGGTTTTAAACGCCGCCAACCCCATTTTAAGAGCAAAGGGCGAGAAAATCATAAATCCAAAAAGACAGCGCATAAAAAGAATGACAAGGCTATGCACATCTGGATGGAGCGTTTTTGAAAAAGCCATGGCAGTTGAAAACAAAAGTGCCCAGCTCATCATAAAAGCCGCACCAATAAGTTTGGCAGGTACAACCTCCAAAATTCGTGCTTTGAGTGAATTTAATTTTGAAATGAACATCTGCCCCCCCCGACCTTATGTCCAAAACTAAGGAGAGAAGGTTAAAATATCAATAACAATTTCGAAATTGGCGTCCCCAGGGGGATTCGAACCCCCGTTGCCGCCGTGAAAGGGCGGTGTCCTAGGCCTCTAGACGATGGGGACCTGAAAGACATGACTTGATGTACTGTCTTCAGATGAGAAAATCAAGACCTATTGTAAAAAATATTTTGAATGGAAATTTCATTTGCCTTTCATGGATGATCTGAATCAATTAATCGCTCTAAAAAAGCACTTGCTTTCTCCAGCCCCTTACTGAATCCAGTTTTTAATATTAACGAAATTTTAATGAAAATGTTACAAAATTAAAATTGCGTCCAGATTTTCATTTTTCTGTTAACATTACAAAACAAAAAGGATATTTAAAATACTTAAGAAAACTCTTTTAATATCAATATTTTCCATTAGTTCAGCAAATTATTTGAACTCAGTGACATATTACAACACAGCTCATATTGATCCAAATAAGATTACAGATGGTGGTAAAAATTTATGTAAAAAAGAATGCGCCGACCATAACCTAAGGCTTTGTGGAAACCCGGAGTATTACGGGCACTCAGGAAGAAATAATAGCAGTCTATATAACCTTCGCTGTCCTTGTGGCGGGGGTATCGTTGTGCCCTTTTTTGGCCTTTTTTCTACGGAACCAACCCAAAAGGATGCTGATGACAAATGTCAGCAGGCCTGTAATATTCAACGCTTAACTTGGACGAAAACATGGAATGTTACGGCCAATGGCTACAATGGTAAGAAAGTTTTAAATTGTGAGTGTGCTCCTTCAGGCTGCATTCAGTAAATCTTCCATGGGCACAATATTCTATACTTCTATACGAGACCACACCCATCACTTCATCATTGAACTGGTTGATGAGAAAGATGGGTGTTTTTTTTATGATTTTTGAGATGTCTTTGTGGACTAACACACACCCTTGACACAACGGCTTTGAGTGTTTAGCCCTTAAATCAGAAAAATAATGAACAGGGATTAAAAAAAATGATCATTGGTGTGCCCAAGGAAATTAAAATTCACGAATATCGTGTGGGGCTTTTGCCTTCGGCGGTACGGGAGCTGATTCATGCAGGTCATAGCGTTCTTGTAGAAACGCAAACGGGGGCCGGGATTGGATGCAGTGATGATGATTACAAAGCCGCAGGGGCCTCCATTCTCAGTTCTGCTGCAGAAGTTTTTGATCGCGCTCAGATGATTGTTAAAGTCAAAGAACCACAAGAAACCGAATGGAGAATGCTGAAGTCCGGCCAAGTTCTTTTGACATTTCTCCATTTGGCAGCAGATCCGGATCAAGCCCAAGGCTTATTAAAATCAAACTGCATCGCGATTGCGTATGACACTGTAACTGATGAGCGGGGAGGGCTTCCGTTGCTTGCACCTATGAGTGAGGTTGCTGGGCGCATGTCCATTCAAGTGGGTGCCCATTGCCTTGAAAAAGGAAAGGGTGGTGCGGGAATTCTTTTGGGTGGTGTTCCTGGCGTTTTACCTGGAAAAGTTGTCGTTATTGGTGGTGGGTCTGTGGGTATCAATGCAGCACGTGTCGCTTTAGGATTGGGGGCTGAGGTCACCATTATCGATAAATCCGCACGCCGTTTAATCGAATTAGATGCTTTGTTTGGACCGCAGTTAAAGACGCTTTATGCTAATCTTGAGGCGATTGAAAGCGCAGTCATTGATGCAGATCTTGTCATTGGCGCAGTTTTGGTGCCAGGTGCTGCGGCCCCCAAATTGGTCACAGAAGCGATGGTGAAAAAAATGCGTCACGGATCGGTTCTTGTGGATGTGGCGATCGACCAGGGAGGATGCTTTGAAACCAGTCGTCCCACAACTCACACCCACCCCACTTATGTAGAATATGGCGTTGTACACTATTGCGTTACCAATATGCCCGGGGGCGTGGCGCGGACCTCGGCCTTTGCCCTTAATAATGTGACGCTGCCTTTTGTGATGGCCTTGGCGAACAAAGGCTATAAAAAAGCTCTTTTGGACGACGTCCATTTGAGAGGCGGACTCAATGTTTATCAAGGACATATTACCCATCCTGTCGTTGCACAGGAACTGGGCTTGTCCTATACTTCTCCTGAAAGCTTGATTTAACCGGAGAAAATTTTATGAAACTTTATACGGTATTGTTGGCGTTAACGCTTCCTTTTGGACTTTTTGCGAAAGACGCACCCACCTTGAAATTGATCAAGGGCAAAATCCCCGAGATTCAAAGCGCCTTAAAATCCAAAGATCATCCTTATGTGGAAATCGAAGGCACACGCTATAAAGTTCTCCATGGGGAAGAAGGCCCTGTGATTGAGGATTTTTTCAATGGTGAGTTTGCAGAATATTGGCTTTATCGCGTCCAAGAAACTCAACCTGGCGTCATTAAATACATCGCTAAAGACAAGCACACCCATGTCCGCGGATCCTTCTATTTAAAAGAAGTGAAGGGCAAGTCTGGGGAGTAATTGTGGGGAGTCCTTTATTAATTCTAAAGAGGGGAAGGTTTTAATGTCATCATTAGCACAACTAAAAACTATCGAGCCTTCTCAAGAGTTTTATTGGGGTTTAAGTCCAGAAGGATTTCATCAACTTTCGTATTTAGAGTGGGGAGATCCTAGAAATCCAAAAGTTCTCATTTGTGTGCATGGTCTTACCCGAAATTCACGGGATTTTGATTATTTGGCGCGCGCCCTTTCAAAAGACTATCGTGTGATTTGCCCCGATGTTGTGGGGCGAGGCGATAGCGATTATATTGGATCCACTTTGATTTATAACTTCACCCAATATATCTCCGATATGGTTGCACTCATAGCGCGGATTGGGGCAAAGGAGGTCAATTGGCTGGGAACCTCTATGGGAGGAATTGTGGGCATGATGATGGCCAGTTTTCCCAAAACGCCTATTAAAAACCTTATATTAAATGATGTGGGTATGGTGGTTCCTAGTTTGGCCATGAATCGGATTGCGACTTATGCTCGCAACGATGTGGGATTTAAAAGTCTTGAGGAGGCGCGGAAATATTTCCAAACAATTATGCCCAATTTTGGCATCAAAGAGCGCTCCCAGTGGGATCATATCGCCCGATGGGGCACGCGGCAAGATCCGGAAGGGACGTTTAAATTGGCTTATGATCCCGCCATTGGCCAGGCTTTCTTGTCAGCTTCTTCAAACGATATTCATCTCGAGACATTTTGGCATGATCTCAAGTGCCCCGTTCTTGTCATTCGAGGGCAGGAATCGGATTTATTGACCCCCGAAATCGTTGAAAAAATGTCTTATCTTCAACCCCAAATGGAAGTTGTGGAAATCCCAGGGGCGGGTCATGCGCCGGCGCTTATGAGTTCTGAGGAGATTGAGGGGGTCTCTGCCTGGCTTAATAAAACTTAGGAGAGTAAGGCCGCTCTGCATTCATCAATCTTTCTTTTCAAAAAGTGACAGATAGGGGATAAATTTCTAATAATCCCCATAGGTTGAATGTTCCAACTCATTGTTAGAAGACGAATTCTCTTGAAATTCATAGAGTTTGAAAAACATATAACCAAATCCGCAGCCAAATGCGGCGAGAGGTGCGAACGTTCGTCCCCAGAGAGAAAGATTGGGGTCATAATATGAAAAATAGGTTAGAACATCCAAAGCTGTATGTCCAAAAAGAAGCGCTCCGAGGATTTTTTTTAAAGGGGAGGCTGTCGTATAAAAAGAATCTATATTCCAAAAATTTGCGTGCATCAAAACGCCGAGACGAACAATATCCATAAAATTAATCGCACTTGATGGCAAATAAGGTCTTGCAACAGTTTCAACGCCATCCAAAATAAAATGGACTGCCGTCAGGAATGTGGCAGGATCCTGTTCATAGGCCTCGCGCAGGGGGATGAGCTGCTTCATGAAAACGCTTTGAGGGATGTAATCGTTTTCAGTTTCGTCGTCCTCAATAGCATTGAGGGGAAATGCGAAAAACAATGTGAGGACGAGTAGAGTTTTCATGAATTTCGTTTTCATACAATAGCTCCCTGCTTTTTTTGATAATGTTATCATCACAGAGTTATCCTGACGAGATCAATAGCTTTTTTATAAGGGGAGGGGAATGAGGTCAGAAAAATGGCTCCCCGGGACGGACTCGAACCGCCGACCCAGTGGTTAACAGCCACTTGCTCTACCGACTGAGCTACCGGGGAACATGAATGTTACCATTCAATGGAGTGGTTTATAACAAAGGTATGAAGATGATGCTAGAGGGTTTTTTTATTTTTTTTCATTTTTGGAGGCCGGGACCGGAATCGAACCGACATTTAAGGATTTGCAGTCCTCCGCATAACCATTCTGCCACCCGGCCTTCGCTAAAAGGTATAATTCTGAATGGGATCCGTGGTCAAGATCTGATTTAAAGGGAAGCGAATAATTTTATCTACGCAGCCCTTTGGGTATAACGTGTCATAGTTTCCCGAAAGTTCTCGATAATATAATCCTGAGTTTCCTTTGAGATATAAGGCGACATGGGAAGGCAAATCACGCGCCCTGCCAAATCTTCCGTGATCTTCAATTGATTTGTGGCCAAAGGATAATGGCAATAGGCTTTTTGTGTATGTAAGGGGTTTGCATAAAAAAGACAGGTGGGGATGCCTTTGGCATTGAGATCTGAGACGATTTGACTCCGTACATTGGCGTCAACCAAAGTTGTGTACTGAGCCCAGGAAGATTGTGTTTCCGGCATTACAAAGGGTGTTTTAACAACATCAGAAAGACCTTGCGTATAGCGATCTGCTACCTTTTGGCGCATCTCGAATTCCTCATCAAAGATCTTGAGTTTTTCAATGAGAACAGCAGCTTGAATTGTATCCAAACGGGCATTCATACCGATGCGTACGTTTTCGTATTTGTCCGTACCTTGACCGTGAACACGGAGAGATTTGAGGATTTCAAACGTCTCATCATCATTGCAAAAGACAGCACCCCCATCACCATAGCATCCGAGAGGTTTTGCCGGATAAAAGCTTGTCGTCGTATAATCGGCCAAGTTTCCGGCGCGCTTGCCTTTATAAAAGGCCCCATAGCTTTGAGCGGCATCATCCATAATCCACAAGTTGTTTTCATGAGCAATAGAGGATAATGTATCCATATCGGCGGGTTGGCCAAAAATACCTACGGCAATGATGCCTTTTGGTTTGAGAGCCATGGTTTTGACTTTTTGAATGCCAGCTTTGAGGCTTTCGGGATCCATATTAAATGTGTGAGGATCCACATCTACAAAAATGGCTTCAGCACCCATCCACGCAATAACTTCTGCAGAAGCGGCAAAGGTAAAACTGGGGACGAAAATAGCATCTCCAGTGCTTACGTTTTTAGCACGCAATATAAGGGCAAGGGCGTCCGTACCATTAGAGCAGCTGAGGACATGCTTGGCCCCAGAATGTCGAGTGAGGTCTGATTCGAGTTCGGTAACTTCTTTGCCTAAGATATAAGAGCCATTATCGAGTACGCGGGCGATAGCGGCATCAATTAAGGGACGGATACGAGTTTGTTGGAGGGAAAGGTCAATAAAAGGAATGTGAGGTGTCATCATTGTCAGGCTTTCTAAATCGCACGAAGCTTTTGAGGTTGAGGTGCATCGTCCATAAAAATGGCCTTTTGCGTTAAAAGCGCTTCTTGCGCTACTTCAAGAATTGTTGTGATGAGAAGACCTTCTTCGCCTGGTGTATGAGGGATTTCTCGACTGAGGATCGCATCCAAGAAATGCTGGCACTCTGCTTTTAAAGGCTCGGCTTGGGGGTGAGGAATCGCAATACCTTCACATTCAAAATTTGTGTGGGGCATATCCTCATTCCAAAGAACATGATTTTTAAAAAGGATGACTTTTTCTTCCCAAGATTTTCGATCATCGAAAACAATCACGCCTTTTGTGCCGGTGACCACAAGGCGTTGTTCTTTTATGGGGGAGACCCAAGACGTAGAAACACTGGCTTTCAGGCCTGATGGAAACTCGAGATTTAAAGAGGCAATGGTGGCATAATTTTGCACAAGTGCAGCACCGCCCTCTGCGGAAACGGAAAGAGGAGATTCTCCTGCAATTTCTAAAATCATGGCAAGGTCATGGGGAGCAAAATCCCATAAAACATCTTCCTTGCGACGGATACGGCCCAAACCATGGCGGACGGACTGAATATAGAGAATATCGCCAATGGCGCCGTCTTGAATCTGTTTTAAAAGGGCTTGAAAGCTGGGGTGATATTTTAAAATATGGCCCACCATCAAAATCGCATTTTGTTCCCGGGCGATTTTGCAAAGCTCTAAGGCTTCAGGGTTGGTGAGCGTGAGTGGTTTTTCCACATAAACGTCTTTTCCGGAAAGAAGAGCGGCTTTGGCGAGCGTGAAATGTTCTTCAGCAGTTGTTGCAATGATTACGGCTTGAATCTCAGCTGATTTTACAAGTTCTGGCGCGGATAGGGTAGGTACGTTAAAGAGTTCAGAAAATTCTTGGGTGCGGGCAGGACTTGCGTCAGCGACGGCACGAAGTACTCCAAGTGCTTTAAAATTGCGCGCGAGGTTCTTGCCCCAGGCGCCACAACCAATTAATCCGAGTGAAATATGAGTATAATCTTGCGTCACGTTACCTACCATTTTGATGTGTGAGGCCACTCTAGTCAATTTGGAAAATAAAAGTCAACAAAAGCTGCCTCACAAATCGTCACAGTTTATGACAAAGGAAGGGGGGAGGGTGGAAAAAACCTTTGCTGGGGAAGATTTAATTATCCCATTTGTAAGGAATGATTAACAAATTAAAGCAAGCACATCATCAGTCTCGCGAATGTGGGAATTCATGGTGGCTCTGGTATAAAAAGTCTTGTAGCATGACCACATAAAAAAAAGGTCCTGGAAATTCCAAGACCTTTTTTCTTTGTTCTGAATTCACTTTATTTTGCGACAGTGTCTGGAGTTTCAGAAGCCTGTGTGCTTTGAGCGGAGGGTGTTCCGGAAGCTGGGGATTTTTCTTGATCGTTAGCGTGTGTTGAATCCTTCGCGTCGCCAACAACATTTGATGGTGTCGAAGTGCCTGTTGAGGAATCCGTTGAAGATCCTGTTGCTGCAGATGTTGAATTTGTTGATGGTGTCGTTATTCCAGTTGCATTTCCAGTTGGAGCTGGAGCGGAATCATCAGCTTTGGCTGTTTCAATCCCAATGGCTAACAAAGCTACGAGCATAGTTGTGGACAATAATACTTTAGACATTTTTTTCTCCCTATTTTTTTATTCTTAAATGTGGATACGAAGTGGATTGAAGCCACTTTCGAGCCAGATTATAAATATAATTTATTAACAAATGGTAAACAAATTAAAATAAAAAAGCCTCTTCGAAAAGAGGCTTTTAATATAACCAATTTTTTAAATCTTAAGAAATTTTAAAATCTTTAAAGCGACCTTTAAAGCGTTCAAGCTGACCGCCTTGTGTCAAAAGATTTCCTCCACCCGTCCAAGCTGGATGGGATTTAGGGTCAACCTCAAGACGCATGGTGTCGCCAGGCTTTCCCCAAGTGGAGGATGTTGTAAATTCAGTACCGTCAGTCATAACGACTTTGATTTCGTGATAGTCTGGGTGGATATTTTTTTTCATCGGATGACTCCATTCATTAAAATCTTAAGGGTCTTATAATGGACTCGCTTAGATTCTGCAATAATTCTTTCATCAAGTTTGTAAAATTCCTTGACCAACGGACCGCTCTCGCCTAAAGAATGATATAAATTTTTTAATCATGAAGGAAAAATGCGATGCCACGTCAATGCGTCATTACTGGAAAAAAAGTTATGAGTGGACACAATGTTTCTCACTCCAACATCAAATCAAAACGGACTTTCTCCCCAAATCTTCAAATTGTCTCTTTCTTGAGCGAGAAGTTGGGTAAGATTCGTATGCGTGTCTCTCCTCGCGGATTAAAGACTGTTGAGAAAAACGGTGGCATTGATAGCTTCCTTTTGAATACGTCTGATCGGAATTTAACAGCGGATGCGTTGAAATTAAAATCACGCATCCAAAAAGCGTCTGCCGAATAAGTCTGTTTTAGACTGCAAATTTAAAACCTTGGAAACTTTTTGTTTCCAAGGTTTTTTTAATAGCAGCTGAAATTCACATAAATCACTAAACTTTCTGAGATGACAACACGTGGGGCTTTGTCTATAAAATAATTCAAGGTATTCAATATAAAAAGCTGCAAAATCTCATGGCCGTACGTTATCCTATTCATTTCAAAGCTCTGCCCATTTTAACGCCCAAAGGAAATCCCTTTGAGGTTCCAACATTGGCGCTGAAAAATTCTATTGAAGATGAAATGCGGGATCTCAAAGCCTGGCCGTCAAAGCTTACCACTCAGACGATGACGGCCCTGGCGCTTTCAGCGTGTGATCGTATCAAAGGCCTCCGTGATGCAGTTATTCAAGGTCTTCTTCAGAATTTGGAAACTGATCTTCTCCTGTTGTGGGTAAATGCGCCGCCCGCGCTTCTTCAATTGCAAAAAGAGTTTTGGTTACCTCTGGTCCAAAAGTTTAACGCTGAGATGGAGATGGATTTGCATCCCGTCATGACGCTGTCAACGCCTTCCGTTGTTTCCGCGTTGAAATTGAAAAACTATCTCGAATCTCTCAGTGATTTTCAATTGGTGGGGCTGTCTCATTTGGAGGGGCTCACCCATTCGCTGATTCTTGCTGTTTTGGCGATTAAATGTGGGATTTCTCAAGTTTTTGAAGCCTCAGAATTGCATGAAACGTTTCAACGCTCCTTGTGGGGGGAGGAGCCTTTAGACATGGAGCGCTCTGCCCAGATTCAGAAAGAGGTCGAGGAGACACTTGCCTTTTTAGGATGTTTAAACGCCCATTGATATTGCGCGAGTAACGGTCTATTTTCTGAGAATAAGGAAAATTAAAAAACGAGGGATTAATGCTGGGAAAACTCAATCATGTGGCCATTGTCGTGCCGGATTTAGAGGCCGCGCGCGCACAATATAAAGCTGCTTTTGGAGCGGATGTCTCCGATCCTAAGGACTTGCCAGACCAAGGGGTGACCGCTGTGATGGTCACGTTGCCCAACACGAGGATTGAGCTTTTATACCCTTATGGCGAAAATTCCCCAATTGCCAAATTTTTGGCGCGGAATTCCTTAGGTGGGGTTCATCATCTTTGTTTTGAAGTCCCTGATATTTTGGCCGCCCGTGATCAATTGGCGCAAAGTGGGATCACTGTGATTGGAGACGGTACGCCCACGCCAGGGTATGATGGACATCCCATTTTATTTTTTAACCCCAAAAACACACAAGGGACTTTGATTGAGCTCAAGCAATCAGGAATATCTCAAGATGTCAAAGTTACCATTGAAGATCCTGCCTATAAGACTCAACAAAACTTGGAGCCACCGGGTGGCGTCACCATTTCCTTTGAGGGGGATTTTCTTGGAACAACATCCGAACGTCAGGAGTAAAATTTTATGGGCTTTATGTCAGGATTTGCCGTTTATGTCATGATTTGGACTGTGGTTCTCTTCATGGTTTTGCCTTGGAAAGTCAGAGTCCCTGAAATACCAGGGGAGGGCCATGCTTCAAGTGCCCCTGAAAATCCTTATATCTGGCAGAAATTGGTCATCACGAGTCTGATTTCCCTTGTGCTTCTTTTCGCCTTTGATTGGGTGATCTCTGGAGATGATTTTAGTTTTCGTGAGTAGTCTTTTCTAAACAGTGTCGGATTTTGATAAAGATGCAATCTCTTTATCTGCTTCTTCCACGCTTGTTTGGGCGACGCTTACAAGTTTCAGACACAAGAGTTTAACTCCTCCCACGGCGACCATGGCGTAGGTGAATGTGGTTTTGGAATCTCCCGGGATAATTTGTGAGAACATGACTCCAACATAAGCCAGAGCATCGGAAAAGTTTTCAATCATCTCAAAAGCGTGCCCTGCAAGTTTCCAACGATTACGGGAGCTTTTTAAAATTTTCAAATACTCGGCATCGCTAAGTTCAAGGAGACCAAGAACCTCTTCTTTTTTTGAATTAGTTTTTTGAAGAAGTGTTTCATTTTTAGTAGGTATCGTGGTCGTTTTCTTTTTTTCGTCAAGCTCGACTTCGCCTTTGTTGGTGCTGTTTCCTTCCATGGCGAAAAGTGGAGTTTGTGATGAGAGTAAAAGAAGAGAAATTCCAAGAGCAAGAGCTTTTTTCATAAGGTGAATCCTTGTTAGAACAATCAATTTATGAACTCTAGAGGATTAAATCTTAAGAAAGTGTTAACGAGAAATTCCAGGGAAGAGGGGGCGTGCGTTATTGAGTAGAAGTTGTGTTACACAGCATCCAGAAAATGAATGGGAATAGTGTGGAGTTCTGAGACTTTTTGAGCAATGGCAACCACGCCAACGCCTGGGTTGACGACGATAATACCTGCAGATTTTGACCAGACATGCTGATCAATTCGTGCATTACCCGCATAAAGAAATCCGCGCTCTCCGTAAAGTGCGATGAGGCGTTCGGCTTTGCGCAGGCCCGTTAAATTTTTGTTGAGAGTACTTCCCAAAATTGCATGAAAACATCCCACATGATCTGCGATATCTTGGGCGATTTTCTCATTCGCGCCGGTTGCTAAAACCAAATAACGCCCTTGTGATTTTTCCTGTTTGAGGGTTTTTAAAAGGGCTTCATGAAATTCTAATTTTTGAGGATCAACTTTCAGATATTTTGCCAAGTGATATTTGACGTAAGATCGTCCGCCACGCACATACCAATAGGGAATCTTCAAAAAATTCCAGGGGCATCTTTTTCCCATATCGATGAAAAGATCAGTTAGTGAATCGCGTAAAATGAGGGTGCCGTCCAAATCCACGACCAGGGGGAGATGCTTTAAATGATTGAAGCTGTCAGGAAAGCTTGGTGTCATGCGGCAATCGCCCGTAGATTACTTTGCCAAAGATATGGCGTCCCCTAGGGGATTCGAACCCCTGTTGCCGCCGTGAGAGGGCGGTGTCCTAGGCCTCTAGACGAAGGGGACAATGGAATGAGTGGGGTTTTAGCGGATCTTTATGAGGAAAGCAAGAAAATTGTGGAAGGTGTGGTGGTGACGGGTGTCTTGGCCTTGTTTGTGAGGTGTAAATCTGATAAACTCGATTCAAATTATTGAAAATAAAAAAGTAGGGCAGAGGAGTGAGAATCATAAAATTATGGCGTTTTTACGTCTTATTCTGTTGCGTATGCGTGTTCATGAGTGAACTTTTAGTCGCGCGTCCTCTTGTGATTGCCCATCGGGGTGGGGCGCAATTGCGTTTAGAAAATACGTTGCCCGCATTCCAAAATGCCTTTGAATTAGGTGCTGATGGGATTGAGCTCGATGTGCATTTGAGCCAAGATGGCCAGGTGATTGTTTATCACGATTATATCCTGAATCCTCATTATACCATTGACCAGGAAGGAAGACCCGTTCAGGGCGAAATTCCCCTTCGTGATTTAACGTTGGCTGAAATTAAGTCCTATGCGTTGGGGAAAGTGGATCCTCAAAGCCAATACGGAAAAGATCATCCTTATTTGGTGCATTTTCAGCCTTCAAAAATACCCACTTTGGATGAAGTTTTGGATATTTTACCTGCGAGTAAAATGGTTTTAATCGAAATTAAATCTAGGCCTGAAGATGAGCACCAGCCTCTGGTAGACGCCGTTGTGAATAAAATTCAGGAGCGACAATTGCTGGATAGAGCTTTGGTGATTTCGTTTAATTGGAAAGCGTTGGATTATTTGAACGCGAAATATCCCAATTTTTCACGCTGCTATCTTAGTGAAAATCGAGATGATGCATTGACTCATCCTAAGGCAATCCCGCCCCTTCTTGAGGCTATATCAAAGCGTGCGCCCACATTTTGGGGGCCAGACCATTATGATATTTTGCATGTAGAAAGAGCCGTTTTGAAAAATAAAAATCTCAAGGTTATTCCTTGGACGGTGAATGATATTGACGTCATGGAAACCTTGGTGAACCTTGAAGTTCATGGCATTACGACGGATCGCCCTGACCTTTTAATCGCTCACCTTGAAAAGAGAGAGATCAACTAAGCCTCTCGTAATTCTGAAGGGATATTAATTAAGAACTGAATAACGGCTCATGAGGTAGGCAAAAATGGTCCTCAGACCCATGGCCTCTCCGCCTTCGGGTTTTCCGGGCTTTGCGGTGATATTCCACGCCATCATGTCGATGTGAATCCAAGGCGCTTCTATGAACTTCTTCATGAAAAGGGCCGCCAATGTGGCACCTGCATAGGAGGACGTCCCCACATTGTTGACATCTGCAAATTTGCTTGCAATCATGGATTCATAGCCTGACCATAGTGGCAGGGGCCAGAGGGGGTCTTCGAGTTGATCTCCCAATTCTTGCAAAGGCCAAAGAAGATCTTTTTGATTGGAAAAAAGGGCCCCGATTTCAGTCCCTACCGCAATGCGCGCAGCTCCTGTAAGCGTTGCAAAGTCAATCACAAGGTCAGGGTTTTCAGAATCCGCTTCTGCCAAAGCATCCGCTAAAATAAGGCGTCCTTCGGCGTCCGTATTGCCAATTTCAACGGTGAGTCCTTTGCGGCTTTTAAAAATATCTCCCGGACGAATGGCCGTGCCTGAAACTGCGTTTTCAACAGCCGGAATTAAAACGCGCAAACGTACAGGAAGTTTGTGGTGAATGATCAAATGCGCTAACGCCAACACGTGGGCCGCACCGCCCATGTCTTTTTTCATCAAAAGCATATTGGAGGAGGATTTGAGATCAAGTCCCCCTGAATCAAAAGTAACCCCTTTTCCGATCAAAGTGAGCTTAGGATGAGCTGGATTTCCCCAACGCACATCAATCAAACAAGGCGGCGTTGCAGAAGCTTTTCCAACGGCATGAACGAGTGGATACTCTTTTTGAAGCCGGTCTTGATCTTTCAGAATCTCAATTTCGGCGCCCCAAGATTTTGCCAAGTCTTCTGATTTTTGGGCAAGCGTTTGTGGGTTCATGAGATTGGCCGGTTGATTGATCATGTCCCTCACAAAGGTGATGGATTCAATCAGGGCTTGAAAAGCTCCGCGATCAATATCTTCGGGCCACACAAGTTTGGGAACAGGCGCACCCGTTTTAAATTCTTGATACCGATACGTTGCCATGCCCCAAGCTAAAACCGCCACCTCAAGAAGATTTTCCTCAAGGCCTTCAAAATAATAAGTGCCCCCTTTGAGCTTTTCGGGAATTGCAGCAAAATGGGCAAGGGCATGTTCTACAATAGCAATCACTTCTGAAGAGCTGACCAAAACATCGCCGGCTTTTCCCACAACGCCCATACGGGCCACCCAATTTTGAGTCTCCTCGTCTTGCTCAAGAATCCAGGTTTGGAATTCAGCGGGCGTCAGACACATAATGGGAAGGGCTTGTGAATCAAAATCAACAAAAGTCAGCTTAGTAGAGAGTTGCATTTTTTCACTCTTTTCAAATTTATGAGATTCTGCTCATCTTATCAGAGATGAATTAAAAAGTAAAAACGAAGCGAACAAAAAGCAGGGGAATTTATGAAAACGTCAGCCTTAGGATTTTTAGCGTTTGCGGCAATTTCATCCTCTCTTGAGGCTGTGAAATTCAGAATTGAAGGCTTTGAGGGCTTTTATGATTCTACAAAAAAATTCCCGCCCTTGAAAAAAGAGGAAATAGAGGAAAAGGTTGCAAAGACGGAGGATTGTCTAACTTATTCCAAAAATTGGGACTTTTCTGAAAAAAATGGAAAGCTTCATTGTCTTTCAGATTTTTCACTCCAGATATTTACTAGCAAGGACATCCCCCTTCGCAGAGCAAAATTCTCAGAATTGCCTGCCCTTAAAGCCTGGGACACTTTGAAAATAAAACCTTTTCTACTAACAGAGGCATCTCAAGAAGTTGAACTTGATGATGTTTACAGGGGAACTTTTCTCAATATCTGTATGACATTACGCCATGAACAAGAGGGCAAAGATAAATCTGTTATCAATGCGGCATATGAAGTTGTTTCCCATTCTGTTTTTCCAGAAAGTCTTTTTAATGAGATACAGGAGGTCAGATTTAAATTCAAAGGGTTGGACTTTATCTCGTGGGAAGATGTGGTGGGGCCTTTGTATGAAGTCAGAGCACAGGGAGAGCTTACGATTGCAAAGTCTCAAAAAGATGAAAGCTATAAACTTCCGTATTGGCCAAATTCCAATCAGCTCACCCTTCAGTTTACTGATAGGAGACAAAATAAATCTGATTTCTTGTACTACAGCGCAGCTTTAAATTTGTCAGACTTTAATGGATTTGTTTTTGTCCAAAATATAGAAAAAACCTATCAAAATTTTGATGAATTTAGGGACATTTTAAACTCTCAAAATCGAAAATGGCTCGCAGATCTTGGAAAAAAGTCTTGTGTCAAAGATTATGCTGAATCAGGAAAACTACAAATAGCCGTTACGGCACAGCTTCATATGAAAAAACAAAATGAAACTGAATTTATACCCCTGAATTTCGTGTTGTTATCTCATCAAATTTTGCCTTGGGAGATTCAAGAAGTTAAAGACATCACAATCTTGCTCACTGAAGTAAAAATTTTTACACAAAATGGAATTCAAACCCCTGTAAAATATCAAGTAGTTTTGTTGCATAACGACGGTATTGAGAAGAGATTTATGAACGATACGAAGTGGACCGTTCAACGTTCTTATCAATAAAGAGGTTTCCGAAGCGATTGTCTTTTTTAACGAATAATTAACTTTAGACAGTCAGTAATGAGATGATTTTTTTGATAACAATTCCAGGAGACTTGCCCCATGAAGAAATATATTTTTTTAAATCTCCTTATTTTAAACGTTTCAATAACTTCTCTTTCTGGAATGTGGAAGAAAAGCACTCAAAGTATGGAAGATGAAAAGCCTTTGATGAAAAGCGTGAGCAGTCCCACAGTTCCCTTAGTTAAAATCCCCAGCGATGGTAATTACAGTCCTTCTACATTTATCAAACTTGAGCGTACAAAAAGCAGCAATGCTTTCTATGGCCCTTCAAAAAAGAAAGAAAACACACCTGATGAAAAGGTATCAGAAAACACAGTGAATTCTGAAACTTTAAAACGAAGAGAATTTTTTACGCGCAAAAACTCAGAACCCTACTCTGGGTGGAAGGATGGTTTGATTCCCGATTACAGCCAACTGCTTGAAGACAATAAGCAGGTTAAGGTCTCCGTTAAAATATTAAATAAAAACTTGACCGCGCATGGACAAAAAGAGATAGAGGCCTGCCTTCAAGCCATGAGAACACTTCAAAGATTAAGCCTGAAAAACAACGTTGCTGCTCAAAAAAAAATACAGATTTTCAGGGATTTAAAACAAAAGCATATTGAAGAATTTGCCAAGAATGCTTTAAAAGTAACGTCGTCACCTTTGAAATCAATATCACCACTTGACGTCATTGCGACTTTGGCTGAATTTCAAGGAAACGGGAATCCCCATTTGTTTTATGAACATGCAAAAACAATTTTAGATCAAGGGGATGAAGACCCTAAACTTCACGAACTTATGTATTTTAAAGGATGTATGCTGTTGAAAATGCGTCATTTTAAAGAGACGCTTTTATGGTGGAAAACAATCAAAGAGGAAGATCCTCGTGGAAAAATTCACTACTCTCTTTTGCTTCAACATTACGGATTTGCAAAAGAGGCCATAACGAATTTTGAAGAATATGCTGTTCTTTCAACCTTGCTCAAAAAAAAGACATCTGAAATCTATTTGAACTTGGGGAGTCTTCATGAAGATCAAGAGAATTTTGTTTCTGCTATTGCCTCTTTTGAAAAAGCCTACGGGTCAGGACAGGATCTAAAAATCGCAGCCGGACCTAAGCTTTTGATACTTTATGCACAACACAAAGAGAAAGAAAAGTTTATTACATTAAAGTCAGAATTAGAGTCTCTCGTTGTTGAAGCCGCTCAGAGCTTTTTAGAAGACTCAAAGAAGAATACACGATTTCTTAAATTCAAAGACTCCTGGAGCAGCTTGGCGTTTTCAGCGCTTTATCTCGAAAAGTTTGAGGACCTCCCCTTGTTTCTTAAAAAAGCTGCGGAGAGTAGGAATAACGTGAATCGGTACGAACCCCGGTCACTTCAAACCTTAACCGAAGATTTACTGATGTCTCACTTGTACACAGCGTTGGCTTTAAATTCCTCAGAGTGTCGAAAAGAAAATGAAGAAACAGCAATTGATTTGATTCAAGGAGTAAAAGAGTCCTTACGACTCACCCCTCAGGCGCAATATGAGAATTTGTTTTTAATCCGATTTTATCTCAAGCGAATAAAAATTACTGACTTCATTAAAGAGCCTGCCCAGAATTTTATCCAGTTCCAAATTAATGAAATTTTAAGCCAAAAAAAGGCCTTAGGATAATGCTGAAAAAGAGTAGGTTTTTTCTTTCAAACTGATTGTGTCGTGTGTCAAGAAAGGGTCTCAAATTCAAACGACATCTTAATTGCATTCTATTTTTGTGCAAGATCGAGACTTTAGACTGGTATTTTTTTTCGATTTGCCCTAGATTAAGTCGGAAATTTTATAAACTGAAATTAGGACAAAGTATGGAAACGGTACTGCTGGCGATTCACTTATTGATCACGATTGCAATGATCGCACTTATTCTCATTCAACGCAGTGAAGGCGGTGGCATGGGGTTGGGTGGTGGAAATATGGGGGGGCTAATGTCCGCACGTGGCACCGCAAACCTTTTGACGCACACAACTGCCATCCTTGCAGGATGCTTTTTCGTCACATGTTTGGGCCTTGCAATTTTGGCAAGTCATACCCATCAAGATAAATCAATTCTCGACAAATTGCCTGACACCATTCCAGCACAAAGCGTCCCACAGCAAGCCCCTGGTGTAAAGTAAATCAAGTTAATGAATGTTGCCCTTTTGGGGAAAGAGGTGGAAGTGAGTACAGCGCGTTTTATTTTTGTCACCGGTGGTGTTGTCTCCTCTTTAGGAAAAGGTATTGCTGCGGCGTCCATTGGGACGCTCCTTCAAGCACGCGGATATAAAGTCAAACTCCGCAAGTTGGAGCCTTATATTAACGTTGATCCTGGCACTATGAGCCCCTACCAACACGGAGAGGTCTATGTGACTGATGATGGTGCGGAGACGGATCTTGATCTTGGACACTATGAGCGTTTTACGGGCGTAACCACAACACAGTATGATGCGGTCTCCACAGGAAAAATTTATTCAGAAGTCATTGCGCGGGAACGACGCGGTGATTATTTGGGCGCAACGGTTCAAGTCATTCCCCATATTACTGATGCGATTAAGCAGGCCATTTTATCCCATATTGATGATGCGGATTTTGTGGTGTGCGAAATCGGGGGCACTGTTGGTGATATTGAAGGGCTTCCTTTTTTGGAAGCCATTCGTCAGCTTAAAAATGAGTTGGGAGATCGGCGTGAGATTGCCGTCCATGTGACCTTGGTGCCCTATATTCCAGCTGCGGGCGAACTTAAAACCAAACCCACGCAACACTCGGTCAAAGAGCTGCAGAGTAAGGGAATCCAACCTGATATTCTCCTTTGTCGAAGTGACCGTTTGATTGGCAAGGACGAGCGTCGAAAACTAGCCCTTTTCTGCAACATCAAAACGGACAGTGTGATTGAGGCACTTGATGTCTCAACAATTTATGAGGCACCTTTAACCTATCATGAAGAAGGTCTCGATCGGCAAATTTGTCTTCATTTTGGACTTGAGTCGAATACGCCTCCTGATCTTTCCATTTGGCGGAATGTGGTCGATCGTATCAAGCGCCCCGAAGGAAAAGTCACCATTGGAGTGGTTGGTAAATATGTCGAATTACCGGATGCCTATAAATCTATTTTTGAAGCACTCATTCATGGCGGTATTGCCAACAATGTGAAAGTTGATGTGGAGTGGATCCAATCTGAAGATTTAGATGAGGGAAATAAAGTTAATCTTATCGAAAGATTAGGGCATCTCCACGGTATCTTGATCCCTGGTGGGTTTGGCGAACGGGGAACGCAAGGGATGCTGGAGGCTATTCAATTTGCGCGTCAGCGAAAAATTCCATTCTTGGGAATTTGTTTGGGGATGCAATTGGCCGTTATTGAGACCATGCGTAATGTGGCAGGTATTTTAGAGGCAAATTCTACCGAGTTTGGAAATACTCCCGTTCCTGTTGTCGGAATGCTCACTGAATGGATGAAGGGCGAGACTTTGGTCAAACATTTACCCGGTGGTGATATGGGGGGGACTATGCGTTTGGGGGCTTATGAGTGCCAATTAAAACCCGGAAGCAAATCATATGAAGCCTATGGATCGGGGACAATTTCCGAACGCCATCGCCATCGGTATGAAGTCAATGCGAACTATGGAAACGTCTTGGAAGAAGCAGGTATGCTGATTTCAGGAACCTCGATGGATGGGGAGCTCCCTGAAATGGTGGAGCTTCAAGATCATCCTTGGTTTTTAGCCACTCAAGCCCATCCGGAACTCAAATCTCGACCTTTCAAACCGCACCCGCTTTTTGCCGCTTTCGTTAAAGCTGCACTTGAGCAAGAGCGTTTGGTTTAGCCTTGAAATTGAAAATAATTTGAGATCAGCTCCTCATTGAGAGTTGAACTTCTCATGCCAATATATCCATCGGGCCGAATGAGGAAAAGGGCACACTCTGAGACATACAAATGGTTTTTAAGTTCGTGGGATGTGGTTTTATAATAACTCTCATGAGTTGATGGTAAGGATGAGATCACACATGTTTTTATATTATGATGCCCTTTGATTTTTTGAAGGACTTCTTTTTCGCCCATCGTCAACGTCCGATTCAGGGCCAAAACTAATGTATGAGAGTGAGGGTTTACAAGATTGAGAGATGATATTTTTTGATCTTGAGAATCTTCAATCCAAAAATGAGGAAAACGATCCCCAGGTTTGAGTTTATGTCCCGAGTCGCCCGAAACCCAATTTGACTTTCTATAATTATGGCTCAGTTGCATAATGGCGTCAGCAAATTTTTCTTGAATCCAATTAATTGTCAAAAGGTTTGCTAGAAGATGATTTCGCAACCACAAAAGAAAACGATTTTGTGTGATTAATTCGCGCGTGGCAAAATTGGTGCCTCTCAAGACATGTTGTGCGATGGGGCGCCTTTCTCGGGAAAAACTTTCCAGGAAATGGGTAGGGGCGTGATTTTGAAGAACCAAACTTAATTTCCAAGCGAGATTGATGGCATCTTGAATCCCAAGATTCATGCCTTGCCCTCCGGCGGGACTGTGGATGTGGGCGGCATCTCCTAATAAAAATACATTCTCCAGATTCATTGTGGGCACAATGCGCCGACTTACGCGAAAATGAGACATCCAAATCTCATCAGAGAGTTCGAGAGGTTTTGGAGAGTGTTTATTTAAAAGCGTCTGAAATTCTAACAGGGTCTCAGGGGGGCGCAAGTTTGGAGGCTGCGCCAAAATAATACGATGATATTTTTTGCTGATGGGAATGATCCCCATAAGATCCTCGTGTCCCAGAAATACGTTGCCTTCGTTTAGAGGTAAATCACCTTTAATATGACAATCTAAAAGCGTGAAGGATTCCTCAAAAATATTACCATCAAAAGGAAGACTCAAAAGACCACGGACGTGGCTATGAGCACCATCGCAACCGCAGACATAATCATAGGTGCTTTTTTCTGAAAGACTGCCATTTTTCAAAAGTTCAACCCTTACGGTGCGGGCTTGTTGTTTTAACTCTATGAGGTCAACACTACGCTCGACCTCGATATGAAAGTCCTCTCGAAGACGCGTGATTAGGATATTTTCTGTATCATTTTGCGGTAGGATCAAAATAAAAGGAAAAGGGGTGTTGGAGTTATGAATATGAAAACGCCACAGGCGACATTTTTCCAAATACGCATTGAGGTGTCGTGCTTGAATGCCTTTTTCCAAAAAGGATTTCTCAAGCCCTAAAATCTTTAATGTCTCAAGTGTTCGTGCTTGAATGGCCAATGCTTTTGAATGCTGAGAGGGTTCCTGCGACTTATCAATAATGCGAATGGAAATGCCCAATTGTGCCAAAGCATAGGCCAAAGTGAGACCTGTGGGGCCGGCGCCCACAATAAGCACTTGTGTTTTAAATTTCTTGTTTTCGTTCATTTTTAGGCCTGGCACAGAAATTAGGCACACTTTTAATCGTAAGTAGAAATAGTTAAGAAAGTGTAAGGAAATTGAGTTTCTTACTGCAAAATGGAATTTGTTTTGATATGGTTCCCTAAAATTTCAACCCGCAATGAGGGACAAAATGCACTACAAAACAAAAGTACTTATTATTGGGTCCGGACCTGCCGGTTATACGGCGGCAATCTATGCCGCGCGGGCCAATCTGGAGCCGATTCTCGTGTCAGGGCTTGAGCCTGGGGGGCAGCTTATGATCACAACAGATGTTGAGAACTACCCCGGATTTGCGGATGTTATCCAAGGGCCGTGGCTTATGGAGCAAATGAAATTACAAGCCGAGCATGTGGGAACGCAGCTCATTAGTGATTATATTTCCGAAGTTGATTTTTCAAAGCGCCCATTTGTTTGTAGGGGCGATTTTGGAAATACATTTGTGGCAGATACACTTATTATTGCAACAGGTGCCCAAGCCAAATGGTTGGGACTTGAAAGTGAAACTAAATTCCGTGGGTTTGGTGTGTCTGCATGCGCGACTTGCGATGGTTTTTTCTTTAAAGGCAAAAATGTGGCTGTCATCGGAGGCGGTAACACTGCCGTTGAAGAGGCTCTTTATATGACAAATCATGCGGCTCACGTGACGCTGGTTCACAGGCGGGATACATTACGGGCTGAAAAAATCTTGCAAGATCGTCTTTTGGCCCATCCCAAAGTTTCTGTCATTTGGGACAGCGTTGTTGAAGAAGTTTTGGGAACAGAAAACCCAACGTCTCTATCTGCCCTCAGACTGAAAAATACAAAAACGGGTGAGATCACAGAAAAAGCATTTGATGGTGTTTTTGTGGCCATTGGTCATGTCCCCAATACCCATGTCTTTAAGGGAAAATTAGACCTTGATCATGAGGGCTATATTGTGGGGCCAACTCACACTACAGAAACTTCTGTATCGGGTGTATTTGCGGCAGGTGATGTTCGTGATAAAGTCTATCGACAAGCTGTGACTGCTGCGGGATTAGGGTGTATGGCCGCGCTCGATGTTCAACGGTATTTGCAAGAGCACTAAGAATACATCAGGGAAGGACAATCCTATGGATTGGGATAAACTTAAAGTTTTTTTTGCTGTGGCGGAGGCTGGAAATTTCACCAAGGCTGCGGTCAAGCTCAGCCTCAGTCAGTCTGCGATTAGTCGACAAATTAGCTCTCTTGAAGAATCTTTAGGTGCCCCCTTGTTTTATCGTCATGCTCGTGGGCTTTTTTTGACAGAGCAAGGCGAACAACTTTTTAAAACCGCCCGCGAAGTCGTTGTTGATCTTTCCATGACGGAGGCCTTGATTACAGACAAGGGCGATAAAATTCAGGGAAAACTTAAGATCACCTCGTCTATTGGATTTGGTGCGATTTGGTTAACTCCTAAAATTCCAGAGTTTTTGAGACGTTATCCAGATCTCAATCTTTCATTCATTTTCTCAGATGATGTTGTGGATCTTAGTATTCATGAAGCAGATATTGCGCTTTCCAGTGTATTTGTACCTTCGGAATCAATGTATGGACGCCCATTTTTCAAGGCCCCTATGGGAATTTATGCAAGTCGAGAGTATCTATTAGCTCATGGCGTACCTCTTAAAATTGAAGATTTAGACCAGCATCAACTTGTCGTTTTTGGAGATAATTCGAAGATTCCATCTACGGATGTAAACTGGCTTTTAAGTTGTGGCCGGGCCGAGGGGGGGACAAGAGTGCCTTATATTACAATTAATAACCTTTATGGCATTGGACGAGCCGTTGAAGCGGGGGCGGGTATTGCCTGTATCCCTCCCTATATTGCATCTCATTGTCACGGTTTGATTCAAGTTTTGCCAGAAGTTGAAACACCGCTTGTAACTTTTAATTTTGTGTGCGCTGATATTTTGAAGGGCTCACCAAAAATTGAGGCTTTATATCAATATCTAAAAGAATTTTCATAAAAATAAGGGGGGGGTAAATTCATGGGCAATGTTGCGGTATTAGAGCGTCAAGATTCAGGTGCGGCCACGCTTGAAAATGTTATTGTGGAATGGATTGGGCGAGTAGGCGTTGTGACCTTAAATCGTCCTCAGGCCTTAAATGCTCTTTCCGAAGGTCTAATTCGTGATCTTGAAAATGCCCTCGATCATTTTGAAAATGAGCCCGGGACCCATGTGATTGTCATCACTGGTTCAGAAAAAGCGTTTGCGGCCGGGGCTGATATTAAAGAAATGGTCGATAAAACCTATATGGATGCTTATTTAGGTGATTTCATTACAACAGGTTGGGAGCGTTTGAGTCAATGTCGCAAGCCCGTTATCGGAGCCATTGCCGGATATGCTTTGGGCGGAGGGTGCGAATTGGCGATGATGTGCGATATTTTAATCGCCGCCGATAACGCTAAGTTTGCGCAGCCTGAAATCACAATTGGTACAATCCCAGGGGCTGGTGGCACCCAGAGATTAACATGCGCCATTGGAAAATCCAAAGCCATGGAAATGTGTTTGACGGGAAATATGATCTCAGCCACTGATGCTGAAAAAGCAGGTCTTGTGAGTCGTGTTGTGCCTTTGGATCAACTGCGCCAAGAAGCTCTAATCTTAGCAGAAAAAATCGCGAGTATGTCCTTGCCAGTTGCTATGATGGTTAAAGAATGTGTCAATCGTAGTTATGAAACAACGCTTACTGAAGGCCTTAAATTTGAACGCCGCGTTTTCCATTCCACCTTCGCCCTTGAAGACCGGAAAGAAGGTATGGAAGCCTTTATTGGAAAAAGAAAACCCGTTTTTAAAGGAGAGTGAGACGTTACGTTGTCCTTCCCACTCTGATTAAAAAGGCAGCTCCCAGAAAAAAGGCAAGGATTGAAAAAATAATTAGGTCCCCAAAGCGTGCATAAAGGGTGGGCGCAATAGGGGGAGGCAATTGAAAGTCGCGAATCCCAATTTCATTTAAGGGAATGGATACCACTTGGCGACCATAGGCGTCAAAGACGGCAGAAATACCGTTGTTGGCGGCTCTGACCAAAGGCAGCCCTTCTTCCACGGCTCGCATTCTGACAATTTCGAGATGTTGGTAAGGTCCAGAAGAATTACCATACCACGCATCATTCGTCACATTCAAAAGCCACTCAGGACGTGGACCGGAGGGCGTCACAACTGCGCCCGGGAAGATAGCTTCATAGCAAATGAGAGGTCCAAACGCGGGGATTTTTTCCACATGTAACGTTTCTGGACCATTACCGATGCTGAAATCAATGGCGCCTGCGGTGATTTTTTTCATCCAAGATAAATCCATATAATGACTGAGTTCTTTCCGCCAAGGCACATATTCGCCAAAAGGAACCAGATGAAATTTGTCATAGTGCCCTAAAACTGCGCCTTCGTGATTAAGAACAAGGGAGCTATTCCAGATTTGAAAAGGCTCATGGCCTTCTGGCGTTTTTCGGGGTGCGCCTGTAATCAAATAAGCTCCCTCGGGAATAATTTGGGAAATAAGACGCCTTAGGCGCGGTTCATGATCAAGAAAAAACGAAACAGCCGTTTCTGGCCAAATGATGGCTTGGGGGATATGGGCGCTCGTTTCATGGGAAAGCGTTAAAAGACGGTAAAGGTTAGCCTCCCGTTGCTCCGGATTCCATTTTAAAGATTGGGGAATGGAAGGTTGCACCAATCGCATCCACGGACCTGATGATGTCATGGGGACTTCTTGCAATTTTGAAAGGCCTGCAATCCCTAAGAAAACGGCGATAACATAAGTGCTAATCATAATGCGTTTTTCAAGAAGGCCGCCCTGAAGACCGATGTAGGTTATTCCAATAAGAAGAAGCGTGAAGAAAGTCAAAAGATAAACGCCGCCAAAGGCTGCGATCTGGAGAAAGGGTGTGGAAACAGTCCAAACATAACCCAAAAGATTCCAAGGAAATCCCGTAAAAAGATGGGCGCGGAGCCATTCAAAAAGAACCCAAAAACAGATAAAAAGAAGAATGCGAGAATAGTTATCTTTGGAAAATTTTATCGTGAGATAAAAAACAGGACCCACAAAGAATGAGAGAATTACGGGCAATCCCAAAAGTGCAAAAGGAATGACCCACCAAAAACTTGCTAAATCCACAAATGTGGCAATGGCTATCCAATAAAGACTGGCCACAAAAAATCCAAGTCCAAACCACCAGCCATCCCAAAAGGCGGCTTTGGGGGTGGGTGCAAAATTAAGGCAATAAAAGGCACCTAAAAAACTGAGCCATAAAATGGGCACGGCATGAACAGGCGCAAACGCCAGTGCCATGAGTAATCCTATTATAAATAGGAAAACTCGACGATGAAATGTGCGTACAAGGTTTTGGGACAAAAAAAGAGGGAACGTCATGCTTTTCAATCTTAAAGAATCTCTATCTATCCCAACAATAGGCAAGTTTGTACGACTCTAAAAGCTATTTTTTCTCCGTGAGCCCCAATTTTTCCGGTGTCCAGCCAAACTTATTTTGAAAGTGATCCGCAATACGCTCAATGGCTTTGGGACCGAGTGTATGACCTTCTGAGGGATGAGGTTCATGAATGGTAAAGCTGCGGGCTTTCTTCTTTTTTCCTTCTTGAAGGGGGCCACCGTGGAATTTACGTGTTCCACCGGTTTTTGTGATCGGTTCGTCCTCAACACGATCAATAAGTTTGCGTAATTCACGCCAAGTGGAAACGAAGTCTTTCCATTTTAAGGTAGTCTGACGTTGGTCTTTGTAGTAGAGCTGATATAATATGCTTAGAGTTTTTTCAGAGATATCAGACGTAATTGTCTTCTGATTCTCATTTTTGGTTTCGATTTTTATTTCGCTCGTGGGTGCTGATGTCTTATTCTCTTTTTGCTTACGCTCCCACTCTTCCTTTCGTTTTTCACGATCTTTGGGAGTAAGAATAATAATTTCTTCTTTCTGTTCATTTTTCAATGAAGTGGATTGAGAATTTTCTGTGATTAAAGGTGCTTCTTTAGATTTCAGTGATGTGGATGGCAGCATCTGTAGGGAAGATGAAGGCGTCTCCATCACTTGCTCTTTTTGAGAGGAAACTAAAGGAATGGTATTGTTTGAAACTTTGTGCTGCTTTTCTTTAGGTTTCGATTTTTTAGGAGGAGTTGATTTGTTGGGAATAACTGGTGCCTCTTTTTTTTCCGCCATTTTCTTTTCTTGAATCCAGTTTTCGTAGTCATTGAAGAGGCGTTGTTTTGTGTTAGGTGAACTAAATGTATTTGTCAGTTGGTCGTTGAGAAAAATTTTGCGATTTTGAAATGGAATTTTCTCCAATCTTTCGAAATTAAGTGAGGCTTCACTCCTAATCTCAAGATTTGTGCCTGCTTTTATATATTTTGTTTTAATGTAGAAAATTGTAGGTTTTCTTTTTTCAAGTTCTTCCTTTAACCGTTTAAGCTCTTTAGGTTTTGTTTGGTCTGTGGCCTGAGCTAAAGGGGTTTTGAATAAAATACTTATCCAAGATTCAGGGGGATTGGTTTCAAAGCCTTGGTCAGGATGCCCCATATCCTTTGTTCTTTTTTCGAGTCGATCCATTAAATTTTTATCAAGCGCCAAGCGTGCACGCGATGTTTCACTGAGATAAGCAGAATCAATTAAGGGAAAAAGTTTGACTAAAAAAGATATTCGTTCTTGATAAGTGGTGATAGAAATTTGAGCTCCACTTTTTTCCATAGGATTTGTAAGTTTTTCAACTTCATCAGGTGCCGTTGGTAATATCTTTTTCCCCTCACATACTCTCTTTAAGCGTGTATTAAGAACATCATAGTGAAAATTGAGAAGATATTCAAAAAGAAAACTGGCCTTTCCTTCTGCGGTTGAAAAAGAGGAGGATTCATTTATTTTTTTCTTAAATACTTTAGGAATTGTGGCATTTTCGGCCGCTGTCGTTTGACCTTCTTGTAGATAATTCAGATAGGTTTCTTCGGTGAGATTGCAGTCCTTTGGAAGGGCAAAAAAATTTTTCAAGAACTGCATGGCAAGCTCTTGGGTATCAGTGTATTTAAGAGTTTTGTAGATGTTTTGAATTTCAGAAAAAATTGAAAACCTATCTTGATAAAGATCTTCTAAAGATTCACTGTATTGTTGAAACTTACCTACAATACTTTTGAATTTTACCTCTTTCTCCTCAGGAGTGAGTCCAGTTAAAAAAGATGTTGAAAAAAGAAGGGGTAATGAGAAAAGAAAATGATACTTCATAAAAAACAAACTCAATTAATTGTATTTAACTTTTTACAATATAGTGAAATTTAAAAATAAATTGCAACAGTTTTTTGAATGAAGAACTTCAAGGTATTGGAACTCCCTCTTTTCACAAGACGATTTGAGTGGTAATATGAATTTAATAAAGGGAGGAGTAGGTTTGGACGATATCACAGACCTCCAGCAGTCGAATGATGACTTGAAAAAGAAAGTAGATTTGTTGCGCCAGCAATCGTTAAAACGTGCTCGGACGCTTCAGGCTCAACTCTTGCAAGCTCATGCGCCCTCTGATGATGTCTCTGTAGGTGCTGCAGGCACTCCTCAAAGTCAAGGGGCTTCATTGCCTAAAGGATCTCCCCCCTCTAAAGCCAAGTCGAAAAGGATCGTTTTTGCTATGTCAAAACTCTCGCTGCTTTCCATCTCCCTCAGTTTAATGATTTTTGGGGCGCTTGTTTTTGTAGGAGGATTCCTTACTGGATATTGGATAGGAATGCCAACGTCTCCCATCATGGCGGGAGGTGTTGGTTCGGGGTATGTCGCAGCAGGGGCTTCGGCCACGGCGCAAGGATTGGGTGCAATTGGATTTCAACAAATTGCCGGAAAGCAAGCGGCGAGTTCGACAAGTGGATTAATTACGTCACAACCTCTCCCGGGGGTTCCCAACGCTTTGCAACCTTTGGCATCTTCTGTTCAGTTTGCAGCAGGTCAAGCTATTTCGAATAAAGTCGGTAAAAATGTTGCGCAAGCGGTGGGGACAGAAATTTCATCGGCAATGCATCCTCAATCGGGAGGAGATGGGTCTCATTCCTCGCAAGTCTCCAATGTCTCTACTCAAAAGGGTGATGGGAAGCGTTATACGATTCAATTGGGGATGTTTGCCACTCAAGAAAATGCTCACGCTCTTGTTGATAGGTTGAAAAGTCAGGATTATATTCCGGCACAGGTGGTTTCTACAAAATCACCTTCAGGAGATGTCCTTTATACCGTGCAAAGTGGAAACTATCCGGATTATGAAACAACCGTTACACGTGCAGCACAATTTGCACAAGAAAATATACCCGGGGCCATGGTTGTTGAACTTAAGCCTCAAGGAGGAAAATAGTGAAGATCAAAAATATAATGGGAGTCGGAATGGCTCTTTTTATGCTTCAAGGTTGTTCTTCAGAAAACAAGCCGACTTTGAACGTCAGTAGCGCCTCTATTTTTTCAGAGCCAGATGCCAATAAAAATTCGGCAATCGCCGTTGATGTCGTCCTCGTTTATAATCAAGATTTGCTGGGGGCTATTGCCAAACTTCCTGCTCAAAAATATTTCGAAGCCTCAAACCAACTTCGCCTTGATAATCCCAGTTTATTGGATGTATGGCGGTGGGAGTTGGTGCCCGGGCAGGTGGTCAAAGACTTTGAACTTGAGTCTGATAAGGGGAAAGCGTTTGGAGGTCTTATTTTTGCAAATTATCTCACTCCTGGTGATCATAGGGTTAAAATTCCGCCTTCAGGAGAAATTAAAATTTTACTGAAAAAGGATGATCTTATCAGTATGGCGGAAGGCAGCTTTGATGGGTTGAATGTCGGAAAAACAGCATCCGATGATGTGCCTGTAACGCCTCCTAAAACGCCCAAGAAAAAAGTCCCTTGTGATACTGATTCTGGATCTGATGAGGCATCTGGAGGATTTGTGATACTTCAAAGTCCTAGCGTTTCAGTGGATCCGCATGAGGATAACCCTGGAAAAGAGCTAGATCATTAGCTTTTGTGACATTAACCTCACTGTTTGAAGAATAAAATGGTGTGAGGGGATTGAAGTTTCATAAAAAAACTGTCAAGGCAATTTAGAAATGTCCGCTTTGAGTTGAATTATTATCCACAAGTCCATAGCCCTCTCTCGCGCTCTCAAGCGCAAGAGAGACTTGGGGCTGTGGACCCTGTGGGTAATAAGAAGTCTGGGTTTATTTTGGGGAAGATTTCCTGGTCAAAAACATGATCTAAGTCCTTACGATCAGCTAGAATGGGCCCCCTTGTCACCCTATCCAGCGCCATCACGCTTAAGACTTCTTCTCCAAGCATCACCTCTATTGCCCCCGTATAATGTTGATAAATTGTGACTTTTTTATTCTGGTAGCGATAGCCTTTTCCAGGCACTTGAACTTGATAGGCCTGCCCTTCCAAAGAGAATTCAAGGTTTTTTGAAAGCTTGCGCGTGACGTGATGAGATAAAATTCGTCGCAACCTTTGCGCGTCGATAGGTACGTCACGGTGCAGATCTTTCGGGTTTGCCGCATCAACGGCGAACTTTTGGTTATACTTCTCGATAAACGCCGGCAAATAGGCATTGGCAGTCGCAATATCGCAGATACCTCTCAAACGCATCTCTTTGATTAAGCGATCTTGCAGCGTTTGATTCGCCCGCTCGACACGGCCCTTGGCTTGGGGTGAGTAAGCGCAAATCAACTCAATTCCTAAATCTTTCATGGCGCGATGCAGCTCAGTAGCTTGGTAATATCCGTCAGTTGTGCGCGTTGTTTTAAAAATGCTGTGCCGGTCACTATAATAGGCCAGAGGCAGACCATGCTGCTCGAGGTGTGATTCCATGGCTCGGAAATAGCCGGCAGTGGTCTCCGATTCTTCAAATCGCATAGATACGATGCGGCTGGTGGCATCGTCTACAAAGACGAGCAAACAACACTTTGCACGCCGTCCCTCAAACCAATCATGGTGCGACCCATCAATCTGTACAAGCTCACCAAAGCACGAGCGGCGCTGACGGGATTGATGCAGAGGCGAGCTTTTCCGAATTTTCCCGCTCCATAATGCATCGGCTATCATCCATTGTCGCAGAGTTTCTTTGTTGATCTTAAGCCCCTCATTCTCCAACAGTTTCTCGCTGGCTAGCGTCGGACCAAAATCCGCATAACGATTCCGAACTGCCTCAAGAACTCTGGCTTTGAAGCCCTCTGAATGCGCACGATTACTGCCCGATATAGCACGCCGTTTAATCCCGGAAGGTCCCTCAACAGAAATTCTCGCCTGCAAACGCCTCACTTGCCGAGCACTCAAACCTAACTCTGCCGCACCTTCACCTTGGCGCAGCAGACCTCGTTTTATGTCATCCAATATCTTTAGTTTTTCCATCTCGGCCTCGCTATACAATGTCTCCATTCATCCTCCTGCTTGCTGACTGCATCAGCATAAAACTTAAGGACAAATCCGGACATTTCTAAATTGCTTAACCGGACATTTTCAAATTGCTCCTACAAGTTTCATAAAAAAACTCGATCTTAATCTCAAAGATATGTTAAGATTTTCAAAAAAGAGACTCTAATACAGGGGAGTGCTATGCTAGCAAGTGCGCAGAGTTTACCAGATCCTATTCAATGGCATGAGGGAATGCTGCTAGTTCCACAGCATTTTCAGCAATATGATTTAAGGCACCAGCAAATTCTCAATTTTCATCTCAATCATATGGCCGCTTTTTACTGGGGGGTTGAGTCTCAGGTATTTGACGACGCCTTGCTTGCAAGTGGAAAATGTCGGCTTCTCTCGTTTAATGGTGTTTTACCGGACGGGACTTTGATTGATGCGCTGCCAAGTTCAACACCTTATTTAGAGGCAGATTTAACAGCACTTAGTGCTGAATTTCAAGCAGGGTCATTAAATGTTTATTTATGTTTGCCCCAACTTAAGGGAAATACATCAGATATTTTGGGTCAACTGCCGCGTTATCGGTCTATTCCTGGTAATAACGTCGTGGATTTAAATACGGGGGACTCGCCTGTGATGATCCCCCGCCTTGAATATAAACTTGAGCTAATTGTGGGGAATTCTCCGCCTGCGCAATATGTGTCTTTACCCATTGCGCGTATTAAATATGATGGTAAAAATTACGCCTTTGATGCGTATCAATCGCCGCTTCTGCGGGTTACGACATCTACTCAACTTTGGCAGATTTGTGATCAAATGTCTTCCTCCATTCGGTCAAAACTGGGCTATATCCAACAAAAAATGCAATCGATTGGCCAAAACTCAGATTTGATAGGAACGTTGCGCCAATTGGATACAGTGCGTACGCAAATGCTTTCCTCTCTTTTGATCTTTGAGGCTGTCCAACAGATAAACGAGGCTCATCCCTTTTATTTGTATTGCGCGCTTTGTGGAATTGCAGGAACAGTAGGGGGCATTAGTCATGATGCTATTCCATCAAGGTTTTCAGCCTATAATCATGGAGATCCTCTTGCGAGCTTTATGGAAGTCATCACTTATATCCAACGGGTTTTGAATCAAATTCAGGAAAGTTATTCGATTCTCAGTTTCTCAAAGGAAGATCGAATTTTCAGTCTCCAATTGCAATCAAGTTGGGAGTCTAATCAAATGGCAATTGGTGTCCAGGGAGCATCTGGAATGAGTGATGGGGACGTCATCAAGTGGATTAATAATGCGCTTATCGCAACTGAATCCAATGTTGATGCAGCAAGAGAAGCGCGTATATTAGGGGCGTCTCGGCGAATTGTGGATTTCGTGCCTCAGCACGAGTTACGCAGTTTGCAGCAAAAGGGTGGGAATCTAAGCGAAAGACATGAGTTTTGTTATTTCTCTAGAGATATCATGCTTAATAACATCCCACTGCTGCTGATAAAAAGAGAAGCCTCCAGCAAGTCGTCTTTTAAATCTTTGAATCCAAGCCGAAATGGCAAGAAATATATGATTTCTTTGGGCTCGTCCCGTGCGAGACTGACAGCGTTCAAGACCGCATGTTTGCTTTAATTCCCGATGATAAACTTCGATTTTCCAACGCGATTTCATGACCAGTTCAATATGATCACGAGAGGGATTATCCCTATTGGTTCCGATATAATCCGTGCGACCGTTTTTGGCAACAAACCGGAAAACAGTAATCCATCCATATCCGCGTAAGTGAACTTTCAGTCCTTCATCTGGAATGTCCAGCTTTTCAAGAGTTTCTCCACGATTCACTTTCCTGTTTTTCTTCAACCCCATCACCCATGTCCAGCCTATGGATTCAATGGCCTTCAGATTATTCAAGCTCGAGTACCAAGCGTCTGCAACCACGTCATCCGGATTTATCCCTCTGTCTTGAGCCAGCTTTAACATTTCCCTGAAATGGTCATTCTTGCTTTTGCCATCGCTGGCTTTATCATAAATACGATAATCAACAGGAATAGAGTCATGACTCCTCAGGCCATGCCATACCAAATTGACAAGACCTATCCCCGCAATAACATCATGGGCATTCCCAGAATACTGATAATGCACAAGCTCTATCTTCTCGCTCCGATTTTTATCCAAAATTGTATCGTCACATACTAAAAAACAAGGTTCTTTCTTGTTAATAAGAGATTGAGTAAGATTCCACACTCCGCTCGGACGCAATGCACTAGAACTCAACCATCGATTGACGCTGTCATGCGACAATGGAATCGGTGACACCTCCGAAAGTGCCAACCCTGAATAGCGCACACTGCTGGCTTGTAAAAATGAACGATAAAGTGATTTTGTGCATTTGTGTCGAGACATCATTTCTTCTCATTTAATAAATATTCCCTCTCACCTTATCTCTTCTCTCTTCTCCTGCAAACTGCGTAACTCGTGCTCAGATGGATTTAATTCCGCCACAAGGTATTAAATTAGTTCTGGTGGATGTGGATCCTAAATTCATTGATTTCAAGGATACGCTTCAGATTTTTAATGTTTCTGATAATGCGTTAATGCGCCCGCTTGAGTTAATCCTCTATCGTCCTCAGCAGAAAGGATAAATTATTAACCTTATGTTAATAAAAAAAATATATAAAAGTGTATATAAGTGTGCTTTAACGCACATTAGAAAAAAATAAAAGGCGCGATCATGCAGGGTTCGGGTTCATACGGTTTGGAAGGATACAAAGAGAGTAGTGCTTCGTACGTCTATGCCTGTTTTGAATCTTTTTATTGTGAATTACTCAGGAACAAACAAAGGGTTCTTACAAAAGCCTGGCTTCAGCCTGACGCTTCGGATCAAGAGGTTACTCCAGATATTTTTGCAAACAGTTTGCTCGAAAAATTTCAAATTTTCCTAGAAAATCAAGAAGAGCATCTCTTTGGTAGAAACCTTGTGGGGATTTTGCAGACGCTTTATGAAGAAACTAAATATGCGATGGTTGTTTTGGCCGATGAGGTTTTTCTCAATCTGGATTGGCCTGGACAGCATTATTGGGAAGATAATCTTCTCGAGCAAAGAATCTATGGCACCCATAGTGGTGGGCAAGTCTTTTTTGAAAAAATTGAGGCTCTTTTAAAAAGAGATAATCCCGCGTGGAAAGATGTAGCTCGTGTTTATTTAGCGGCATTAGGGCTAGGGCTGCGGGGGCAATATCACAGTCGCGATGATGCCGGTGTCATTCAAAACTATTCCTCTCTTCTTTTTGCGTACATTAATCATCATGACTCTCAATTCTCTAAAGGGGAAGGCTATAATCTTTGCCCGCAAGCGGGGCAAGAAACTCTTTCGGGTTTAAGGGGAAAAGATCTCCCGGATGCGCGAAATTGGTACATTATTTTTTCAGCTATTGGGCTTTTATACCTGCTATCATCCTCTTTGATTTGGTATTTTTCGACATCTGATATTAATGATCTTGTTGAAAGAATTCTCACGAATGCTTCTCATTCACAAGAAGGGGGCGAGGGCTTATGAGCAATTTCTTCTCCCCTCATGTCATTACGATCCTTCTTATTCTTTTGGTGGCGATCATTTTTGGGATTTTAGGTGTTAAACTTTTTCGAAAAGGTGAAGATCAAGCGGATGATCCTGATCAAGATACACCTTCACACGAGTTACGCAGTTTGCAGCAAAAGGGTGGGAATCTAAGCGAAAGACATGAGTTTTGTTATTTCTCTAGAGATATCATGCTTAATAACATCCCACTGCTGCTGATAAAAAGAGAAGCCTCCAGCAAGTCGTCTTTTAAATCTTTGAATCCAAGCCGAAATGGCAAGAAATATATGATTTCTTTGGGCTCGTCCCGTGCGAGACTGACAGCGTTCAAGACCGCATGTTTGCTTTAATTCCCGATGATAAACTTCGATTTTCCAACGCGATTTCATGACCAGTTCAATATGATCACGAGAGGGATTATCCCTATTGGTTCCGATATAATCCGTGCGACCGTTTTTGGCAACAAACCGGAAAACAGTAATCCATCCATATCCGCGTAAGTGAACTTTCAGTCCTTCATCTGGAATGTCCAGCTTTTCAAGAGTTTCTCCACGATTCACTTTCCTGTTTTTCTTCAACCCCATCACCCATGTCCAGCCTATGGATTCAATGGCCTTCAGATTATTCAAGCTCGAGTACCAAGCGTCTGCAACCACGTCATCCGGATTTATCCCTCTGTCTTGAGCCAGCTTTAACATTTCCCTGAAATGGTCATTCTTGCTTTTGCCATCGCTGGCTTTATCATAAATACGATAATCAACAGGAATAGAGTCATGACTCCTCAGGCCATGCCATACCAAATTGACAAGACCTATCCCCGCAATAACATCATGGGCATTCCCAGAATACTGATAATGCACAAGCTCTATCTTCTCGCTCCGATTTTTATCCAAAATTGTATCGTCACATACTAAAAAACAAGGTTCTTTCTTGTTAATAAGAGATTGAGTAAGATTCCACACTCCGCTCGGACGCAATGCACTAGAACTCAACCATCGATTGACGCTGTCATGCGACAATGGAATCGGTGACACCTCCGAAAGTGCCAACCCTGAATAGCGCACACTGCTGGCTTGTAAAAATGAACGATAAAGTGATTTTGTGCATTTGTGTCGAGACATCATTTCTTCTCATTTAATAAATATTCCCTCTCACCTTATCTCTTCTCTCTTCTCCTGCAAACTGCGTAACTCGTGCTTCATTCTTGCTGTTTGATGCCCCCAAAGCCTTTACACGAGTTACGCAGTTTGCAGCAAAAGGGTGGGAATCTAAGCGAAAGACATGAGTTTTGTTATTTCTCTAGAGATATCATGCTTAATAACATCCCACTGCTGCTGATAAAAAGAGAAGCCTCCAGCAAGTCGTCTTTTAAATCTTTGAATCCAAGCCGAAATGGCAAGAAATATATGATTTCTTTGGGCTCGTCCCGTGCGAGACTGACAGCGTTCAAGACCGCATGTTTGCTTTAATTCCCGATGATAAACTTCGATTTTCCAACGCGATTTCATGACCAGTTCAATATGATCACGAGAGGGATTATCCCTATTGGTTCCGATATAATCCGTGCGACCGTTTTTGGCAACAAACCGGAAAACAGTAATCCATCCATATCCGCGTAAGTGAACTTTCAGTCCTTCATCTGGAATGTCCAGCTTTTCAAGAGTTTCTCCACGATTCACTTTCCTGTTTTTCTTCAACCCCATCACCCATGTCCAGCCTATGGATTCAATGGCCTTCAGATTATTCAAGCTCGAGTACCAAGCGTCTGCAACCACGTCATCCGGATTTATCCCTCTGTCTTGAGCCAGCTTTAACATTTCCCTGAAATGGTCATTCTTGCTTTTGCCATCGCTGGCTTTATCATAAATACGATAATCAACAGGAATAGAGTCATGACTCCTCAGGCCATGCCATACCAAATTGACAAGACCTATCCCCGCAATAACATCATGGGCATTCCCAGAATACTGATAATGCACAAGCTCTATCTTCTCGCTCCGATTTTTATCCAAAATTGTATCGTCACATACTAAAAAACAAGGTTCTTTCTTGTTAATAAGAGATTGAGTAAGATTCCACACTCCGCTCGGACGCAATGCACTAGAACTCAACCATCGATTGACGCTGTCATGCGACAATGGAATCGGTGACACCTCCGAAAGTGCCAACCCTGAATAGCGCACACTGCTGGCTTGTAAAAATGAACGATAAAGTGATTTTGTGCATTTGTGTCGAGACATCATTTCTTCTCATTTAATAAATATTCCCTCTCACCTTATCTCTTCTCTCTTCTCCTGCAAACTGCGTAACTCGTGCTTTATTGCAAAACTAGGGATTTTTCCACTTGATCCCATTAGTCAATCTTTTACAAGGGCCGTCAAAACACTTCATAAATTCATAGGTGGGCGTAATTATAAATATCAGCTACCTTGGATCTTGGTTATGGGCGCCAAGGGATCAGGAAAGTCTTCTTTTATTCAAAGTCTCAATTTAGATTTACCATTGGGGCACCCTGGTTTTTCTGATGAGGATCAGGCCTTTTCCATGGTGGATTGGAATTTCTTTAATCACGGTATCTTAATTGAATCTGATGGCGGTCTTGTCATGGATAGTGAGAGTGCCCAATCGGATGAAGAGGATTGGCGCCTTCTTTTGGATTCATTCTCAAAATATCGACCCAAGCGTCCGCTTGATGGGATTATTCTCACTATCCCTTATGAGGAACTAATTGTAGATGGTAATTTCGATGTGGATGATCAAACTATGCGGTCTGAGTATCTCTATAAAAAACTATGGGAAGTTCAAAAAGTCGTTGGATTGAGATTGCCCATCTATATCGTTGTCACAAAATGTGACCAAGTGGCGGGGTTTGATAGTTTTCTTAAAAATCTCCCAGTTGATTCGTTGAGCGGTATGTTTGGCTGGTCTAATGGCAAGTCTCTCGACGTCGTTTATAGGCCAGATTGGATTTCGGAAGCTTTTGATACAGTTGAAAATGAGCTTTATCAAGCTCAAGAAGAGATTTATACTCAAGGCATCACGCCATTTGATCGTGCTGGTGTTTTTCTTTTCCCCTTAAGTCTCAATAAGTTAAAAGAGGGTCTTCAGGTTTATTGCGATCATCTTTTTAGAGATTCCAGCTATCATGAATCCTTTTTCCTAAGAGGAATATATTTTACTGGAAATTATGAGGATGAGGCTACGAAAACACCTCAGATTATTTTGCCGTCTCATGAGGGGCACACGCCCTTTAATTTGAATATGGAATCCCTTTCCAATATTGCTTTTACAACGTCTCTTGTTGAGGACAAAGTCTTTAGAGAGGTGGGACTGGCTCGCCCTGTGTCTGGTGTGCTTTTGGGAAATACCAAAGCCTTGAATATTGCAAAAACAGGGGTAGCTGTGGGGGCTATTATTGGAACACTGGGGCTTTTAAAATCAAATGAAAATTTAAGAGTGGCTAATATGAACCTCTTGCCCACCCTTCAGCAAATTGAGGTGCAATTGGAAGGTGTTTCGGATTCAGGTGACTCAAAATCAGATCAAAGAGCTTATTTTGACAATCATGCCCAGATTTTATTAGACATTATGTCAAAAATTCAAGTAAATAGCCTTTTTTCTGTTTTTATTCCCTCGTCATGGTTTAGCGCATTGGACGTTAAAATTCAAAATGTAATGACGCTCGCTTATGATCAAGTTGTTTTCCAATCTCTTTATGCAGAGCTCAACGCAAAGGCGACAAATCTTGTGAGTTTGGTTTCCTCGCAAGGTGGAGTTTTGGATAAAGTGGGTGTGCATTCTCAAGACCCATTGGCATCTCCTGAGTTTTATACTTTACAAGATTACGTGAGAGAGATCACAACTTTTGAAAAGGTGGCAGAAAAATTTAATTTGCTCTCCATGGCTTCAACGCCTGACGATATCGGAAAAATTATAAAATACCTTTTTAACTATGACTTACCTGAATCATTTTACGAAGAGGATGAATACTATAGTTTGGCCCTGCTTCACAGCCGTGTAAAGCGTTTTGATTTTGATGTTTACCACAATGCCGCCAATTCAAAACTGCATACTCTTTTTCAAGCTTTTGAAGATGTTGCGTTCAATGTTGATTATATGGTGCCAGGGCTTAATGACTTGCAGTCTGCATTCCAAAAACTGAGGAGGGGAGAGGGGCTGGCTCAGCTTGAAATGGGAACATTGCGAAGTGTTTCAACTGCGCTGAATACAACATTAAATTCCATTAATAATCCCAGTTTAAATTGGATGGATGCACAAACATTTGATCCAGGTGAAGAATATGATGCTCTTATGAATAATATTGTAGGATCTCGATATTTCTTTGACAATCAAGTGGCCGAAACACTAAGGGCTGAGGCAGAGAAAAGATTTGTGCAATTTGAATCCGAATTAGCATCGTATCAATCTCCTCTCACAAAAGGGCCTATTTTTGAAATTGACTTAGGGAATATTATCTCAAATCCCTCGCAAGGGACTTTGAAACTTCAAGGAGATCTAAATTTATTTTTCTCACAACCCTTCATGGCAAATGCTCCCGCTGAAAACCTGATAACCGTGATCCCTGCGGGCTCCGTTTTGTTGTGGGACGCCTCACAGCTTCAAAAAGCTGTGGATATGATTGCATCCTATAATGAGTTTCTTTCTTCAAAATCAATGACGTTTCCCAAAGTTCTACAGTCAATTTTAACTTATACAGCCCGTGAAAGGTTGAGCCAAAATTTAACGACAATTGTTGCAAATTCTCAAATTCTTGATTCAAGTATCGCTCAAACATCTTTGATGTCACCAGAAGATGCACTTTTGTCTCAAGTCCAAAATTATCGTATTACGCTCCCTCTCTTGGAGCAGATTTTTGGAGCTTTGAGGATTAATCGAGCCAATACAACCTATGCACAATTAAAATCTCTTGTCACACGGCAAAATTATGCTCTTCTCGAGAAAATAGATAAAATCTTTGAGGATGATCATCCTTATGCCATTAAAGATGGAAATTTTGACTGGTGGGATGGTGCCAATCCTCCCTCATTGGATGCTTTTGGGGTGGATACGCTTCCAGATCTTAAAAGCTATATTAATCTTCAACGAGAGAGGATTCGCTATCTTTCAAAAGAATTTGCAGATCCTGTCGTTCAAATTTTAACGCTCATCAATAAAGAGGGTATGCCTGCAAATCTACCCCTTGTGAATAAATGGAATGGGATTATAGGGGCCGTTAATGGTTATGCCAGCAAGGCACAGGGAGATACAATCATAACCCTTGAGAATTATATTGAAAATACGTTGAGTGGAATTACATTATCCGCCTGTCCTCAATTGGCCAACGCAGTTGCGCCCAATAGTTTTACTATGGATTATTTCACGACAGCTTTACAAAATATGCAATTGTCTTTGGCTCAGCAGTGTCACAAACTGGCTGATTCATCCTCATCAGAGTCTTATGATATGCTGGCGAGTTATTTTAATGCTAATCTCGCTGGGAAATTTCCCTTTGTTGAGGATCCCAAGGGGGTGGCTCCAGACGCTTTGCCCAGTGATATTCAAGGCTTTTTTGATTTGATGGATAAGTATGGGGCGACAGTGACTAGTCTTCTCAAAGAAGCTAAAAATCTTGGAGCTGCTGGAAATCGGGCCTCTGAATTTATTGACCAAATGAATATGGTCCGAACATTTTTTGGAGGATTCTTGGTCAAGAAAGATCCTTTGGCAAAACCAGCTTTTGTTTTCAAAGTTGATTTTCGTGTGAACAAAGACCGAGAAGTTTTGGGCAATCAAATCATTGATTGGACCATGAACCTTGCAGGTAATAAAATTGATTTCCGTGATCCCTTGGGTAGTGGATTTTGGCAATACGGAGAACCCGTTTCTGCCGAGTTCCGGTGGGCTGCCAACAGTCCTCTTGAGCCGACCGGTTCTCGCGATAATCCCGCTCTGCAAGTGGATGGAAACTCCGTTTCATTTACCTATCCGGGACAGTGGGGTCTTTTAAGGCTTCTTTTGAATCAACCCGCCGCTCTTTCTGATTTTAATAGTTTGATCGATAATCGCCCCACGACTTTGAAATTTAAGATTCCAGTTGCCTCTTCAGGTGATATCTCTGCAACTTTAGTTCCTCAAAATGCAGAAGTCTTTGTGAGGGTGACTCCACAACCTTTGCAAAATGCAACTCAAGCGCAAAAACTTCTTTCAGGAGATGCAAATCCAGGGGAAAGTGCAAAGCTTTTAGATGCAAGTAAAACAAGTCCTCTTCCCGCATTTCCAACATCGGCTCCAGTCCTTAAAAAAGGAGAAAGCTCATGAGTCGTGAAAACGGAAATGGAAACGGTCAAGATTGGAATCTGAAAAGCCTTTTAACTCCTTTTCGAGGTACAGATCCTGCGGGTGAATTTCTTCGCTATACGGAAGTTTACGATCAAATCCGAGAAGCCAGACGCGAAGATGATGCGTCATTACCACAAGGGATTTGGCAGACAGAAATTAAAAAAGCGGATTGGGACCAGCTTGTTAAACTAACCTACAATGCGCTTTTAAATCGCAGTAAGGATTTGCAGATTGCAGTCTGGCTTACGGAAGGTTGGATGTATACAGAAGGCGTGGCGGGGCTTTCTCGGGGGCTTGAGCTGATTTATGGGCTCACTAAAGGTTTTTGGGATTGCGCTTATCCAAAACTTGATGCTTCAGGATATGAACACCGCATCGTGCCCTATGATTGGATTAACGATCGCTTGAGTGATGATGTACCCTATATTCTTATTACGATGCCTTCAGAATCTCCGATGGTGCCCTATCGATTAATTGATTGGAATGAGGCCAATCGCATTGAGATCCAAAGTCGCTCAAGCCCTGAGCGCGCAAAGATATTAGCAGAAGCTCAAGAAAAAAAGCGCCCTACGGTGGCAAAACTTAAGGATGGCATTAATAAAACGCCTGTTCTTTTTTACGCTCATATCCTCGAGGAGTGCGACCGTTCCTTGAAATTACTTAATTTGTTGGATGAGGAGCTTAAACTTCACCTGGATGGAGAATCCCCAAGCTTTTACAAAATTCGTGAGAAAATTGAAAATTTTCAAAGATTTGCACGCGGAGTCGTGAGCGAAAGGGGAACCGCAAAAGTTGCCAATATTAAGACTTCAAAATCTGCAGCACCCGTTGTGGAATCCATGGGAACTTATACTATTAAAACGCCCAATGAATTGGGCCCCATTCAATCCCGTGAGCAAGCTTATGCACGTCTGAAAGATATTGCAGATTATTTAGCCAAAGTTGAACCTCACAGTCCAACGCCTTACTTAATTCGCAAAGCTGTGACTTGGGCGAATAAACCTCTTGGAGATATATTTAAAGAGGTTGTTGAAACACAAAATGATGTTAATTCCTTTATAAAGCTCATTTCGAATGCGGAAAATAAGTAGAATCAAAGCCCCCGTTCTAAGGCTGTGTTGCACAAATCAGGTGTTAGGGCCAGTTTGGGTGTGAGAGGAAAAAAAGATCAAGGGGAGGGTTGGGATCTGGGGATGTCCAGGAAAATCATGTAGGGGTTTGTCCGAGTTCAGATAGAAGTGAGACAAAATTAGTAGGGATGGAGATGAGCTGAGTGCGCCCCCAAATTGCGCTGTAGCGAAGCTCATCTCCATTGCCCTACCAAAACCAGGCCTCAAGAATAGGAAATGTAAAAAAAATGTAAAAAACCTATTGATGGAGGATTGGCTGAGGATCCACGGATTACATAAAAATATGCATAGGCTTTATGCATATGCGCGTACACAAGACTATTTGGACGTCTATTGCAAACGGTATGAAGACGGCGTGAGGCGCTGGAAAAAGCTGAAATCTGAAAACGTTTGCGATGCGACATGCCAAGAAATTTGCGGCATGTCCCGCGCAACTTATTATCGCCACAAAAACATTCTGCGTGATCTTGACAAAGGGATTGATCCTCCTTCAAAAAAACCAAGAAAACTATAGTACTTCTCCATTATATGGATAGATATTGGCTGAGGAGTTTATCAAGGAGTTGATGAAGGTTTTCTGGGTTTTGCTGGACGAGGGGGCGGAGGATGGATTTGATTTTGTGCCACCAATGTTCGATAGGATTGAGGTCAGGAGAGTCAGTTGGGAGAAAGAGGAGATGGCAGCCAAATTTCTCAATCAAATCTTTCGTTTTTGGCGATTTGTGAAAGGCGGCATTGTCCATAATCAGGGTGGTATTTTTTGATAAATTCGGCAATAAAACCTCCTCAAGCCAAGCATTAAAAAGATCTGCATGACATCCACCTTGAAAGGTGAAAGGCGCCACGAACGCACCCTTCATGAGACCGCCAATGATACTGACATGCTCTCTTTTTTGGCCCGGGATCTCCGCGTAAACCTTTTGTCCGCGCGGCGCCCAGGCATGCTCTCGATAAAGGCGATTATCAATCCCAGCTTCATCAATCCACACGATTGTTTCAGGATCTATTTTCTCAAGCTGTTTTATAAATTCGGCCCGCTTGTCTTCGTTACGTTCTTTGTAAAGCGTCGTCTTTTTTTCGTGTAATGTTTAAACGTTTAAGCCATTTACTCACGTTTTGGAATCTCAACCCCAAAGCTTCGGCGATTTGTTTGAGCGTATGATCCGGATTTTGAGCGACGTAGTCTCTGAGTTTTTGCTCATCGACTTTACGCGGATAAGAAGTGCGTTTTTTCGGTTTAATATCCCCTTGTTTATGAAGACATATCCATCGATAGATCGTGGCTTCTCCAACGTTAAAAACCTTTGCAGCCTCCCGCTTACGGCCGCCGCTCGTAATGTAGGAGATGACCTTTTTCCGCAGGTCTTCCGAATATGCTTTTACCATTCCCTCCTTATACCTAAACTTTTCCTAAAAATCTATCTATTTATAGGGGAAGGACTATAAACAAACCGCGCTGGAGAGAAGCAGAACTTCAGCTTGTGAAAGTGCGCCGCGAAAATCCCACCTATGGCAAAGAGAAAATCGCCATCATTCTCAAGCGAGACCATGGGCAAATCCTGAGCGAAAGCACCGTCGGCCGTCTCCTGACCTCCCTCAAAAACAAGGGTCTTGTGCAAAAATCACCCTCTGCCCTGAGAACAAAAAGAAAAAGACGTTTGAAAGCCATGCAAAACCTTGGACTTTCAAGGATTATAAAACGATGACGCTTGGTGAGCGGGTGCAGATTGACCACATGACAGTCACCAAAAATGGCATCTGTTTCAAGCACTTCCAGGCTTGGGAAAGAGGCTAGAAATTTATCTATGCGGCCGTATTCTCCCATGCGAAGAGTGCCAGCGCCAAGCGCTTCTTGCTTGAGTTTGTAAAGCAGGCGCCCTTTAAAATTCACTCCCTACACGTCGACGGTGGCTCTGAATTTATGGCAGAATTTGAGGAAGCCTGTGCAGAAATTGGAATTCCGCTGATTGTTCTGCCCCCCAAAAAGCCCACTTACAACGGCGGCGTTGAGCGGGGAAATCGAATATTCCGGGAGGAATTTTACAACAAAAACAACCTCCTGGCTGATTCCATAGGTTCTATGCGCTTTGAGCTCTCTCAAGCTGTCTCAAATTCTTATCGGCCTCATTGCGCCTTGAAAGGCCTCACTCCTTTGCAGTATATTCACTCTCATATTCTCGAATCCTCTTGAGTCTCATTCTATATGAACTCCTACAATCGATATTGTAGGGCTTGCATTTTTTTCTGAGATTAGGCTATAAGTGCAAGCGAAAACCACACGCAGAGATGGGGCCTTGTATCAAGCCCTTCCGGTGTTGAGATTGTCTCAGCTTCCCCTCTGCGGCGGATTAACCGGAAAAGGAAACACTTTATTATGACATTACAAACATTTTCTATGCGCCAGCTTTTAGAGGCAGGAGTTCACTTTGGTCACCAAACCCGTCGGTGGAATCCTAAAATGGCACCCTTCTTGTACGGAACTCATGGTGGCGTTCACATTATCGATTTGCGTCAAACTGTCCCTATGCTCCATCAAGGCTTGGATGCTATTAAGCAAGTTGTTGCTAATGGCGGTAAAGTTCTTTTTGTAGGAACAAAGCGCCAGGCCAGTGATAAGGTTCGCGATGCGGCAAGACTTTGCGGTCAATATTATGTGAATCACCGTTGGCTCGGCGGAATGTTGACCAACTGGAAGACAGTTACGCAGTCCATTCGTCGTTTGAAAGAGCTTGAAGAGCAATTGGATGGCGACATTCATGGTTTCACAAAGAAAGAGCTTTTGACATTAACACGCGAGCGCGAAAAACTTGAGCGCGCTTTGGGCGGAATTAAAGATATGGGCGGTCTTCCTGACATTATTTTCGTGATCGACACCAACCGTGAAGAAATTTCTATTAAAGAAGCAAATAAGCTGAACATCCCCGTTGTGGCAGTGATTGACAGTAACTCCAATCCAGACGGCGTGGATTATCCTATCCCTGGAAACGATGATGCGACCCGCGCCATTGATCTTTACTGCGATATCGTAGCTGGTGCCGTTCTTGAAGGTATGAAAGCTGAAATCGCTTCCAAAGGTGTTGATATTGGAGCTCTTGCTGAAGTCTCCGTTAAGACTGCTGGTGATGACGAAGTTGAAATTGAGATCATCGTTGTGGAAACTCAGGTCGAGACGGAAAATCAACCTTCTGCATAACAAAAATGAAATTTGAATAAGGAGTAGAGTCGTGAGTGTAACACCAGCATTAGTGAAAGAACTGCGCGAAAAAACGGGCGCAGGTATGATGGATTGTAAAAAAGCATTGGCGGAAGTCAATGGCAGCCTTGAACATGCCGTTGATTGGCTTCGGAAAAAAGGTCTTGCGGCTGCGGCTAAAAAATCAGGCCGTGTTGCGGCTGAAGGCCTCGTTGGCGTTGCCGTTTCTGGCGCAAAGGGAGCGATCCTTGAAGTCAACGCGGAAACTGATTTCGTTGGACGTAACGAGCACTTCCAAGAGTTCGTGAAAGCGGCCACAAAGTTGACTATGGATGCCAAAGGTGACTTGGAAACGTTAAAGACATTAACTTATCCTGGAACATCTGAAAACATTTCTGAGCGTTTGACCCAATTGATTGCAACTATTGGCGAGAATATGGCATTGCGTCGTTCCGGTTTTTTGGAAGTCAAAGACGGCGTTGTTGTCTCTTACCTTCACAATGCGATCTCTCCAGAACTGGGGCGGATTGGTGTTTTGGTTGCGCTTGAGTCTACAGCATCGAAAGATGAATTGACCCAATTGGGCAAGCAAATTGCAATGCATATTGCTGCTGCGCGCCCTACGGCTTTGAAGACGACAGATCTCTCCTCAGCAGATGTTGAGCGTGAGCGCGCGATTTTCAAAGATCAAGCAATTGCGTCTGGCAAGCCTGCAGAGTTTGCTGACAAAATGGTCGAAGGCCGTATTCGCAAGTATTACGAAGAAGTTGTTCTTGAAGAGCAAGCTTTCATCATGGATCCAAAATCTCGCGTGAAAGATGTCGTTGAGCAAAAAGGAAAAGAGCTTGGATCTTCCGTTGTTCTTTCCGGATTCCTCTCATTCGCATTGGGCGAAGGCATTGAAAAAGAAGAATCTGATTTCGCTGCAGAAGTGGCATCACTTGCAAAATAAGGAAAATCTTGTGTTAAGTCCTAGTTTCGATCCCAAAATTCAATATAAGCGTATTCTCTTGAAACTTTCAGGGGAGGCATTGATGGGGGGGCGATCCTATGGCATAGATTTACCCACCATTGAGCGCATGTCGCAAGAAATCAAAGACGCCCATGATATGGGTGTTGAGATTTGCATTGTAGTCGGTGGTGGAAATATCTTCCGAGGCCTTAAGGGCGCTGCAGAGGGCATTGAGCGCTCAACATCTGATCACATGGGAATGCTTGCAACCGTCATGAATTCGCTTGCACTGCAAAGCAGCCTTGAGTATTTAGGTCTTGAAGTTCGTGTGATGTCTGCAATTCCTATGCATTCCATTTGTGAACCGTATATTAGAAGACGGGCCGTCCATCATATGGAAAAGGGACGCATCGTGATTTGTGCGGCAGGAACGGGAAACCCCTATTTCACAACTGACTCTGCTGCAGCGCTTCGCGCCTCAGAACTTCATTGCCATGCACTTTTGAAAGCAACAAAAGTGGACGGTGTTTATTCTGCAGATCCGATAAAAGATAAAGACGCCAAATTTTATGAAAAATTGGGTTATATGGATGTACTCACGCAAGATTTGCAGGTCATGGATGCGGCCGCTATTTCTTTGGCCCGGGAAAGCAAGATTCCGATCATTGTTTTCTCGATTCTGAATCACGATGCGTTGATTGATGTTGTGAGAGGTCGGGGTAAGTTTACGGTCGTATCTTAAAATCATCGTATTGCCTCTTTTGAAAAGAGGTGTTTATATGAAGTTCTCAAATTATTATAATGAGGAATAACAAGTGCCTAACACTCTTCTCGAAGATATCAAACGTCGAATGACTGCGTCTTTGGACGCGGCGCATAAGGATTTTTCAGGTTTGAGGACAGGTCGCGCGGCACCTAGTCTTTTGGAAGCCATTGTGGTTGACGCTTACGGTGGAAAAATGCCTTTGTCCCAAGTGGGCAACATTAACGCACCAGAGCCCCGTGCTTTGTCTGTGCAAGTTTGGGACGCATCCTTAGTCAGTCATGTCGAAAAAGCAATTAGAGAAGCAGGGTTGGGATTAAATCCCTCATCTGCAGGGCAAGTCATTCGCGTGCCTGTCCCTGAGCTCAGCGAAGAACGCCGCAAGGAAATGGTCAAGGTTGCCGGAAAGTATGCAGAAGCAGGACGGGTTGCCATTCGTGGTGTTCGCCGAGATGGCATGGACAAAATTAAGCTTATGGAAAAAGACGGACACATCTCGGAAGATGACCTTCACCGTTTGTCAGATGATATTCAAAAAATGACGGATGATTTTATTAAAAAATTGGATGAAGCCTTAGTTCATAAAGAAAAAGAAATTTTGCAGGTGTGATGGTTTTACGCGATGAGGTTGTTTATTCTAGCATCACGATAAAGGAATTCGGTGCGCGAGTGTTGACCTCAGAAGAGAAATATAGTTTGTTAAGTTTGTAGGGTATATAAATTTTAACATAGTTTTAATTTTCAAATTGTTTTGAGGTGTGTCTATGACCAAGGGTTCTCCTTCTCTTTCACATGTTCCACAACATGTTGCCATCATTATGGATGGGAATGGTCGATGGGCCCGAGAGCAAGGACTTTCTCGTCTTGCTGGTCATCAAAAAGGCAGCGAAGTCGCGCGCGATATTATCCGTGCTGCCGCGGATGCTGGGGTAGGATATATCACGCTCTTTGCGTTTTCGTCAGAAAATTGGCGCCGTGATCCCGATGAGGTCACAGGTCTTATGGCTCTTTTAAAACATTACCTTGAAACAGAAGTGGAAACGCTCCATCAAGAAGGTGTAAAATTGAGAATCATTGGGGAACGTCATCTTTTGCCCAATAATATTTTAGCACTGATTGAAGATGCGGAAGCCAAAACACGGACGAATAAAAAGATTGAGCTCATTATGGCGCTCAGTTACGGCAGCCGGGCAGAGATTGTGAATGCAGCCCGAGAGATGGCTCAAAAAGTTAGAGATCGCCGTTTGGAACCAGAGGATATTACCGAAGAGGCTTTGTCCGCCCATCTTTATACGTCTGATGTACCGGATCCAGATCTTTTGATTCGCACCAGCGGTGAACAACGCATTAGTAACTATTTATTGTGGCAATTGGCTTACACAGAATTTGTGTTTGTTAATAAATACTGGCCCAATTTTACACCTCAAGATTTTCTCGAGGCCATAGAAGTCTATCACGGCCGTGAGCGTCGGTACGGAACGGCGGCGTAATTATGGCAATGAATGACCTCCAAAAACGAATTCTTTCGAGTGTCATTCTGATTCCCCCCGTCATTGCCTGTCTTTATGCAGGGCCGCCTTATTCCTCCCTATTCGGAGGCCTTGTAACTTTGATGTTACTTTTGGAGTGGGTTTTGATGAGCTTTTCAGCGCGGAAACCCGATTTTCGAGGAGTCCTCATGTTTTTTGCAGGACTCTTGTATGTTTTGGCAAGTGCGTTATTTCTACTTCATGTTTTGGAAACTCCAGAAGGACTGGGGGGTAAACTTATCCTTATGCTCCTCATTATCGTGTGGAGCACGGATTCAGGAGCGTATCTTGTAGGAAGTATTTTCAAAGGCCCTAAACTTGCCTCGCGCCTCAGCCCCAATAAAACTTGGTCCGGCTTTTTTGGGGGCCTTATTTTGGGAACAGTCATAGGCAGTGTTGGGGTTTATTTTATTGGGGGAGCTGAGGATTGGATGAAATTTTTTCCGGTAGTTTTGGGGTTGTCTTTTATTGGTCAGCTGGGAGACCTTATGGAATCTTCCGTCAAGCGTTTTTGGCATGTGAAAGATAGCGGCCACTTGATTCCAGGTCATGGCGGGCTTTTAGATCGTCTGGACAGTCTTCTTGGGATTGCTTTTTTCCTTGCGATTTGGCAATCTCTCATGTGATGAAACCCTCTCTAAAAATTCAGTCCCCTTGGGAAAATGATTCTGCATTGAAAACCTTATTTCAGACGTTGTCCCAAAATGGGGCCACCCCGTATTTGGTGGGAGGGGGCGTCCGAGATGCTCTTTTAGGCTTGCGCGCAGAAGACGAAGATATTGCGATTAATATTTTGCCAGAAGAGGTCATGGGGCTTTTAGATGAGGCGGGCATCCCTCATGTTCCCACAGGACTTTCTCACGGTACTATTACCGCAGTGCTGAAAAAACGCCCTTATCAAATTACAAGCCTTCGGACAGATATCAAAACCTTCGGACGGCATGCGGAAGTCGCATTTACCGAAGACTGGATTCAAGATGCTTCAAGGCGGGATTTTACGATCAATGCGCTTTATGCGGATCTTGAGGGGACAATCTATGATCCTTTTGGGGGAATTGAAGATCTTCACAATCATCATGTAAAATTCATTGGCAATCCTACAAAACGCATTGAGGAAGATTATTTACGGATTCTCCGGTTCTTTCGGTTTTCAGCTTTTTATGGAAAAGGAAATTTGGATTCTGAAGGGCTTGCCGCATGTACGCGGTTGGCCCCTCAAATTCGAATATTGGCCAAAGAACGGATCACTCAAGAATTCCTGAAATTAATGAAAACGCCCTTCGTTTTCCCTGTTTTAAAAACCCTTCAAGGTAGTAGAATATTAGGCGTTTTTCTCGAGACGACCATTGATTTTGAAGGGCTTCAAAAGATGTTGGAGTTTGAGAGAAGTCTTTCCTTTGGCCCGGATCCTTTTTTAAGACTTGCCCTTTCTCAAATCCAATCGACGGTTCTTTTTTCCTCTTTAAGACTCTCGAACAAAGAACAATTGCGCTACAAGAAACTTGAAAATTTCCAACCTATAACAGCTCAAAATCTTTCTGAATCTCTTTATCGATGGGGGACTGAAACTGTCAGAGATTGGGTCATTTTACAAGCCTCTAAAGGAGGGGAGTTTGATAGCTCCTGGCTTCAAATCATTCAAAGTTGGACGCGTCCTCTATTCCCTCTCAAAGGTGAGGATCTGATGCAGCGTGGCATTAAAGGGCCTGCTTTGGGAAATATCCTTCATGAGACTGAAGAGTGGTGGATTTCTGAAAATTTCAAGCCCTCTTATGAAGCGTGTCTAAACCGTTTGGATCAAGTTTTAGAAAAGGGCAATCGAGAGCCCGTTTGAAAAATGAGGTGATGTGGTGCCCAAGTTAAGCATGACAGAGTAGGGGAGGGGATAGGTTTTACCAAAACCTGTATTTCCCCCCCCCCCCTCAATCTTTTCTCGACTTTGGAGATAAATTCAAGATACACTCCAAAATTCTTCAAACTATATCATTTTTTTCTGAAGTGCCACGGCGCGTGGGTCAAAGTTCTCTCTTGCGGGCAATGATGGCGATTCAAAAAGGACACGCATATGATCTCAAAATTTTTTAAGTTTTTCTTTAAGACCTTTTACGGATTATGTGCGGCCTTGGGGTTTGTCGTTTTTTTTGGCGCTCTCCTTATCTATCATTACTCTCTTCAAAAGCCCTCCACGGCCCCTGTGCACGAGAACACATTTTTGACCGTCACACTTCAGGGCGACTATCCTGATTATCTTAAAAAAGACTCTCTCAAGCATTTATTAAAGCGTGAGGAAAGCTCTCTTTATGATCTTTTGACGACCTTAGATGCTGCTTCTCAAGATCCTAAAATTACAGGTCTTGTAATGACTCTCAAAACTCCCGGCATAGGGTTGGCCCAATTGCAAGAATTGCGCGATGCTATTTTGAAATTTAAAAAAACGGGAAAACCCACACTCATTTATGCCGATTCTTATGGAGAGATGACGTCTGGACTTTTGCACTATTATTTGGCTTCGGCTTGTGATGAAATTTGGATGCAACCTATTGGAATGTTGAATATTTTAGGCCTTCGACTTGAGCAACCTTATGCCAGAGACGCCTTAGAAAAAATTGGCGTAACACCTGAATTTGGAGGGCGTAAAGAATACAAATCCTTCGTTGAAATGTTTACTCTCAATGCACCTTCTGAACCTGCCAAAGAAGCACAACAAGCCATGCTGGATTCCATCACTTCCCAAGTCGTGGAGGCTTTGGCGAAAAGCCGGAAGATGAACACAGATCAAATTCTCAATGCCATTAATAATAGTCCTTACACCGATCTTGAGGCCAATGAACTCAAGCTCATCGATCGTCTCGAATATCGTCAAAATTTAAAACCTGCTTTAGAGGAACGCTATGGGCACGAAAAGGCACTCCATTTCCTCGACTTTTTGACTTATCAGGAAGTTCAAGCTGTCGATAAAATTGCCTCTCCCTTTCAAGATCACGTAGCTCTTGTTTTTGATGCGGGAGCAATTAATTCCAGTGATGATGACGCCGAAGGCTTGATGCGTGAGAGTTTTATTAGCTCTGCCCGGACGTATCATATTTTTATGGAGTTATTGAAAGACCCTCACGTTAAGTCCATTGTCTATCGCATCAGCTCTCCCGGAGGGTCTCCTGTGGCCTCTGAAACCATTGCAAGTGTGATTCGACATGCCAAAACAAAAGGTATACCTGTCGTCGTCTCTATGGGCGATTATGCAGCCTCTGGGGGATATTGGGTTTCAACAGAAGGAAGTAAGATTTTTGCTGAACCCTTCACGCTCACAGGCTCTATCGGAGTTTTCACTGGCAAATTTGTCATTAAGGATCTTTGGGAGAAGCTGGGAATCCATTGGGCTGGCGCGTCCTTTGGTAAAAACAGTGGACTTGATAGTATGAATACAACTTTCTCGCCTGAAGAATGGGAGCGCGTGAATGCGTTTTTGGATCGAATTTACTCCTCCTTCGTAAACAAAGTCGCAACTAGGCGAAAATTAAGCCCAGACGCCGTTGAAAAAGCTGCTAAGGGACGTGTTTGGACAGGTGAGCAAGCCCAATCCTTAGGACTTGTTGATCAATTGGGAGGCCTTCAAGACGCCATTATGTTTGCTAAATTGGAGGCCAAGCTGGACAGCGATGCGGAAGTCCTCATCTATCCTAAACCTAAATCTTTACTCGAAGAACTTTCCGAAAAGCTTTTGGGTCATAAAGGTCATGGAGAGGAAGAGTACGTTCAGTCTTCATTTTTACCCATCTTTAAACTCTGGAAATCTCTCCAGATGTTTGCAGCGAAAATTCATCTTCTTATGGGGGGCGAAGTTCTGGAGGCAAGTCTTCCTGAGGTGCGCTGATTTTATTTCTTCAATGGTCTAATCACAATGGGTGAATTTGGGAATCTTGGGCCTGGATAAGGCTTGCCTTCAGGTTTTGAAGGCTTTTGAATGGGCGCTTCCTTGGGGCACGGTGGGGGGGGACCTTCATAATAATCAATTAAACGATCTTCAGCGCCAGGGATGGGTTCCGGATAGCACATAGGTTTATCGATTGTTTCATAGCAATAAAGTGGTGGCTGTGTTTTTTCAGGCAAAGCCTTTAAATAGCCCGAAGTATAAATTTGTGTCGCACGATAGTCATTAATGGCACTGCACCCTGAAAGACAGAGGAATGTGATCAGAAGGACGTTATATCGCCGAATTTTCCAACAGACTTTTTGCATTAAAATTCCTTTCAAAAGGATTGAATGCAAAAGTCGTGCCGAAATCACACTTGATAATAATTTCGATACCATTCAACGAAGTTTTTAACACCTACTTCCACAGAAGTGGAGGGACGATAACCAGCATTTTTCTCCAGCTTATCAACACTTGCAAATGTTTTTTGAACGTCTCCATTTTGCATGGGAAGGAAATTTTTTTGAGCCTCAATCCCCAAAACATCTTCAATGACTTTAATGTAGTGCATCAATTGAACACGCTTGTTATTGCCAATGTTATAAATCTGATAAGGGGCCACCGCACTTTTATCCGCGACATGGAGCTTTTCTGGATTTAATTCTCCAGGGTTTGTGGCAGCCACATTCAGGATACCTGAGACAATATCCTCAATATACGTAAAGTCGCGCTCCATATCCCCATTGTTAAAAACATCAATGGGTTTGCCTTCAAGAATATTTTTGGTAAAAAGAAAAAATGCCATATCAGGGCGGCCCCAAGGGCCATAGACGGTAAAAAAACGCAACCCAGAGGTGGGGATTTTAAAAAGATAACTATAGGAGTGTGCCATCAGCTCATTGGCGCGCTTTGTTGCCGCGTAAAGCGTCAGAGGGTGATCAACAGCATCATTTTCCTCAAAAGGAAGCTTTGTATTCGCGCCATAAACAGAGCTTGTACTGGCATAAATCAAGTGTTCGACGGGATAAGTGCGACAAGACTCAAGGATGCTGAGTGTGCCTGTGACATTGCTGCGTGTATATGCCTCAGGATTAATCAAGCTATATCGAACACCAGGTTGGGCCGCTAAATGGATTACTTTATCGGGACGGTGTTCTTTAAAAATTTCTTTGATTTTTTCCAGATTCTCGAGCCCTTCACGATAAAGCGTGAAATTGGGATGATCCTTAATTCGATCGTTTCGATCTTCTTTTAAAGAGACTGAATAATAAGGGTTGAAATCATCAATTCCAATTACTTCATGCCCCTTATTCAAAAGGCGTAGGGCTGTATGATTTCCAATAAAGCCAGCTGTGCCGGTGACTAAAAATTTCATGATATGTCCCCCATTCTCAATATTACGAGGGTTATACGAAAAACATCAAAGAAATGCAAATCTTTCTTAATAAAATATTAAATAATTTTATATTAAAATAAGACGATTGAAAATGTGGATATTTAAATAAAGATACTATCAATTTTATTGTTGTCTATACTTTGGGCAGGGTCTGCTCAAGCTTGGTACCCAAGTGTGCGATGGTGCGATAGGCATCCCTGAGCATACACTTCTCAAGATGAAGAAGTACTTATTTCTAATGATTTTGTTCAGACCATGATATTTCATCATGGCCATGGATGGGGTTTGCATCATCATCGTTAAGGTCAACAAAAAGCCCCAAGGTATAGGGACACCTCAGAGCTTTTTTTAAAATCATCGTATTTAATTTGTTTAAATATCTTTTTTAGGTTCTGAAAGGCCCTGAAATCAATCACGGGAACAAAATCAAGGTGACGGTGATTACTCAACGCGCTCTGCTTTGGACTCAACAACAGCCTCTTCCATAGCAGTGGTCTGAGATTTGGCTTCGTCTTCAGATTTTGCAACGTTCACAGAGACCGTCACATTAACTTCAGGATGTAAAACTACGCGAACGCGGTGGATACCAATTGTTTTGATCGGATGATCGATTTGAACTTGCTGGCGAGTTACATGAGAAAAGCTCTTTTGAACTTCTTCTGCAATATCACGTGATGTGACAGATCCATAAAGATGTCCGCTCTCACCCGCTTGGCGAATCACAATAACCATAAGGCCATCAATCGCTTTTGCTGCGAGTTCTGCTTCTTCCTTGTGCTTCAGATTGAGTTGTTCGAGAACAACTTTTTCTTTGTCAAATTTCTCGATATTTTCAGCTGTCGCCAAAGCCGCCATCTTTTTGGGAAACAAAAAGTTTCTGAAATATCCAGGTCTTACAGACTTCAGGTCGCCCATTTTTCCTAATTTTTCAACGCGTTGCAACAAAATAACTTGCATGATAGTTCTCTCCTTCTGAAACTCTTCAAAATAAATTTGTCCCATCTTTAGCAAGTTTGTTCAAAAAGTACAATTGTTCTTGTAGTATGAGGGCAAAATTTCAACAAATTTGTTTTTGGCACTCATGAAACACCTCCTTCAGTCTGATGCTCTGGCAACTTATATCCAGCGGATTTCTCGTGGAGAGGCTTTGTTTCTTGAGCAGCTTCGGCGAGAAACGCAAAAGCTCCCAGAAGCCCATTTGCAGATCACATCCGAGCAAGGCCGTTTTTTAAGTCTTTTAGTGGAGCTTACAGACTCACGTCGCATTCTTGAGGTGGGAACGTTTACAGGTTACAGCTCCCTTGTGATGGGCTTGAGTTTGCCAAAAGATGGTCATCTCATAACATTGGATACCAATCCCGAGTGGACAAAAATTGCTCAGCAGTTTTGGGAGTTGGCAGGAGTTTCTTCAAAAATGGAGTTGAGGCTGGGTCATGCCGTCGACTCTCTTAAAAATCTTATTGAAGAGGGGCAAACGTGTTCGTTTGATCTTATGTTCATCGATGCTGATAAACAACGTTATGACGTTTATTATGAGTTTGCTCTCACCCTTTTGCGTTCCCATGGTACAATTGTCATTGATAATGTCTTGTGGTCTGGACGTGTGGCAGATCCCAAAAATCACGAAGTCACAACAGAGTCTTTGCGCGCATTTAATGAAAAACTTATGAATGACGATCGTGTTTCAATCTCCCTTGTGCCCTTAGGTGATGGGTTTATGGTCGCAAAAAAACGTTACTGAAATAAGTGATAACTGACCTTATCGCCGACGTGAATACCTTCCTTATCACAAGTTCCTGAGGGAACTTCAAAGACCGCCAATACATTAGTAAAGTATCCAATTGGTTTTGTTGAATAAGGTTTTGTATTTTCCTGAATGTGTACAATTGTCCCTTGGGTGTTGATAAACATCATATCAAGGGGAATAGATGTATTTTTCATCCACATCACCGTGCGGTTTTGAGGGTTCATTACCAAAAGCATGCCATGACGGTCTTTTAATTCTGTCCTGTACATAAGACCCAAGGATGTTTGGGCATCTGTGGTTACAAGCTCCGCTTCAAAGAGAAGATGTCCTTTTTCCGTTAAGATTTTAAGTTCACTTCCCCAAAGAGAGGTGGGGAAAAACAAACTTAAAAATACAACCCATTTTTTCATGACAATCTCCAATGTTGATAAAAGTTAAAAAAATCTTGAGGAGTTAATTCTTCCGCGCGAGATGTGGGCTCAATTCCTGCTTTTTCAAGGAGCTCTTCCGGATTTTTCATAAGCGATTTCAAGCTTGAGCGCAACATTTTCCGCCGTTGTCCAAAGGCTGCAGCCGTGAGTTTCTCAAAGCTGTTAAAATCAATTGTAGGAGGTTTTTTTTTAGGTCTCACCCGAATAATTGAAGATACCACTTTGGGTGGTGGAGAAAAGGCGCCAGGCGGCAAATCAAACAAAAGCTCTACATCGGCCACCAGTTGCGTGATAACTGAAAGTCTTCCATAATCGGGAGTAGAGGGTTTGGCCTTAAGCCTTAACGCGACTTCCTTTTGAAACATCAAAACCAGAAGATCAAAGTCTTGAATGTGTTCAAGCCATCGCAAGAAAAGAGGAACAGAGACATTATAAGGTAGGTTTGAAATTAATTTTCGAGGAGAATCACCTAACGTATGTGCAGACACCTCAAGGGCATCTTTTGCCAAGATGGTGAGTGGTGTTTTAAAATGCTTTTCTAAAAGACTGAGACCTTCTATGGCACGATCATCTTTTTCAATGAGATAAAAGTGTCGACAGCCCTTTTCACAAATCACCCGACTTAATCCGCCAGGGCCGGGGCCCACTTCAATGACTGAATATTCCGACAGGTCTCCTGCCGTGGTCACAATTTTTTCAAGGACTGAAGGATTCAAAAGGAAATGCTGCCCCAGGCTTTTTTTTGGCGCCAGATCATAGCACGCAATGACGTCTTTAAGGGAGGGCAGCTTTTCGTCCATTATTGCCTAAGATCAATATAAGCCGCACGCTTGAGATCCCGTAGTTCGCGGCGCGCCAAAAGTGCCAATCGCTTATCTGCAATAAGATGCAGCGCATCATCTTTGGAGAATTCTTTGGCTTTTTCCTCCGTGCGATTACACACCATGACGGCAAGTCCTCCAGATTCTGTCATAAGTGGTTGACTTGGATTATTCACCTCAAGGCTTGCTAAAATCTTCCGCATCGCTTCTGGGAAAGCATCAAGCCTAGCATTGGCATTTCTTGCGGATTGGCCACCGGCTTTTTTAATAGCCACGTCTAAATCTGCACAACTTTTTGTGGTTTTAAGAAGAGATTCCAGCTTTTGCATGACTTCCATCGCCTGTGCTTCTGTGGCGCCTGGAGGATAAGGCAATGCAGTTTGAAGAACATCTAAACGCTGAGATTGGCTTTCTCCCGGCATCTTTCGATCGATCAATCCCAACAAAATATAGCCTTGCGCCGTTCGGATCGGACGACTTAAATCTCCCGGTGTCATGGATTTGACAGCTGGTGAAATCTCATCAGTCAATGCATTTTCAGAAAGCCATCCCATATCTCCGCCTTTAGCCGCTGTGGCCGATTGGGAAAATTGTTGGGCTAAAGCTGAGAAATGGGCCCCTGCTTGAAGTTGTTGGATCAAGCGCTCAAAGTCTTGCTGAACTTGTCCCTCTTTCTCAGGACTATCCACATTGAGAAAAATTTCTGCCAAATGATACTGGGTTTGTGTTGCATTTTGCGTGTGCTTTTCGAACTCTTGATCGATTTCCCAATCACTGATTTGTAAAGTGGGGGCATATTTTTGACTGACAAATTCCATCCAGGTGAGCTGAGCTTGGATCTGATCTTGCAAAGTTTTCAAAGGAATATTGTTGTCCTTTAAAAGCTGAGTTAATTGCCCCGGCTTCATTCCATTGCCCTCTTCAATGCTCTTCATAGCTTTTTCAATGGCATCTTTTTCAATTTTAATGTCATTCTCTTTTGCCGCTTGCAATTGAAGTTTCTCTTCAATCATGGTGCGCAACATTTGAGGTTTCATTTTCTCTATAGCTTCAGGATTAGCCTCAAGACCCGCTGATAACGCCGCCAGTTTCACGCGATTATTAAGATCTGTTACCGTAATCGCTGACTTATTGACAACCGCCGCGAGCTTGTTTTTTTGAGGTGAACCTTGAGAGCTGGCGTCAAGAGAGATCGCTGTAATTGAAAGAAAAGCCGTCAAAAATAATTTGTTCATGATATATAAACTCACGCTAAAAGATTCCCCTCTCTTTGGGCCCGAAAATTGCACTTTCGTCAACTAAAAAATATTTGTAACGCATCTCCGAGTTCAGACAGATGTGAGACAAAAAGAGGGATGAGCAGAGCGCCCTCAAATTGCGCTGTAGCGAGGCTCATCTCCATCGCCACACCCAAACCAGGCCTCAAGAATAGGAGAATGTAAAAAACCTATTGATGGAGGACTGGATGAGGATCCACGGACTACATAAAAATATGCATAGGCTTTATGCATATGCGCGTACACAAGACTATTTGGACGTCTATCGCAAACGGTATGAAGACGGCGTGAGGCGCTGGGAAAAGTTGAAAGCTAAAAACGTTTCCGATGCGATATGCCAAGAAATTTGCGATATATCTCGCGCAACTTATTATAGTCATTCCCCTATAAATAGATAGATTTTTAGGAAAAGTTTAGGTATAAGGAGGGAATGGTAAAAGCATATTCGGAAGACCTGCGGAAAAAGGTCATCTCCTACATTACGAGCGGCGGCCGTAAGCGGGAGGCTGCAAAGGTTTTTAACGTTGGAGAAGCCACGATCTATCGATGGATATGTCTTCATAAACAAGGGGATATTAAACCGAAAAAACGCACTTCTTATCCGCGTAAAGTCGATGAGCAAAAACTCAGAGACTACGTCGCTCAAAATCCGGATCATACGCTCAAACAAATCGCCGAAGCTTTGGGGTTGAGATTCCAAAACGTGAGTAAATGGCTTAAACGTTTAAACATTACACGAAAAAAAGACGACGCTTTACAAAGAACGTAACGAAGACAAGCGGGCCGAATTTATAAAACAGCTTGAGAAAATAGATCCTGAAACAATCGTGTGGATTGATGAAGCTGGGATTGATAATCGCCTTTATCGAGAGCATGCCTGGGCGCCGCGCGGACAAAAGGTTTACGCGGAGATCCCGGGCCAAAAAAGAGAGCATGTCAGTATCATTGGCGGTCTCATGAAGGGTGCGTTCGTGGCGCCTTTCACCTTTCAAGGTGGATGTCATGCAGATCTTTTTAATGCTTGGCTTGAGGAGGTTTTATTGCCGAATTTATCAAAAAATACCACCCTGATTATGGACAATGCCGCCTTTCACAAATCGCCAAAAACGAAAGATTTGATTGAGAAATTTCGCTGCCATCTCCTCTTTCTCCCAACTGACTCTCCTGACCTCAATCCTATCGTAAGCGTCATAGGACCCGCATCTTTTAGGTGTGAGGAAAATAGGACAAGGTTGACTCCGTAAAACAACTACGGAGATGAAAATGATGAAGGAGAAAAGGACGGGGCAACGTCAAACGCGAGATGAAAGATCCGCAGGGAAGCTGAAATATTGGGAAGAGCAGATCGAGAGCTGGCGTAAGAGCGGATTGAGTCAGGAAAAATTTTGTACGGCTGGAGGACTGAGTTATTCGTCCTTTAAGTATTGGTTTCCCCGCGTGGGAAGAAGGCTATTTGAGGGGTCATCGGTCGGGCGCTTTGTGGCGACTGCTGTGGTGGGGCACGAGAGTCCAGAAACATTAGATTTATTTGAGAGTCCTGCCCTTCAAGCAGAGGCTCGCCAAGCTCCCGTGCCCCTTGAGATTCGCTTTATGTCCGGGGAGAGGATTGAGATTGTGCCGGGATTTGATGGGATTACGCTTCAGCGTGTAATTGCAATACTGCGGAGTTGCCATGTTTGAGCAGACGCGAGGGGAGATTCTGTTTTATTCCGCCCCGATGGACATGAGAAAATCGATTGATGGACTTGCGGCTTACGTGGCCTCTAGCTTAGGTCGTGTGCCGTGTGACGGAACGATGTATGTTTTTTGCAACCGGACCCTGACCAAGATGAAGATCTTGTATTGGGAGACGAATGGATTTTGTCTTTGGTACAAACGCCTTGAAAAAGAGAGGTTTCAGGTGAGTTTGAGGGGAGATGTTTTGGAGTTGACCTCCCAGCAATTGAGATGGCTGCAAGAGGGTCTCAATTATCAAAAGCTCAAAGGCCATAAGGCGGTCCATTTTCAAGAATTTTCCTGAGGTTTTTACCTGAAAAAACTCAGAAATACATTGACGTTTTAGGGGGTTTTGGGTAGAGTTCCTCATGAAAAATGAGCCCCAAACTTCACTCAAAATCTCCTCTGTTTTCGACGCTGTGGCGCTCTATAAAAACTTGCAAAAATCAGAAAAAGACAAGGCTATTCTAGCCACACAAAATGAACATCTGGTGCAAGAGGTTGATCGACTGACTCATTTATTGCTTCAGATGAAACAAAGCAAGTTTGGGCGGAGCTCTGAGAAGATCAAGTTCGAGGAATTTCCCAAGCTCCCCGGGTTTGAAAACGTCTTTGATGAGGTTTACGAAGAGCCGCCTTTAGAAGCAGAAAAGGCTGGGGCTGAAAGTGAAACAGAGAATGACTCTGGAAAGGACAAATCCTCCTCGACTCTTCTCAAAAAAGGACGTCGTCCGTTGCCGGCTCATCTGCCGCGCGAACGTGTCATCCATGATATTGCTGGTGATAAAATCTGCACCTGTGGACATCCGTTGCATCAGATGGGCGAGGAGATCTCTGAGCAGCTGGATTACGTTCCCGCACAGTTAAAAGTCATTCAAAACGTGCGCTTGAAGTATGCCTGTAAATCTTGCACCGAAGGGGTGCGTGTGGCTGAAGTGCCCAATGCGCCTCTTCTCAAAAGCATGGCATCTGCGAATCTATTGGCCCACATCATCGTCTCCAAGTACCAAGATCATCTACCCCTTTATCGACAATCTCAGATGTGGGAGCGGTTTGAAGTTGACTTAGGTCGGGCCACGATGAGCCGTTGGATTCTTCAAATAGGTGATCTCTTGAGCCCTTTAAAAGAGCTTTTAAGATCTGAGATTCTCAAGGAGACTTATGTACGGGCAGATGAAACGCGGGCTCAAGTTTTAAAGGAATGTGACCGCAAGGCGCAAACGCAATCCTATATGTGGGTGTATATGACCGGGTCGTCATCTCATCACGCCATTTCTTATGAATACACGCCCACACGCAAAGGTGAAAATGCCAAAGAATTCCTGAAGGGTTTTAAAGGTTACCTTCATACGGATGGGTATGGTGGTTACAAAGCCTTGGCGCAAAGTCAAGACATCACGGCTGTGGGATGTTGGGCCCATGCGCGGCGCAAGTTTGCGGACATTATTAAAAGTACAGGCAACACCACGGGCAAATCTGCCGAGGCGCTCACCATCATCAGAAGCCTTTATAAAATTGAAAAAGACGCCAAAGAGGCTCAATACCCGCCCGATAAGATCCAAAAGCTCCGACAAGAAAAAGCCAAGCCCATCCTTGAGAAATTCAAGGTCTTGCTTAAGGAGCACAAAAAAGTGATTGTTCCCAAAAGTCCCTTGGGGCAAGCGGTTGGCTATGTTTTAAGGCAATGGGGCCCCTTGACAGAATACCTCAATGATGGCCGCTTGGATATTGACAACAACATGGCAGGACGCGCCATCCGTCCATTTGCTGTGGGCCGAAAAAACTGGCTTTTTATGGGCAATGTCAAAGGTGCCCACGCCTCAGCTGTCATCTATTCCCTCATTGAGACCTGCAAAGCCAATGGCGTCAATGCTTTTGACTATTTCCGCTACGTCCTCGCCAACATCAATTCCACACCTGAAAATAATTATTCCCACCTCCTCCCCTGGAATCTTAAGTATTCCCTTTCTAATTTACACCAATAAGACGCTTACGTGTTTTTTGGCAATTTCAACCACTGTTAAGTCAGCTCGAATCGCTTCCAAAGCCACTTGGGCCTTAAATCCCGCGCTATGTTTTCTTCGTATCATGTCTTTCTCCTTCTTTATTTTTGAAGAAAAAAATCTCACTTATCTACTGGTCAGTCTAGTTTCTGGGGAGCATTATAGAATACCCAATTTTCATTTTGATTGGGCATAATAAAAGCCACGAACTACGTTCGTGGCTTTGAATTTAGAAATCGTGATTATTTTTTTGTGGGAATATCAGTTATGAGGACATGACTCGGTAATTGTTAAGATTCCATCACAGTTCTGAACTTGAAGACTCAACGCTTTCCATAGGTCAGATACTGATCCTGCTGGAGTATGGAAATTACTCAAATTAAGACTTGAGTCAGCATTTTGTTGATTTTTTCTTTTACATTCACAGTTCAAAAAACTATCGGATCTAATATTACAATTTTTACATGTAATTAAAAAACTCTTGTTATTGATAGGGACAGGATTAGGATTTGTAGCTTGCAAAGCAACTGCTCCAAAAACAAGAGATCCTAAGGTTAGAAACCTTGCAAAAGTGTGCATAATTTATTTCTCCTTGTTGTCTTTTATGCCATTTTTTATTGGAAAGTAAATTCCAAAAGACATTTTGGAAAAATATTTCGATTCTGTCAATAGAGTGTAGGAGTGTGTGCAGGGCGACCTCATGAAAATTTTTGAGTGAGGATATTGGAAAGGATGTTGTCGTCCCAACCGGCCATTTTTCTAAGCCTTTTAATAGACTGACGCTTCATTTTATCTTTGGTAAGCTGTAAAAGATTTAAAGCCATATGTCGAATAATAGCCATAACTTGAGGGGCGTTTTCTTTCCTGATGCGAGATTGATCTTCTCCAAAAGACATGTCTAAAACCCAATGAAGATTATTTTCTATCTCCCAATGACTTCGAATAGCCCCCAGGACCTTCTGAGGAGTTTCTTGGAGAGAAGAGATATAATATCGTGTTTCGTAAGTGGTTTTATCTTTGGTTTCTCGTTTAGAATCAATACGAATGATACTATGAATTGAGCTCCAATGAGGATGCCGCTCTCGCAGCCAGGCCACATCATGTGTGACCCAACATTGCCTTGTCTCAAGGCGGCCATGACCTTTATCGTAATCCTTAAAAGAGCTGATATTGTTAATTGTTTTCAATTCGCTATCACTCAAGCAGGTTGTTACATCTTCGCAAAGAGTTCCCTGATTTCCTTTTAAAGAAAAAATATAGTTTCCCTCTTTCTGAATGATTTGATCGGCAATGTCATATTGACATCCCATTGCATCAATGGTGACTGTTGTTCCTCTCAGGTCTAACCATTCCAAAAGCTTAGGAATCGCTGTGATTTCATTGCTTTTTTCTGAGACTTTTTCCTGCGCTAACACCAATCTGGCTTCTGACGCATAAGCGCTAACCATATGTAACATATCAGTTCCCTCATCAAAGCTATGCCGTGATGATTTTCCATCGATAGCAATAACTTTCTTTTGCATTTGAGATTTAAGACTTTCGACCCAACTTCGAAACAGCTCTTGAAATTCCTTGGGATCTATTGCTCTAAAAAATCGACGATAGGTATCATCGCTGGGAATTCCGTTCTTGTAAGGTAAGAATTGACGAAGGTAGTCAATCTTTGCCTTTCCAAAGTCTTCAACATCCTGCCATCCTTCTGCTCCAGATATTACAGCGCACAGAGTGACAAGGCGTATTTCTGACATTGTGTAGTCTCGATTACGCTCAGACCTTGGATCTTCTATATCTTTAAAATGATCTAAAAAACTAATTTCAACTTCTATTCCCATTTCTACCTCCTGTTTTTTTCAGGTAGGCTCTCATTTTTTCTATCTCTTAGCTATTTTTTTCATGAGGTGGCCCTGGCACTCGTACAACCCATCCTTGACAAGATTGTAAACTTCTGTTAGATTTGAAAATCTTCAGCAGTAGCTTTGCGCCAGCACCATTAGCTCTTCATCAATTTGAGAGGCTAATTTTTTTCGTTTTCAAAAAATTTATTTAAAACTGAGTTACTATCATGCAATTACCCCACAAAGCGGTGCCATTTTTGTGGCACTATGCCAAACTCTACAAATGGCAATTTTTGACGATGCTCGTTGGCCTTTTAATGTGGGCCATTAACGAGTGTCTCTTTCCTTATTTCGTCAAATTAATGGTCGATTTGATTGCGGCCTCAAATCCAGGGGAGGGCTCAATTTGGGCTGTTTTCGCTGTACCTATTTGGGGCATTGTGATCACCTGGCTTTTCATGGAAATTGCTATGCGTACGTATGGATTTGTTGAGGTCTATACGTTTCCAAAATTCAAATCCAGCATGCGCGGCGATGTCTTTGATTATGTAAAAGGCCAATCACTCAATTACTTTTCCCAAAATCTTTCGGGAAGCATTGGATCAAAAATCGCAGATATCCCTAGAAGTAGCCAGCACATTATGGAAAACTTCTATTGGCATGTTTTGGGAATTGGATTTGCGTTTTTCATTACCTTGATCGTCATGGCACAAGTCAGTCTTCTCTTTTCGTTCATCACTCTTACGTGGTGCGCAGCGCATCTGGGAATTACAATTTATTATTTGGATGAGATTAATACCAAGATTGGGAATCATTATCAAAGTCTTGTTCGCCTTAATGGAGAGACGGTGGATATTATCGCTAATGCCTCTGTTATGCGGCTTTTTGCCCGGATTCCTTTTGAAACGAAAAGGCTCGGAAAATATCAGAGGACTGAAATTGAAAAATCCAAAATTGCGGGCCTCAGTCTTCAAAAGGTAAACTTAATCCGCGGGGCGCTGACGGCCGTCTTTATTTTCCTCATCACATACTGTTTGCTTTTGGGCTGGCATGCTCAATGGATTACCCCCGGAGATTTCCCGCTTGTTGCGATGAGTAGTTTTAATCTCATTGGCCTTATTTGGCATATGAGCATTTCCCTTGTGGATTTGTTTAATGATTTGGGAACCCTTGAGGGGGCGCTCACACTTTTGAAAACTGAGCGGGAAATTGCAGATCCTCAAGATGCCTTGAAATTGGAAGCGCACCAGGGTGAAATTCGCTATGATAATGTGAACTTTAGATACCGGAAAAATTCACCGCTCTTTCAAAATCTTTCCCTTTTTATTAAAGCTGGAGAGAGGGTAGGACTTGTCGGATTTTCAGGATCTGGAAAAACCTCATTTGTGAATTTGCTCTTGCGGGAATTCGACATTAATGGGGGCCAAATCCTGATTGATGGACAGAACATTGCGGATGCTACTTTGGCATCCCTAAGGTCCAATATTGGCGTTATTCCCCAAGATCCTAGTCTTTTTCATAGATCCATCATGGAAAACATTCGCTATGGTCGCTTGGACGCAACGGATGAAGAGGTGATTGAGGCCGCAAAGCGGGCCCATTGTCATGAATTCATTATGCAGCTGGAGTTTGGATACGATACGACGGTAGGTGAGCGAGGGCTTAGGCTTTCAGGTGGTCAACGCCAACGTTTGGCCATTGCGCGCGCCATTTTGAAAAATGCCCCTATTTTGGTCTTAGATGAAGCAACTTCCGCTTTGGATTCGGCTACCGAAAAGAAAATTCATGACAGTTTGGAAGAGCTCATGGTTGGACGTACAACGCTTGTCGTGGCCCACCGTCTCTCCACACTGAAAATGATGGACCGCATTCTCGTCTTTGACAAAGGTCAAATTGTGGAGGAGGGGAGCCAAAAGAAACTTCTTGCTGCAAAGGGGCGTTTTGCCCATCTCTGGGAACTTCAGCAGGAAGGATTTTTGCCTGATAAGGAGGGGTAATTGGGAATGATAAAAAGGCAAGCTCCTCCCATTCAAAAAATAAAGGTTTTTCCCTGGAGGTGGCTCGTTGCTTGCTTTTCTCTGCTTATTTTAGGTGCAGGAAGCTGGTTTTATCTTCAGTCTCAGAAAAACTTCCCTGTCGATTATTGGATTTGGGCAGGAATTCGACCTGAGAAAGGGATGGAAAACTCGGTTTTTTATATTTACCAAGGAATTTTGAGAAAAAATGAAGAAAGGGTTTCTTATGAACGTTTAGGTCTGTTTCCGCATCCTACAGTGCATAAAATTTATATTGTTTATCGAATTTCAGGTGGTTTGCCGCATCCGAAAGACCTTATGAAATTATTTGAGAGAAATGCCGCGTTGTGGATTCATCACAATGTGAAAGTTGTTGGTCTGCAGTTGGATTTTGATTCCCCTACTTCAAAATTACTTGTCTATAATGATTTTCTCTCTCAAGTGAAAAGTCTCTTAAAACCTGAATATCAACTGAGCATTACGGGGCTTGGAGATTGGATTCTATTTGGTCAAAAAGAGAGTCTTCGCGCACTTGCAAAAAATACAGATGAAATCATTTTTCAGCTTTACCAAGACCGCCAACATTTTTCAGATATAAAAAAGTATATTCATAAGCTTGCGCGCATTGACATACCATTTAAGGTGGGATTACTTAACCATCAAACGCCAAATATTTATATCAATCAACTTCAGACAAGTCCTTATTTTAAAGGGGTTGTTCTATTTGTTCAGAAGAAAAATGAGGAGAAGTTATGAGACTAAAGTTTTTTTTGAGCATTATCCTCATTTTTTCTTTGTTTCACACAAAAAGTAAGGCCTGTGCTACTGATCCACGCGAAGACTATATTTATTGGAGTGCTCCTCCCTATATTGATCCTAATTATAATCCTGTTTATGATTCTAATGTCAGTGCTTTTTATAGAACTTTGAATCAATATTTTTCTAGGGCGCCTCAAGATGAGATGACCTTCACAGACTACCAATCCCAAATTAACGATTTGGAAAAAAACAAGAAACTTGAACCAATTGCCCCCCAGCTCCTTGACTATCACGATTTAGGGCATTGGTTTTGTGGAAGTAATACTTATGCAAGTGCGCTCAATTTCTTAAAAGCCGCCTCTTACGATCCTCAAGCGAATGAAGGGTTTCAGGATCTTATACGACTACGCCATTACATGCTTTCATTTTGTGGTGATGAGATGAAGGGCGTCAATTTATTAGATATGATTCAAAGTTTAGATGAGAAAAAGGTTGGAGCCTATAAAACATATCTTGAGGCTTCTTATTTTTTTTATACCCACGACTATGAAAAGTCCCTTGAACTTTATGAAAAATTGAAGAACCAGAAGGCCTCATCTTTCTTGGGTCTGTTTGACTTTCTAAAAGGGGGATCTCATGATAATTGGCTGCAAGAAACGGCGGCTTATATGGAGGCTCGTATCCTTTTGGTTCAGTCGCAAAAAGCGTGGGACGGATTTTGGACGCCTAAAGAAGGCGAGATTGATAAAGAGAAATTATTACACGCATTAAAGCTTTTTCAAGATTATCTTAAAAGGTATCCAAAAGGGCATTATGTGGATACTTCAAAAAATATTCAGCGGAAAATTTTCTTTATGTTGAATGATGAAAAACAGCTGAATGAAAGTATGCGAGAAGCCGTCAATAGAGTGTTGACACCAAGAGAGTCGGGAGGGGAAAAACCTCAAAAAACAACCGCTCAAGAATTTGAAACTCTCTTGGAGTTTAAACGTTATTTCAAAGGGGAGATTAATCCTGGTGTTGATTCCCCCATGATTATTGCATTTTATATATTAGAAAAATCAAATCTCTCAAAAGATCTCCTTAGCGTATTGGAGCGAGAAGAAAAAAGATTCGTATCTTACCCTGGATTATACAAATTTTTACGCGCATGGGTGCTCTATAAACTGGGGATGTTTCAAGAAGTTGTTGATATGGAATCCAAGTCGTTCATTTTGATCCCCAATGACAACATAGGTCTGAGTTTTGAAATGCTGCGCGTGCGTTCTTTAAGGGCCCTCGGTCAATCTGATCGTGCTTTAGACCTTCTCAAAATCATTGCAGGTCAGGTGGAAGAAGATCAAGTGAAATACATTGAATTGGAGATGATTTGCCTTCAATTTGAAAGGGGGCGTAAATTTGATCTCCTGTTCATGAAGCCAAACCTAAGTCTCTCTCTTCTTGCTGATGTTGTCCTTGAATTTACGGATGAGGAGCTGAATCAACTCTTAGAAAATCCTAACATCCAGGGGGATATCCGTGCTCTTTTGATCGACGAGTTGATGATGCGCTATGTGCTGATGGGAAAGTTGAAAGAGGCTCTCTTCCTTTATGAAAAGATGGATGAAAAATCTCTTAAGATATTTTCTATCCTCAAACCATACATGAAGAAACTAATAGAATCCCCCCAAGATAAAAAAAGTTTATTGGAATTTGGGAAGGCTCTTTTTGAAGCGGATTTAATGGGTTATCCTTCCTCAGAGCACCGCGTATTGATAGTTGAAGGATTGAAAGAACGTTGTCAGAGATGTCAGTTCACTCAAATCACTTACAGTTTTAATCTCCCATTGGATTTTCTGAAGAAAACGGTACCACCCATTTCTTATTTTCTTAAGGTGATACAGGGGAATAAAAACCAAAAAAGCGATCAGGAAGCAGAAGCCTTGCATTATTTAGTCTCAAAATGTTTTCATGGCGGTTGGGATAGGGGACGGTGTACGTGGTGGAGAGATGACTTAGAAAATAAAAGCCCCGAATGGTTTCACAGATTGCACAAAAAATACAAAGGTACTGTTTGGGCTAATGAAACACCTTATTATTACTAAAATTTAAAAAAGGAAATTATTTATGAATTTGAAGAAAAATATGGCCATAGCCTTCACAACCCTTTTTGTTTTTCCAGGGATGATTTTTGCGCACCCCACGATTCCTGAGGCCATTGAAAAAACAATTCAGAAATTGGATGAGAATTTAGGACAATCTTATGGCGCCGCTGCAGCCATTCTTTATCAAGGAAAAGTCGTCTATTCCAAAACATTCGGCGTTGAATACGAAGGCGGTCCTGCTATTACGGCGGATACTTATTTTGCTTTAGGATCTTCGTCAAAACCCATTGCAGCCCTTGTTGTGTCTGACCTTGTAAAAAAAGGAAATCTTTCATTTGAGGGAAGCGTTGAAAGGGCCATCCCTCAGATCGCCAAAGGTATTCAACTTCAACATATCCTCAGTCATACAACGGGTTATGCCTATAAGGGTAATTCGGATATTGAAAAAGGAATGAAACGTCCAGAAATTCTTACCAAGCTTTTGAAAAGTGAAGTGAAATCATCTCCTGGAAAAACGTTCCTTTATAGCAATGCGGCCTATAGTCTTTTGGAAAATGTCGTTGAAAAGGCTTTGGGAAAACCGTGGCCTATAGCATTTCACGAAGGGCTTTCAAAACGTGGTCTCGATCATATTGCAATTGTTGCCCCACCTCAAAATGCGCCTATGGCTCACCCCCACCTTTTTGATAAAAAAACAAAATCCCTTTCGGATTTGGGGAGAATTCCCAAAAATTATCCAGAGGCGGTGAGTTCTTCTGCAGGCGTTTATGCCTCCTTGAATGATTTGATAGCCTTTACAAAACTTCAATTATTGCAAGAATTTGATCATCTTCATGAGCCCCGGACACTGGCCCCCGACGTATTTTCATGGGGAATGAAATTTCCTCGTCCCGAGTCCCAAATCAAGTCCAGCTATGCTTTGGGCTGGAGGGTTTTTGAGCTCAAAAATGACAAAACGCACGCTTCACGTCTTGTATTTCATGGGGGCTATATAAACGGCGTTTCCGCCTTCATAGGGCTCATAAAAAAGCACGATTTGGCTATTGTGGTTGTGACCAACGATGATCAATTTATTGCACAACGTATGGGGCAATTCCTCTGGTCAGAAGTGATCGACTCCACGATGAAGTAAAAGTGTCATTCTCCTGGGGGTTATGATTCCGTATGCGTGTAAAACATTTAAAGGGGTCGCGACTTTTTAAGGGGCGCTCCTTTCAGTAAACCGGGCTTTCCTGGTTTTATAAACTCAATAGCAACATCGTTATTATACTTTCCGTTAGGTATAATGAGTGCCCAAAAGTCCTTTTGGGTGGTATCTACCTGAGACGTAATAGGCCCATTGAATGGTTTTGTGATTGTGAAGGTTTTCTGGCTACTACCTCCTGTAAACTTAAGGGTCATTGTGGATGATGTGTTATTTACACATTGTGAATCATTGAGAATATGCGTATGGGTTGAAATATAAAGTTTTTGACCAGGCCTTATTGGGGATTGAAGGTTTTTCTCGAGATCCCAACAGGTGGAACTTACTTTATCGAGATTTATATTAACACCTGATGAGTTCACAAATACAAAATTTACAGGACTTGTGGAAGTAATTTTATCTACAAATTCAATAGACGTCGTATTGGGTGAATTGGTGTTTGTATAAAGCCCCAAAGAGTTATCTCCTGTCTCTGGGCCGTAGATGTGAGTCAGCTCATTATTAATTTTTGCAAAAAATACAACAGATACAGAATGATAGGGTGAGGAAAATGCAAATTTTAAGTTTGAGGAGGTAAGTGCACAGGCCCCCAAATTATCAACTTGCGTATTAAGACTCAAACTTTTTCCAGGGAGGACTGTTTGTGGTATAAATATCATCTCCTTAGGTCCTGGAGACCAACAGTTTGAATTTTCTTGATTCCATTTTATGGTCACGGGGTAGTGGGAACTATTTTTAAATTGAAAATTTATGGGATTAGTTTTAAGCTTTGCATCACTTAACGTAACTGTTACATCATAAGTCTTAGAAGAGCCTAGAACAGAGTCTTTGTTTTTTGATGAGGTTCTTTTATAGTAGGGTTGAGCAGAGGTTGTGACATCAATACCAGTGCCTTTATTTTCAATGTAATAAGTCACGCCGGGAGCATTTTTTTCATCACTATCCACAATAAATTCATATTTCGCATCTTTTTTTGCAGCATAAGTTGGGTATGAGAATTGAAAATGCATTGTCCCTGGGTAATCTAGACAATCATAGATGCGTTCACTTTTTGTAAAAGACTCCTGATAACTCCCCCCATTAGCGGGCACAATCTTAGATCCTTTAGCCCCGCCCACTATGCAATTATTATGATAATTGTCCAAAGTTAAAGGGTAATTTGATTTGTTTGTGAATTTAAAATTGACTTGATCATTTGATTTTAGAGAAAAACTCATCCCAGTTGTAATAATGATCAAAGCAAGGTGATGGATTTTCATAAAGTGCCTCCTGGATGAAATTGTTGATTTACAATCTGTCTCTTAGTTTACAAAAAAAAACAGTTAACAGGAGGTTAAGCCTAATGTACCTTCGCATAGGATAACATTACCAATAATGATTTGGAAAATTTAAATAACGACAATTACTTTGTGGGCGAGAATGGGGGCATGATTTTGCGCCCCTAATCGTCCTTAGAACAACGTTTAATTATCTTGCTCGATATCGATTTCTTCACCAGCTCCCTCGAGAATGTCGAGAAATTCTTCTGGGAAAAGCTCAAGACACTCGCCGCCTTCAGACCAATTAATTCCTAAAAGGGTTTGGTTCTCCAAAAGCTCGGGAAGCATCTCTTCCAAGAAATGATCGAGGGGAATAGGTTTTATAGATTTGCCGGCAGCAAAAGCATTTGCGTCCGCCAGGTAATCTTTGAACCACAAAAGCATCACAGTTAAGGGTTCATTATCATCATCATTATCGTGTTCTTGAGAGTCCACAAGAACAATATAATCTTCTTCGTCTGTAATAACATAATAAGAACCGTCCTCTTGAACGAGTTGCTCAAAGAAGTTGTGGAGTTTAACAACTCCTTCGGGATAAGACTCGGTGATGGGGAACCCTTCGAAGAAATTAAGTGGCGCGCCCGAGAAGATTCGAACTCCTAACCTCCTGATCCGTAGTCAGGTGCTCTATCCAATTGAGCTACGGGCGCCTGGTTGGAGAGAGTCATAGACGATATGAATCAAAACTGCAAGCCCTTAAAGTAAAAAAGTCTTAAGGCTGAGAATTATTGAAAAGCGGAATCCCTTGAGCGATTGTCATTCAAGGGATTTTTCTTAAAAAATATTGCAGTTCAATGTGTTGTCTCGTTATTGTTGTTCGGATTTTTATGAATGGGTAGATTTTTATTGTTTTTATTTAACAAGGCATTATTTGACCAGCCAGGAGGGCAGTTATTATTTTCACTCAATTTACTGCTGTTGTTATTGCAACATGACACATAACCGCTGCAATTGGTTGAATCGAGATTCTGTGGAATAATATAGCAACATGGATCATACCAATAATTATCATTGTCCATAACAAATGCAAGATCATTCCAACAGGTTCCTTCAACATTACAAAAGTTAGTCTGGGCCTTTGCGATATTATAATATGACGTGCTTAATAGCATTGAAATCATAAAAATTTTCTTCATGATAGTGCCTCCCTTTTTTATTAGCATCATGATCATCGTACTTTATTTTTGGTGTTCCTCCCAGTCTATTTATTAATAACGCCTAGGGTTGTCTTATGAAAAAATTAACCCAAGAAGGTTTTGTAATTTATTTTTCAAAGCCAAAGAGATATATAACCCTGAGAGAGCGACTTGCGACAACAAGGAGATTGTTTCTCAGGATCTTTGCCGGTTGTTCTTTGTGTTTGGAAAATAGCCTTTGTTTATTCTGCCATTAATGGGGCTTTGTTAGGGTGGAGAATCCGTCTTGAAAATCAAGACTTAGAAAAACGAAAGATTTTCTGAGATCTACCGTCGCGGCCGATCATATCGCGCCTTTAAAGCTGCCATTTCAAGAATATGCCCGTCCATATCCGATTCGATATCTTTTTTTGAGGCGCCCGATTCTAAGGGCAGGGCGGTATCCAAAGCATAAAGTTTAAAAACATAGGTATGTTCTCTATCTGGTGGGCAGGGGCCTCCATATTTAAGACGTCCCCAGCTGTTGCGTCCAAACCTCACATCGGGATGAAAATGTTGAACGCCTTCCTCAAGTGACTGAATGTGGGGAGGTATATTAAAAAGGATCCAATGATCCCAAGTCCCCACAGGCGCATCCGGATCATCCATAATGAGTACATAAGATGACGTTCCAGCAGGCGCCCCTTCCCACGAAAGATGAGGGGAGAAGTCCTCGCCATCGCATGTGAATTTTTGAGGGATGAGCCCTCCTGCGATAATGGCGAGACTTTTGAGTGTTAACGACATAATTAGCCATTTTATGTGGAATTTTCTATGTTTTATTAAAGCATAATTTTAGATTTATTTTAAGGTTTTTTTATGCCATTGTGAGGTTGGCTATTTTTATGATATATTAATAAAAAATTAAAACAGGAGGAACTTTTCAATGCAAACTTCACCACTTTCCAACGTGACGGGTTTTATTTTAATTGCTTTAGGATTGCTCTCAGTGATTTATCCGGCCTATAGTTCGGTGACCCTTGAAGCCTTTTTTGGATCTATTTTTCTCGTAGGTGGTATTTTCCATGCTTTCGGCGCTTATGAAGCGCGAGAACGTGCTGATTATCTTTACAGTTTGTGTATTGGAATCCTCTATCTTTTGATGGGAATTGTGATGCTCGGAAACCCAACGATGGGTCTTTTTGCTATCACTTATCTCCTTATTATTCTTTTTCTCGCACAAGGCGGACTTCAATTTGTTGCGGGTCTTCGCCAACGTACGGCCTCTCCAAAATGGTATTGGTCTGTGATTGCAGGTTTTACGAACATTGTTTTTGGAACAATTCTGTTTGTTTATTTCCCGATCAGTGCGGTTTTTGCCTTAGGTGTTTTGGTTGGACTGAATCTTTTAACTTTAGGGTGCTCAATGCTTTTTGTGAATCGGATTATTGGGAAAGAATAATCAACTTCTCACTTGACGTGATATCAAAAAAGAGAGGCCCAGTTTGGGCCTCTCTTTTTTACTGCCGGATTAACTCTCCAATTTTTGCAACCCAGTTCTCATCTCCATTGCCATACCCAAACCAGGCCTCAAAAATAGGAAATGTAAAAAACCTATTGATGGAGGACTGGATGAGGATCCACGGATTACATAAAAATAAGCATAGGCTTTATGCATATGCGCGCACACAAGACTGTTTTGACGCCTATCGCAAACGGTATGAAGACGGCGTGAGGCTCTGGGAAAAGCTGAAATCTGAAAACGTTTGCGATTCCACGTGCCAAGAAATTTGCGGGATGTCCCGCGCAACTTATTATCGCCACAAAAATATTCTGCGTGATATTGAAAATGGGATGGCTCCACCTTCAAAAAAGCCACGAAATCTCAACAAACCGCGCTGGAGGGAGGCAGAACTTCAGCTTGTTTTGAGAGTGCGCCGCGAAAATCCCACCTATGGCAAAGAGAAAATCGCCATCATTCTCAAGCGAGACCATGGGCAAATCCTGAGCGAAAGCACCGTCGGCCGTCTCCTGACCTCCCTCAAAAACAAGGGGCTTGTGCAAAAATCACCCTCCGCCCTGAGAACAAAAAGAAAAAGACAATTTAAAAGCCATGCAAAGCCCTGGACATTTAAGGATTATAAAACGATGAGGCTTGGTGAACGGGTTCAGATTGACCCTATGACGGTGACGAAAAATGGTATCTGTTTCAAGCACTTCCAGGCTTGGGAAAGAGGCTCGAAATTTATCTATGCGAGTGTGTATGCCCATGCCAAGAGCTCAAGTGCCAAACGCTTCTTGCTTGAGTTTGTAAAGCAGGCCCCCTTTAAAATTCAATCCATTCAAGTTGATGAAGGATCTGAATTTATGGCGGAATTTGAGGAAGCCTGTGAAGATCTGGGCATTCCCTTAATTGTTTTGCCCCCCAAAAAGCCCACTTACAACGGCGGCGTTGAGTGGGGAAATCGTATATTCCGGGAGGAATTTTACAACCAAAACAAAGTCCTGGCTGATTCCATAGCTTCTATGCGCTTTGAGCTCTCTCAAGCTGTCTCAAAGTATAATTCTTATCGGCCTCATCGCGCCTTGAAAGGCCTCACTCCTTTGCACTATATTCACTCTCATATTCTCGAGGCCTCTTGAGTCTCATTTGATATGAACTCGGACATTCTTCAAAATGCTCTTGACGACAGAAAACAGCTGTGTCCATAATGGGTCCATGGAAAAAATGCACACCCTTTCTTATTTCTTTTTCTTTTACGCCCCACGGGCGTAACATTTTTTCGACTCATCCTCATCGCTATTTTTTTTAAATCAGAAATTAAAGGATTTTTGACATGAATCGTCAAATTGGCGCTACTTTTATTGTGGCGGGAACAACTATTGGTGCGGGGATGCTAGCCATGCCGCTAACAGCAGCCCCCTTGGGGTTTTTGGGGTCCATCTTTGCTCTTTTTCTTTTGTGGGGATTGATGTACACCTCTGCCCTCATGATGGTGAAATGCAGCCTTAAAACCTCACCCGGGCAAAGCATTGCCTGGATTGCAGGAGATATTTTTGGCGCGCCTTATAAGCATCTTTTAACAGGCATTTTAATCCTTTTTTTAAACGCACTTTTAGCAGCCTACATGGAGGGAGGATCCTCTCTTTTAGCGATTCAATTGCCACACGTAAGTCAAGATTTTCTTCGGATTGGATTTTTGGCGGTCTTCGGTCTTCCTCTGGTTTTGGGGACTCATTGGTTGGATCGCAAAAATAGAATCCTTTTTATGGGGATGATGATCATTTTTGCTATAATGGTTTGGCTTTTGATACCAAATGTAAGTCTCTCTCATTTAGACATTAAGCCCGCTCAAACGTTTTCCACGTGGAGTTTGGTTTTGCCTGTCTTTTTCACTTCCTTTGGATTTCATGCCTCAATCCCCAGTCTCATTCACTATTGCGGAAACGATGAATCCAAACTGAAATCCATTATGCTGTGGGGAAGTTTACTTCCTTGTGTGATTTATTTTCTCTGGCTTTTGGTCACAGAGGGAGTCTTGCCCCTTTCAGGACCTCAGAGTTTTTCAAGCCTTCCCAATGAAGATGTGGGAATATTTATGGCATTTTTAGGAGGAATCACCAAAAGCCCTATGATTGCGCTCCTTAGTAGCTTATTTGCATTCTTAGCGATTGCAACTTCATTTTTAGGCGTAGGCATGGGGCTTTTTGATCTCATTCTTGAGCGTCTGCCTTTGCCGCGTTTAATTGTGGCTGTTCTTACTTTTTCTCCGGCTTATTTTATAGGGGCACTTTTCCCTGAAGGGTTTATCGAAATCTTAAAATATGCCGCCATTTTCTTAAGCATTTTAGCTGTGATCACACCCGCACTCATTCTTCTGAAATTAAAAGAAGGATCTCCCCTTCTTTCCTTTGGAATGTTGATCTTTGGCCTTATCATCATTGTATTGGGAGTCTAAATCATGACCTCGAAATTCATTGGATCTGTTTTCATCATTGCAGGTACCGCCATTGGGGCGGGTATGCTCGCTATGCCCTTAACCGCTGGTTTTATCGACTATCCCACAACGCTCATTGTGCTATTTGGATTTTGGAGCGCGATGTATTATGCCACGCTCATTAATCTTGAGGCAAATTTGCGCATCCAAAAGGGAATTAGTATTTCTGAGATCACAAAAATTGTGTTTGGAAAAAAATCTGCATCAATTGTGCTGTTCTCTTTAGGGGCCCTTCTTTATGCCCTGGTTGCGGCTTACATTGCAGGACAAACGTCGTTGATTCGCGCTGCACTCCCTGAGTCTTTTTTCTCTTCGCAATTGTTGATGAGCGGGGTTTTTACATTTCTTTTTGCGCTTATCATCGCTGCAGGAATTCATAAATTGGATTACATCAATCGCGGATTTTTGACGCTCAAAGGAATTTTTTTATTGGGCATGGTGTTTCTCCTCACCCCTCATATTCAGATTGAGAATTGGATGTCCTCAGTCCCCTATTCCTGGCCGCAATGGTCTTTGATGTTGCCTGTCTTTTTCACGTCTTTTGGATTTCAAGTGTGCATTCCTTATATTGTGAATTATTGTAATCAGGACGTGAAAATTTTAAAGCGCGCCATTTTGATTGGCACACTTCTGCCTTTCTTGGTTTATGCGCTGTGGCTTGGTGTCAGCAAAGGTATTCTGCCCGTCGAAGGTGTCCTCAGCTTTGAGGCCCTGCGTGCACAAGGCGGAGGGATTGGTCTTTTCATCGAAATGCTCTCTACGCAATCAGGCGTCCCTAATGTGAAAATTTTCAATATGGGATATTCGTTGCTCGCCATGACGACCTCGTTTTTGGGGGTAGGATTTGCGCTTTATCTTTTGATTTCAGAAAAACTAGACTCTCAGAAGAAATCCAAAAAAAACATAGCTATTATTTTGAGCTTTCTCCCCCCCTGGCTTGTGGTGCAATTTTATCCCGATGGATTCGTGATAGCCCTTAAATATGCAGCAGCGTTCTTAAGTGTCTTTGCGCTTTTAGCCCCCGCGGCTTGTGTCTGGAAATTACGTGCACAGCAAACTGAGACTTCCTATCAAGCCCCTGGTGGAAAATATGGCCTCATTCTTATCGGAATAATCGGTTTTGGATTTTTATGGTTGGGGCTTTGAATAGAAAACAAAAGAGGAACTGTGCTGTGGATATATTTTTTGACTCATGCTAAAAAAATAAAAAAAGAGAAGGGGAGCATTGTCTATAATGTCTGATGAATCCATGCACTATGATGTGGTGATTGTGGGGGCTGGACCCGCAGGACTTTCTGCCGCCATTCGCCTAAAACAACTCTCGCCTGATCTTTCCGTTTGCATTTTAGAAAAAGCCTCTGTTGTTGGGTCTCAGATTCTCTCCGGTTGCGTTTTTGAGCCGAGGGCCTTAGACGAACTCATCCCCAATTGGAGGGAAAAAGGTGCACCACTTTTAACTCCCGTCACACATGATCGCTTTTTATTTTTAACGAAAAAGAACGCCATCCCTCTGCTCACCCCCCCACAGATGAACAACACAGGGAACTACATCATCAGCCTTGAGAATTTCACAAAATGGCTCGGGACTGAGGCCGAAAGTCTGGGCGTTGAGATTTATCCCGGATTTGCAGCCGTAAGTCCCTTGATCGATAAATCAGGCTCCTTGATTGGTATTGAAACGGGAGCCATGGGGCTTGATAAAATGGGAGAGCCCACGGACCTTTATCAAGCGGGCGTGAAAATTTATGGAAAATTGACGCTTTTAGCTGAGGGGTGCCGTGGATCACTCAGCAAACAATTGGAAAAACAATTCAATTTAAGGAATGAGGCAATGCCTCAGACCTATGGCCTTGGAATTAAGGAAATTTGGGAAATCGATCCTGCACACCACCGCGAAGGCGAAGTTCTTCATACCATCGGCTGGCCACTTCAAACGAACACCTATGGGGGCTCCTTTCTTTATCATATGTCAAACTCTATGATTGCCGTGGGATTTGTGGTGGGACTCGATTATCCCAATCCTTACCTAAGCCCATTTGAGGAATTCCAGCGTTTTAAACTCCATCCCAAAATCAGAGGTGTTTTTGAAGGGGCCAAAAGGCTTTCCTATGGCGCCCGCGCACTCAATGAAGGGGGCTTTCAATCCATCCCTGCACTCACATTCCCAGGCGGTGCAGTAATTGGATGTGCCGCCGGTTTTTTAAATGTGCCCAAAATAAAAGGGTCCCACACCGCCATGAAATCTGGAATGGTGGCTGCAGAAGCTGCATTTGAGCATCTCACGAAAGGTTCCGAATTCAATTACAAAGACCGACTTCAAAAAAGCTGGGTCTGGAAGGAACTTTATCAAGTACGTAACATCCGCCCTGGATTTCAAAAGGGGCTCTGGGTAGGCCTTTTGAATGCGGCTTTTGAAACCTTCATTACCCGCGGAAAAAGTCCCTGGACGCTTAAACATCGTGCCGATTTTAAAACCACAAAATTTGCAGAGTATTTTCAAAAAATTGACTATCCCAAGCCAGACAATCAGATTACTTTTGATCGATTGTCCTCCGTCTATCTCTCCAATATCAGCCACGATGAAAACCAGCCGTGCCATCTGACTTTGCGTGATCCCGAACGTATGATGCTGGTGAATTATCGCGAATACGGAAGTCCCGAAACGCGCTATTGTCCCGCTGGCGTTTATGAAATTGTGAAGGAAGAGGGTCGACCCAAGCTCCAGATTAATTCTCAAAACTGCATTCATTGCAAAACGTGCGACATCAAAGACCCCACTCAAAATATCAACTGGGTTCCCCCTCAAGGCGGCAGCGGGCCCAATTATTGCGACATGTAAAACTTGGCTCTGTCGAAAATTTTTTTAAAGGCGATGATGAGCGTCCGTTCTGGACAGATTTATCCTATGAGGGCATAAAATTGCTGCCAAGGGGATAAAGTTGGGATCATGGCATTTTGTCCTTTTTTAAGCATATGACATAATTCGATTCCAATCAGTGTAGCTTGAGCCCCCCAAAAGCTTTTGAATCCCATCATGGGCTTGGTAATCCTTTTGATAAACCTATGGTCCTGTTCGATGATTTGGTTCAGAATCTTAAGCTGACGAACGCAGATCCTTTCTTCTGCAGGCAGATAATCATTGAGGGATGTCAGCGCCGCTAAGTTGGCGCCGCTTTTGTCAATGTTTACTTTTTCAGGCTTTCCACTGCTGGCAATGGCCTTTTCAAAGAATCCCCGGGCTGCTTTCTTATCTCGTTTCTCACTCAGATAAAAGTCAATTGTCTTCCCTGCTTTATCGACCGCACGGTAATAATAAAACCATTTCCCCTTAATCTTGATATAGGTTTCATCCATGCGCCAGCTGTTGCCTACTGGCTTTTTGCGTTTCCTAAAAAATCACTGAAAACTTAATTACCCCACGATTGACCGTGGCATGATCTCAATAGACTCAACGCTCCTCCAGAAACTCTTCAACCTTCCGGTAGCTTAAGGAATAGGCTAAATACCAGCGAACAGCCATCATGATGACATCTTTGGGATAATGACAACCTTTGAAGATATTCATAAGCCTTTCCTCCACCTTTATGGGAAAAGCTTGCTTAACAGATTCTCTTTTTATGAACCATCTCTTTTAAAAACTTTGCGACAGTACCTTATTTCAGTGCCTGCTTACAAACAAACGGGGGCGTCAAAAATTGGACCTGGTGAACACTCCACGGGGCAAGCCCCGTGGTATCCCGGTCGGCCTATAGGCCGAGTACAAGCTGCGCTTGCCCCAAGTCTTCTTGCCCTTGATGCTCTATATAGCGCTTGATCGCGTACTCATTTACCCCAACTGTGGATACAAAATAACCATCTGACCAAATACCATCCACGCCCCAATAAGCTTTTCTCATATACTCGAATTTTTTCTTCAACAATCTGCCGCTCATGGACTTTATGGTTCGAACTGCATCGCTAACTCTTATCTTAGGGGGAATAGATAGGTGTAAGTGAATATGATCCTTATCATAATTCATCGTTAGGATGATGACTTCAGGCATCTTCTCCCTTATCTGATTCATCACTTCTGTGAAATACGCAAAACTACCTTCATTCAATATCTTTCGTCGATATTTGCTCACAATCACCAGGTGATACTCACATTGGTAGGCGCAGTGTCCTTGCTTCCTTATCTGCATACTTCGCATCATAGCAAGAAGGCTTGGGGGAGCGCTACATCCACGGGGCTAGCCCCGTGGTTTTTTCGCGCGTATAAAAAAGCCCCCAAAGTGGGGGGCTTTCTAAAAATTCTAAAAAAAATTATATTTCTCCTTTTGATCCAGACTCAATATAATTTTTACAATCATCATTATTCTTGCTCATACAGTTTTTTACAGTACTTTGATCAATTGGGCAACAGAGATAGCCACATACCTTTCGTGTAGCATCTTCAGAACAAGATTTACAAACAAAATTAGCTGAGCAAGCCTTATCACAACCTTGACTGATAAAACTTGTTAAGACGCTACCTACGTTTGGAATTCCTTTTATATAAGCCATACAAGCTTCTACTGTCTTTCCAGGTGTAGTCTTGCCAGCGCCGATATTACTACAAAATGTAGAACAATCTGCGTTACCTAATATGGGCAAAGTTGCTGCTTTACAAAGTATTGTGCTAAATGCTGTTTTAAGAACTGCACCACCTGGGCAAGCTGCTGGAGCTTCTTGATTTGAAGCATTTGCATTAGCGTCTGTTTGAGCTTTTACCCCTGAACCAAAGCAAAGTAGGCTTACTGTTAAAAATAAACTTAATATTTTAAATTTCATTTTCTTCTCCCGTATTTTTCGTTTATGTATCGCGGTTTTTTATTAAACCGTAATTAGTCTATAGCATATTTGGTAGGAGCATTCTAGGGGATATTTTTGTGAGGGAGACTCATCTCATAAAAAAGTAGAAAACGGTATGACGATGCGGGTTTTTCATGAGCTTGTCCTGAATTTCTCTTCACGACTGGATTGCCTATTACAATTGAAGGCGTTAAGATCATCACTGATTTGCCCATAAGGCAGGTTCAATAAAAATCAATCGGGGTAGGGTGGAATACGAGCATGTTTTCAATGTTGAATTTTGGTTTGGGCGAACTTACGGATGCGGTTCGGGAATCGGTTCGTGGCTTTTCAGAAACGGAGATTGCGCCACGGGCGGAGGAAATCGACCGCACGGATGCTTTCCCGCGGGATTTGTGGCCAAAATTGGGTGCGCTTGGGCTTTTAGGTATTACAATTGAGGAAGAATTTGGTGGATCCAACATGGGATATCTTCAGCATGTGGTTGCAATTGAAGAAATCTCGCGGGCCTCTGCCTCTGTGGGGCTCAGCTATTTGGCGCACTCAAATCTTTGTGCCAATCAAATTCGCTTGAATGGAAACGAGGGTCAAAAGAAAAAATATCTCCCGAAATTTTGTTCAGGCGAGCATTTGGGGGCTTTGGCCATGAGCGAAGTTGGGGCGGGATCTGATGTGGTTTCTATGAAAACTACGGCTCGAAAATCAGAAGGTGCTTACATTCTCAATGGATCGAAAATGTGGATCACCAATGGTGCTTATGCAGACACGTTGGTTGTTTATGCCAAAACAGATTCTGAGGCCGGATCCAAGGGAATCACAGCTTTTATTATCGAGAAAGACTTCAAAGGATTTAAAGTGGCTCAAAAGTTGGACAAACTTGGGATGCGGGGTTCTCCTACGTGTGAGCTCGTTTTTGAAGACTGTGAAGTGCCTTTAGAAAATGTTTTGGGTGAGGTGAACCACGGTGTACGTGTCCTTATGTCCGGATTGGATTATGAGCGGGTTGTTATTGCAGCGGGACCCTTGGGGATTATGCAGGCCTGTTTGGATGTGGCCGTGCCTTATGCTGCTGAACGCGAACAGTTTGGTCAAAAAATTGGCGATTTCCAATTTATTCAAGGGAAGGTTGCAGATATGTACACACTTCTTTCGGCCTCTCGCGCTTATGTTTATGCGGTGGCCAAAGCTTGTGATGAAAAACGTGTGACGCGAAAAGATGCAGCTGGATGTGTTTTATTTGCGGCCGAAAATGGAACCCAAATGGCGCTTCAAGCCATTCAAATTCTGGGGGGTAACGGTTATATTAATGAATATCCAACGGGGCGCTTTTTGCGCGATGCGAAACTTTATGAAATTGGGGCCGGAACCTCTGAAATTCGAAGAATGCTAATTGGTCGCGAGATTTTTCGCGAAGCCGCTTGAAAGGAAAATTTATGGAAAACGTTGTGATTTTATCGGCCAAAAGAACACCTGTGGGATCCTTTCAAGGAAATCTTGCAGGTGTTACGGCCACTCAATTGGGAAGTGCAGCAATTCAAGGAGCTCTTCAAGCGGGAAATCTAAATCCTTCCGAAATTGATGAAGTTTTCATGGGGTGCGTTTTGCCGGGAGGCCTCGGTCAAGCTCCCGCCCGTCAGGCGGCTTTAGGGGCGGGATTGCCACAAGGTGTTCCGTGCGCCACTATTAATAAAGTCTGCGGGTCGGGTATGAAAGCGGTAATGATTGCCTCTGACGGCATTAAAGCTGGAAGTTTTGAAACTGCCATCGCTGGTGGGATGGAGAGCATGTCCAATGCGCCCTATATTTTGCCAAAAGTGCGTTCAGGATATCGTATGGGTCATGGCTCCATTTTTGATCATATGCTTTATGACGGCCTTGAGAATGCGTATGATCATGTTTCTATGGGAGCTTTTGCAGATAATACGGCAGAAAAATTTCAATTCACACGAGAAAACCAAGATAGTTTTTCCATTGAATCAGGAAAACGTGCCCTTAAAGCCGTAGATGAGGGGCAATTTGATGATGAGATTGTCCCGGTTACAGTCCCTAATGGTAAAGAAACACTTGATGTGAGTAAAGATGAGCCACCAGGACGTATGAAATTTGAAAAAATTCCTACTTTAAAACCTGCTTTTTCCAAAGACGGAACCGTGACGGCTGCCAATTCCAGTTCCATTAGCGATGGGGCCTCAGCGCTCGTTTTGTCGTCTCAGGATTGGGCGCGTAATTCTGGGCATGTGCCTATGGCCAAAATTTGTGGATATGTTTCCTTTGCCCAAGCACCAGAGTGGTTTACGACCGCACCCATTGGTGCGATTCAAAAACTTTTGACGCAAGTGGGTTGGAATCTCCAGGATGTGGATCTTTTTGAGATTAATGAAGCTTTTGCAGTTGTTGTTTTGGCAGCGATGAAAGAGTTGAATTTATCTCATAATAAAGTCAATGTGTTGGGAGGAGCTTGTGCGCTTGGTCATCCCATTGGATCTTCGGGATCTCGTCTGATAGTGACGCTTTTGCATGCTCTGAAATCACGAGGGCTCAAACGCGGGATCGCAGCTCTTTGTATTGGTGGAGGCGAAGCCACAGCCATTGCAGTTGAGATGATATAGGAGAGTCCAATGACCCCTTTGAAAACGCAAGTCGACCTTCGTCAGAACGAATTCCAAGAAAATGCGAAAGCCCTCGAAAGTGGCGTTTGCGATTTGCAATCACTCCTCCAAAAAATCGCATTTGGGGGAGGGGAGGCGGCGCGCCAAAAGCATCTTGCGCGCGGGAAACTTTTGCCGCGTGATCGAATTTTCTCTCTTTTAGATCCTGGAACGCCTTTTTTGGAAATGGGGGCAATTGCAGCTTTGGGCATGTATGATGAGGATATTCCTGCAGGTGGAATCATTGCAGGTGTTGGGTCCGTTGAGGGACGAGTATGCATGGTGGTTGCTAACGATGCGACCGTGAAGGGAGGGACCTATTATCCGGTGACCGTGAAAAAACATCTTCGTGCCCAAGAAATTGCAGAGGCCAATCATTTGCCGTGCATTTATCTTGTGGACTCTGGGGGCGCCAATCTCCCCAATCAGGATGAGGTTTTTCCCGATCGAGATCACTTTGGTCGTATTTTTTATAATCAAGCCCGAATGTCTGCCAAAGGTATTCCACAAATTGCCGCTGTAATGGGGTCGTGCACGGCTGGTGGAGCTTATGTTCCTGCTATGGCGGATGAATCCATCATTGTCAAAAATCAAGGGACTATTTTTTTAGGCGGACCACCTCTCGTCAAAGCAGCGACGGGTGAGGATGTCACGGCCGAAGACCTGGGCGGCGCTGAAGTTCATACCAAAATTTCAGGGGTTGCAGATCATCTGGCGGAAAATGATCAAGATGCCCTTCGAATTGTAAGATCAATTATAAGAACGCTTCCAAAGCCCAAATTGTCATTTGTGCCCAAAAAAGATGTTCAAGAACCACTTCTGAATCCTGAAGATCTTTATGGTGTTATTCCTGCAAACCCCCGCATCCCTTACGATGTCCGTGAGGTGATTGGGAGGATTGTGGATGCGTCCGTGTTCGATGAATTTAAGAAGAATTATGGGGTCACTTTGGTGACTGGATTTGCTCATATTTGGGGATATAAAGTTGGAATTATTGCCAATAATGGAATTTTGTTTTCTGAATCCGCCCTTAAAGGGGCCCATTTTATTGAGCTTTGTTGCAAACGCAACATCCCCCTCATTTTCCTTCAAAATATTAGCGGATTTATGGTTGGGAAAAAATATGAAAATAATGGGATTGCCAAAGATGGGGCCAAATTGGTGATGGCAGTGTCTTGCGCGGAGGTTCCTAAATTCACGGTCATCATCGGGGGCAGTTATGGTGCCGGGAATTATGGAATGTGCGGGCGCGCCTATAGTCCTCGTTTTTTGTGGATGTGGCCCAATGCTAAAATTTCTGTGATGGGGGGAGAACAAGCAGCCAATGTTTTGGCTGAAATCAAGCGCGGTTCCTTGGTTAAAAAAGGAGCATCTTGGTCACAAGATGAAGAAGCGAAGTTTAAAAAGGAAATCCGGGCAGGTTATGAAGAAAAGGGGCATCCTTATTATGCCTCGGCACGACTTTGGGATGATGGAATTATCGATCCGAAAGATACGCGCAAGGTCCTGGGATTGGGGCTATCCGCTGCATCCCACGCCCCTTTAAAAGAAACACAGTTCGGTGTATTTCGAATGTAATTAATTGAAAAATAATGAGAAGTTTAGAGGTGCATTAGTCCTTATAACACCAACACGTTGTGAGATGATCGTTCACCATTCCAACAGCTTGCATATAGGCATAGATTATGGTTGAGCCGACAAAAGTCATTCCTCGTTTTTTCAGGTCCTTGGATAAGGCATTGCTTTCCAACGTTTGAATGGGAACATCTTCAAATCGGTGCCAGTGTTTTTTAATGGGTGTGCCGTTTACAAAACCCCAAACATATTTATCAAAAGACCCAAATTCTTTTTGAATTTGAAGGAATACTCGCGCATTCTGACGTGTGGCATAAATTTTCAGACGGTTGCGAATAATCTCTGGATTTTGTCTCAAATCTTCTAACTCACCATCACTCATCGTGGCTACTTTAGCAGGATCAAATTTATGAAAGGCTTTGCGATATCCTTCACGTTTTTTAAGAACGGTTTCCCAACTGAGTCCCGCTTGTGCCCCTTCAAGAATAAGTAACTCAAACAAATGCTGCTCATCATGTGAAGGAACTCCCCATTCACGGTCATGATATTCTGCGTAGAATTCCTTGCCGAGATCTCCTCCAAAGCAGCGAGTTTTATGCGCTATTTCTAATTCTTGCATTTAGTCACCTTTTCTTTCATGTTTAATGGGATTAATCTAGTTCAGGATCTTGAGACCAATCAACGATTTTTCCTCGTGTAAAGTCCCATCTGCAGAGCCAGGAAACACCAAAAGGTGGATAATAATTATCGTGCTCAGAATAAGCTTCATCCTCTAAGGCCTTATCGAGAGTTACGAAATCATATCCCATCTCATAAACTATTTTTAATAAGTCTTCCATCACATATGAATTGATTAAATTCACGTGTAGAATCCATGTGTGGCTAATATTACGACCAAAAATCTCCTTCGAGGCCTTTTCATAAAAGGCAAATTTTTTCTTTGTATGCTCAAGGTAATTTTGAATAATTTTTTCTTTATCTTTTGGATTTTCACGGAGCTGTTGGTCAAATTTCCAATCATTCGTATCAATGGTAACCGGCGCGATAACATACCCTTCTTTTTTTAAAAAGGCTTCGAAAGAAGAGCGCATCTCCTTTGTTGTCCCCGTATCAAGATAGGGATGTCTAAAATAGATGTACTCAAGGCCTGCATCATTCATTAGTTTTTTAGAAACGGGTGCTCCTTTAAGAACATCTTTCTCAAATTCCTCAAGCTTTGAGCTGCTTAAAGAGGGATGAGAATACGTGTGATTTCCGAGAGGATGACCGTGATCAATCCAGGATTGAAGTATTGCCGTTTTTTCCTTTGTTTCCTTTTGAGAATAAAGCTTACCCTCACAGACAAAACCGATAGCTGGTGCCTTGAATTTATCGAGGGCGGTTAATATTCTCTTGTTAAGGAGTTTCTCCTTTTCAGCCGATTCTTCTTGGGCTCCAGGAAGATCATCAAAAGTAATGGCAACTTCATGAGCATAAGCAAATTCACAGAAAAGAACAAAAAAAGTTAGTAGTGTTGTTAAAAACTTCATTTTATCACCTTGGTCAAAAAAATTCCTATAAAGCACATAAACTTCAGTTTTATTAGCATGAACGGAACTCTCTTCCTAGCGCTGTTTTTGGTAAATTGTCGCATTATCTCTTATATACCTAATCAAAATGAAAATTGGGTGTTAAGTCGTTCGAAGCTGTCTGTGACGCGGCTTTCAATCACGTCTTTAATTTCATGAACAGTTTTGTCAAAAAAGTATTTTACCGCTTCCGCGAATTGTTTTCCTTTAAGGTTTTCCATAAGCGTTCAATCGGATTCAAATTGGGGCTGTAAGAGGAGAATAATGTAGGACAATTTCATAGTCTTCGACGGTCTCCTTTGTGTCTTTGCTGATATTATAAGGACCATTATCCACAATCAGATGAATTTTTGAGGCCTCCGGATATTTCTTACGCAAAGCCGCAAAATGTTGATGATTATCATAATAGTGAAAATTGGGAGAATGATTTTGCCTTTACCCAAGATGTCGGCAAAGCCTTTCACCACATTTATACGCGCGAAAAAACCACGGGGCTAGCCCCGTGGATGTAGCGCTCCCCCAAGCCTTCTTGCTATGATGCGAAGTATGCAGATAAGGAAGTAAGGACACTGCGCCTACCAATGTGAGTATCACCTGGTGATTGTGAGCAAATATCGACGGAAGATATTGAATGAAGGTAGTTTTGCGTATTTCACAGAAGTGATGAATCAGATAAGGGAGAAGATGCCTGAAGTCATCATCCTAACGATGAATCATGATAAGGATCATATTCACTTACACTTACACCTATCTATTCCCCCTAAGATAAGAGTTAGCGATGCAGTTCGAACCATAAAGTCCATGAGCGGCAAATTGTTGAAGAAAAAATTCGAGTATATGAGAAAAGCTTATTGGGGCGTGGATGGTATTTGGTCAGATGGTTATTTTGTATCCACAGTTGGGGTAAATGAGTACGCGATCAAGCGCTATATAGAGCATCAAGGGCAAGAAGACTTGGGGCAAGCGCAGCTTGTACTCGGCCTATAGGCCGACCGGGATACCACGGGGCTTGCCCCGTGGAGTGTTCACCCTGAAATCGTAAGACGGCATGTTGAGCGCACATGGACTCCCGAGGAAAGATCTCATCAACTCAAACGTCGGGGTCGATATGTCGAGTTTAATTTGCTGTATGATCGCGGAACCCAATTCGGATTTAAAACAGGCGGTAACACGGATGCAATTCTCATGTCTATGCCTCCTGTGGCCGAATGGCCAGCGCCTTGAGATTTAAGGAAGCCTAGTAACAAGATTCTGTGGCGTTTATTGGGTGAGTACGCAGAGAAACGAGAAAACGGTCCCCTCTAGACGGACTAGGCATCTCTAGAAACCAGTTGTGTCCGAGTTCAGATAGAAGTGAGACAAAATTGGGAGGGATGGAGATGAGCTGAGCGCGCCCCCAAATTGCGCTGTAGCGAGGCTCATCTCCATTGCCACACCCAACCAGGCCTCAAGAATAGGAAATCTAAAAAACCTATTGATGGAGGCCTGGATGAGGATCCACGGATTACATAAAAATAAGCATAGGCTTTATGCATATGCGCGCACACAAGACTGTTTTGACGCCTATCGCAAACGGTATGAAGACGGCGTGAGGCTCTGGGAAAAGCTGAAATCTGAAAACGTTTGCGATTCCAGGTGCCAAGACATTTGCGCCATGTCTCGCGCAACTTATTATCGCCACAAGAAGATCCTGAAGGACCTTAACAAAGGGAGTGTTCCCCCTTCAAAAAAGCCACGAAATCTCAACAAACCGCACTGGGGAGAGGCAGAACTTCAGCTTGTGAAAGTGCGCCGCGAAAATCCCACCTATGGCAAAGAGAAAATCGCCATCATTCTCAAGCGAGACCATGGGCAAATCCTGAGCGAAAGCACCGTCGGCCGTATCCTGACCTCCCTCAAAAACAAGGGGCTTGTGCAAAAATCACCCTCCGCCCTGAGAACAAAAAGAAAAAGACAATTTAAAAGCCATGCAAAACCTTGGACTTTCAAGGATTATAAAACGATGACGCTTGGTGAGCGGGTTCAGATTGACCATATGACAGTCACCAAAAATGGTATCTGTTTCAAGCACTTCCAGGCTTGGGAAAGAGGCTCGAAATTTATCTATGCGAGTGTGTATGCCCATGCCAAGAGCTCAAGCGCCAAACGCTTCTTGCTTAAGTTTGTAAAGCAGGCCCCCTTTAAAATTCAATCCATTCAAGTTGAGGGAAGATCTGAATTTATGGCGGAATTTGAGGAAGCCTGTGAAGATCTGGGCATTCCCTTAATTGTTTTGCCCCCCAAAAAGCCCACTTACAACGGCGGCGTTGAGCGGGGAAATCGAATATTCCGGGAGGAATTTTACAACCAAAACAACCTCCTGGCTGATTCCATAGCTTCTATGCGCTTTGAGCTCTCTCAAGCTGTCTCAAAGTATAATTCTTATCGGCCTCATCGCGCCGCGAAAGGCCTCACTCCTTTGCACTATATTCACTCTCATATTCTCGAGGCCTCTTGAGTCTCATTTGTTATGAACCCGTACATTCAAAGTGTCGTTGAATTTAGAGAAGCCCTTGATGAATTCTTTGCCAAATGGCCTCAAATCGCCAGCTCTATGGTTGACCGCATTAATGATAACTTTCAAATCCTCAATAAGGTATCTTTAAGTTAAAGGAGTATAGAGGTTTGATAAATTTTATTGTCAAAAGAAAAAATGGCAGGAGAGGTGGGGCTCGAACCCACAACCCCCGGTTTTGGAGACCGGTACTCTAGCCAATTGAGCTACACTCCTGCAAATTCTTCGGGAGGAGAAATATCCTCCTTCAGAATGTCTTAAAAATCATTATCCCAATTTTTTTCGGAACAATAATAAGTATTTACTTATTTACTTCAAAATTTTGGCAACGACTCCGGCGCCAACAGTACGGCCACCTTCACGAATTGCAAAACGAAGTCCGTCGTCCATAGCAATCGGTGCAATCAGCTCCACGATCATACGAACGTTGTCTCCTGGCATGACCATCTCAACGCCTTCCGGAAGCTTTACAGTTCCCGTCACGTCCGTTGTCCGGAAATAAAATTGCGGACGATAGTTGCCAAAAAATGGGGTGTGACGGCCGCCTTCTTCCTTTTTGAGAATGTAGGCTTCACACTCGAATTCTGTGTGTGGTGTGATCGAGCCGGGCTTCGCCAAAACTTGGCCACGCTCAACATCTTCACGCTTGGTTCCGCGCAAAAGAGCACCCACGTTGTCGCCTGCTTGTCCTTGATCAAGGAGCTTACGGAACATTTCAACGCCAGTTACAGTTGTCTTCATAGTTGGTTTAATTCCAACGATTTCAACTTCTTCACCCACTTTGACGATACCCGTTTCGATACGGCCTGTGACAACCGTTCCACGACCGGAAATCGAAAGCACGTCCTCAATTGGCATCAAGAAAGGCTTGTCGACAGGACGGTCAGGTTGAGGAATGTACGTATCCACAGCCGTCATCAAACGCAAAATGGAATCTTTTCCAATTGGGTCATCGCGACCTTCAAGTGCGGCCAAAGCCGAGCCTTTAATGATCGGAATATCATCGCCTGGGAAGTCATAGCTTGAGAGAAGCTCACGCACTTCAAGCTCAACGAGATCCAAAAGTTCCTCGTCATCCACCATGTCGACTTTGTTCAAATACACAACAAGAGCAGGAACGCCAACCTGACGCGCCAAAAGAATGTGCTCGCGCGTTTGTGGCATGGGGCCATCGGCTGCGTTTACAACGAGAATCGCACCGTCCATTTGCGCGGCTCCCGTGATCATGTTTTTCACATAGTCGGCGTGACCTGGACAGTCTACGTGAGCATAGTGGCGGTCGGCTGTTTCGTACTCAACGTGGGCAGTGTTGATCGTGATTCCACGTGCACGCTCTTCAGGCGCCGCGTCAATTTGATCATAGCCTCGGAAAACAGCTCCACCTGTCTCTGCCAAAACTTTCGTAATCGCAGCGGTCAGCGTCGTTTTCCCGTGGTCAACGTGACCAATCGTTCCAATGTTACAGTGCGGCTTCGTCCGCTCAAATTTCTCTTTGCTCATCTTTTGTCCCTCAAGTTGACTGCAGTGCCTGTCATAAAAATGGAGCGGGTGAAGGGAATCGAACCCTCATAGCCAGCTTGGAAGGCTGGGGCTTTACCACTAAGCTACACCCGCATAAATGGTGGAGGGAACAGGATTTGAACCTGTGTAGACATACGTCGGCAGATTTACAGTCTGCTGCCTTTAACCGCTCGGCCATCCCTCCGATTTCTGAACATGGGATAGGGGATTTCCGCAGCCATGTCAATCCGGAATTCATGCTCTTTTCAATTTATAAAAAAAATATGGGGAAATAAAGGGAAAATTAACTTTTTTTTCGTATATTTCTCTTGGAATTCGATTTGCGAATGAGAGGTCAATTTGACGTTATGGCAGAAAATTAATCTCCCTCTTTATCTGTTTTGGACGGTTCTCATCGCCTCCCTCTTACCCTCTGCTCATATCCATGCCAAATGGTTTGATGACTTAAAAGATATCGATTCTTTGAAAAAGTATTGCATCGCCAAAGCCCGTTCCTATGAGGTGCGTGCCCAAGCTTTTAATGAAGGCAGTTGGGGCAATCGTCAATATGCAAGACTTCATGGGCTGTGGCAATCTCTTCCCAGTCTTTACGATCTTGAAGAATCAGAGTGGGTTCATGATTACAATATAGCTCTCAAAAACAAAAAATTAGAGTTCAAAAAGAAGCTTGAAGAAGAGATCGATTTTCCTCAAATTTCCCAATCTTCAGAGGAACATCCCGTTTCAAAAATAGACATTTTAAATGGAACCATTGATGATATTCTCGAAATTAAAAAAAATCTAACCTTTCACAAATTATATCGACCCTACCTTCTTAGAACAGAGGCCTTGACGGAGGGTTACTCTTCTGCAAAAGCCGCTCAGTATCAAGCGCTTTTTGAAGCTACACGTGCTGATACGGAACTCTCATCTCTTTATCTTGAACTTTCAAAAGCCTGGGGGAGAAGTCAAATTGATCAAATTTCTTTAATCAAAATCAAGATTCGACAATTAAAATCAAACCGCAGTCCCTACAAACCTAAAGTTCCGGAGACGCAACCTCACTCTTTTCTCTATCGCAAACCATCAATTTTCATCGAAGCCTTTTTACTTTCTTTCATAACAATCTCATGCCCGAATTATTCATCTCAAAAATTTTTTCAAAAACCCACATCTACAATGATGGGTCACATTAAAATTCCCAAAGAAAGCGAAACCATCCGAAAAGCTGGGGAATACACTCTCATCCTTGAAAAAGAGGTCGCTCAAAAATTATCCATGGGGTCTTATTGGTGGTTTGGAACTCATAAGAATCCTGTCACAAAAGAGCATATTAAAATGTGGAAAAATCATCTCTTCTATCGCGATGCGTTTAGCTCCACCTTAGGCATTACAACGGATGAAGCGTCTCTCGTGATTGAAGAGCTGGTTTTATAGATTTTTCTGAATAAAATTCAGGCCCAAATCAAGCCCTCGATCATCAATAGAATGATTTAATTTCTCCAAAAGGTGGAGTTGGACATCACTTCCTTTTAAGATGTCGTAAGACATTTCAGAAGCTTGAAATGGCACAATGGTGTCCTCTTTGCCATGGACTAAAAGAATTGGAGTTTTTTTTGGGATACTTTTTTCTTGGGGTATATAGGCCCCCGAATAAGCAATAATTCCTGAAGGTGAGTTCTTCCCATGAAGCCCAAGATCGAGCGCCACCATTGCCCCTTGTGAAAAGCCTACGAGAACTAGATTTTTATAAGTCAGACACGAGTTACGCAGTTTGCAGCAAAAGGGTGGGAATCTAAGCGAAAGACATGAGTTTTGTTATTTCTCTAGAGATATCATGCTTAATAACATCCCACTGCTGCTGATAAAAAGAGAAGCCTCCAGCAAGTCGTCTTTTAAATCTTTGAATCCAAGCCGAAATGGCAAGAAATATATGATTTCTTTGGGCTCGTCCCGTGCGAGACTGACAGCGTTCAAGACCGCATGTTTGCTTTAATTCCCGATGATAAACTTCGATTTTCCAACGCGATTTCATGACCAGTTCAATATGATCACGAGAGGGATTATCCCTATTGGTTCCGATATAATCCGTGCGACCGTTTTTGGCAACAAACCGGAAAACAGTAATCCATCCATATCCGCGTAAGTGAACTTTCAGTCCTTCATCTGGAATGTCCAGCTTTTCAAGAGTTTCTCCACGATTCACTTTCCTGTTTTTCTTCAACCCCATCACCCATGTCCAGCCTATGGATTCAATGGCCTTCAGATTATTCAAGCTCGAGTACCAAGCGTCTGCAACCACGTCATCCGGATTTATCCCTCTGTCTTGAGCCAGCTTTAACATTTCCCTGAAATGGTCATTCTTGCTTTTGCCATCGCTGGCTTTATCATAAATACGATAATCAACAGGAATAGAGTCATGACTCCTCAGGCCATGCCATACCAAATTGACAAGACCTATCCCCGCAATAACATCATGGGCATTCCCAGAATACTGATAATGCACAAGCTCTATCTTCTCGCTCCGATTTTTATCCAAAATTGTATCGTCACATACTAAAAAACAAGGTTCTTTCTTGTTAATAAGAGATTGAGTAAGATTCCACACTCCGCTCGGACGCAATGCACTAGAACTCAACCATCGATTGACGCTGTCATGCGACAATGGAATCGGTGACACCTCCGAAAGTGCCAACCCTGAATAGCGCACACTGCTGGCTTGTAAAAATGAACGATAAAGTGATTTTGTGCATTTGTGTCGAGACATCATTTCTTCTCATTTAATAAATATTCCCTCTCACCTTATCTCTTCTCTCTTCTCCTGCAAACTGCGTAACTCGTGTCAGATTTCGTTTTTGAAGTTCGTTGTCCAAAAAGGACATCACGCTCGGACGCAATTTCTCCAGTCTTTCTGCAAGAATGGGAATTTCTTTTTCCTGAATTTTTTGGAGGTTAATATTTTTGAGAGAAAACCACTGATAGTGATCAGATCCTTGTCCTTCATAAGGATCAACACCATTGGGAGCTATAAAATCAAGGTATGGAAACTCTTTTTGCCATGAGCTTGCCAAGGGAATGATATCCTTTCCACTTGCGCTATACCCATGAAAAATTACAACGAGCCCTTGAGCCTCTTTGCCTTCACGATGTGGGATTGTTGCACTTGTCCATACCGTCTTTTCATCTTTTTCATGTCCCGCAATAACGGTGTGTGAGAAGAGTCCCAAACACAATATTCCGATCAAAAATTGTGCAAATTTTGACATTGTGGTCTCTCTTGATGTTATTTTTTCTGAATAATTACACGATGTCTCTCGTGGGACAACGAGAAAGTAAGCATTTTCTTGAAATCAGCAAAGAGGGTGTATAGACTTACTGAAGTTTATTGATTGATTTTATGGATGATATGATCCTTAAAACCCGCGACCTCTGGAATTTACTCGACCGCCGCATTCTTGCGATTTTTTTCTTAGGAATTTCAAGTGGCTTGCCGTTTTTATTGACGCTTTCAACCCTTAGCTTTTGGTTGACGCAATCGGGCGTCTCGAAAACGGCCATCGGCATGTTTGTGGTCGTGACTATTCCTTACACCTTTAAGTTTCTCTGGGGGCCTCTTGTCGATCGATGGAACCTGCCCATTTTGGCAAATTTATTGGGAAAACGACGCAGTTGGGCGCTTATGGCGCAGATATTTTTGGTTTTGGCACTTATTGGTCTGGGGAGCACATCTCCCCATGAAAATCTTTTATTAACGGCGCTTATGGCTTTTTTGGTTGCCCTTTCATCAGCATGCCAAGACATTGTGGTCGAAGCTTATCGTATCGAAATTATAGACGAGGATCAGTACGGCGTTGCGGCCTCATCCACATACTTGGGATATCGTATTGGTATGTTAATTTCAGGCTATGGAGCTCTTTACTTGTCGACATTTCTCTCGTGGTCGGATGTTTACAATATAATGGCATTCTTTGTTGTCTTAGGTATGATTACTGTTTTTTTTGCGCCACGCACGCGCATTATGGTGGCAAGCGCCTCTCCTCATCCTAAGCTTAAAAAAGAAATTTCATCTTCTGATATTTCTGCCCGTTTTTTCAATTGGCTCAAGTCCACATTTTGGCCACCCTTGCGGGAACTCATCCAAACGTACGATTGGCGTGTGGTTCTGGCTTTTATCTTCTTCTACAAAGTGGGAGACACCGTTCTTAATGTGATGAGCACCCCGTTTCTCATTGAAATTGGATATAGTACCCTTGAGATTGCCAATGTTGCCAAGCTTTTTGGAATCAGCGCGATGATTTTTGGTGGATTTTTAGGGGGATTTTTTCTGACGCGTTTTGGAATTTTTGCAAGCCTTATTCTTTGTGCAGCTCTTCAAATTCTCTCAAGTCTTATGTTTCTGGTGCAAGCCCTTGTGGGCTATAATTTAGGTGTTTTGACGATTACAATTGGGGTTGAGAATTTTACTTGTGGTCTTGGGGCTGCAGCCTATATTGCCTATCTTTCAAGTATGTGCAGCGCACCCAATACGGCTACCCATTTTGCGCTTTTATCCTCGTTTGGATCTTTAGCGCGGATCGTACTTTCGATTGCGGCGGGATGGCTTGCAGATCAAATGAGCTGGTCCCAGTTTTACCTCTTCACAGCCTTGGCTTCAGTTCCCTGTATGATGCTTCTTGCGCATTCCGCGCGGCACTTCACGCCCCTGGGCGCAGCTCATGAGCGGGTTTAAGACTGTGCGAAGGCTGTTCCCAGCCTTCGCATCAGAAATGTATGTTATTTTGTTCTCCAACTATCAAGGGCGTTGTCGATATGTGGAATTTCATCAGTATCCAAAAAGAAAGGGGTCTTCTTTTTAAAATCTTCTTTAACTTTCTTAGATTTATTTTCAAGTTCATCTTTAATGGAGCTCATAGCCTCCAAAGACGGAGCTGCTTTCCTATGATCCTCAAACTTTGGAAGCGTTTCCATTTCATGCGTAATCAACTCATAAAACTTAACTTCACCCCATTTTTGGTCCATCATTTTTGAGCCTTCTAAAACTTTAGAAAGAACTTGAATTGCATTCTGTTCGGAAGAGAAAAAACGAATACGATTATAGTGTGTAATTATATTTTCATAAACTCCCAGACATTCTTTGTAATCTTTTAAAGCGACATAATGAGAAAATCCTTCCTCGAGAGAGACTTTAATGCTCTTCATGTTTTTGAAAAAGAATGACTTCCAAAGATCATCTTTGTTTTTGAGATTGATCTTGGTTGGATTTTTAACAGCAAGATTAAAACAATCGTACCAAGACTTAGAATTCTTCATTTTTCCAAGATCAGGTAATTTCTGTAACGCACCTTGAAGGGTATGATTAGCATCATAAGTATCTGAATATTTTATGATATTTTTAAATGTTTGAGACGATGCATTCCATACTGTGTGTATCTGCGCCTCCAAATTTTCATTACTTTTCTTTTTCTTAAATGTATTTTCCTCTGACGAACTTCCCCCTGAGGAGTCATCTTGAATCTCTTGGATTTTTCGTTTTTTGGAGGGACTAGAATTTACAATATTCTTATCACTATCATTTGTCGCGGAGAGAGAATAAGCCATGGAAACTGCAATAAGCGCAGTGGTTAAAAGTAGGGCGGGTTTTGAAAACAACATGATTAACATCCTTTAAATAAAATATTATAAAATACTTATTGTAGTATTTTCTGAAAAATATGTAATGATTGCAATTAAAAAGATCAATAAATAATTTCATAAAAAATGATTTTTTATTTTAAGTTTTTGAAAAATTGAGAAATAAATGTGATTTGTATTTATATTATTTTGTATTGTGGATGCAGTTCGGAAAGAATTTAAATCACTTGAATTGAATTCTTGTTTTTTCTTTGAATTTGGAATCACCCCCGCGTCTGCAGGGGTGTCATGTTTTTGCTGTGTTAACTGTTTTTTGTAAATGGAATTATGGCGTGTGCTTTAACGCCTTAGATTGCTTCATTTTTCGAGGATGGCGAACTATACCAATGCAATGTCCGGAGCATCAATAGCCTTCATTCCCACCACATTGTAGCCACAATCCACATAGTGGATTTCACCGGTAACACCACTGGAAAGATCGCTCAAAAGATAAAGCCCTGCGCCACCCACATCTTCAGAGGTGATGTTGCGCTTTAAAGGTGAGTTGTATTGATTCCACTTGAGGATATAACGGAAATCTCCAATGCCTGAGGCTGCCAACGTTTTCATCGGCCCTGCAGAAATGGCATTCACGCGGATATTGCGATCACCCAAATCAACGGCGAGATATTTTACGCTAGCTTCAAGGGCGGCTTTGGCAAGGCCCATAACATTATAATGGGGCATGACTTTTTCAGCGCCATAATAGGTCAGAGTTAAAAGACTTCCGCCGTCGCGCATCATTTTAGTGGCTTCCCGGGCGATTTCCGTGAAGGAATAGCAAGAAATATCCATAGCCATATTAAAATTCTTGCGGCTTACGTCAATGTATTTGCCTTTGAGCTCTTCTTTATCCGAATATCCAATGGCATGAACGACGAAGTCGATTTCATCCCACGTTTTACGAAGTTCTTGAAAAGTTTCTGCAATTCCATTTTCGTCCGCAACGTCACAAGGAATAAGAATTGAAGAACCCACAGATTCCGCCAAAGGGGCGACGCGCTTTTTCAAGACATCGCCTTGATAGGTAAAAGCCAAATCTGCACCGTGAGCGGCTGCGTACCTGGCGATGGCCCAGGCCAAAGAGTGGTCGTTGGCGACCCCCATAATTAAACCGCGTTTACCCGCCATTAAAGAATGAGATTGTGAATGAGATTGTGTCATTAAAAAAACTCCTTTAAGAAAAAATTACCTTTCAGATGCTGTTTTTATTGGATTTCGTCAAGTCTTAATTGCCCATTTGAGGCTCTTTCCTTGCATTTTGATCATTTTTATGAGATGCTCATCCTCTCAGCGCGTCTTAGGAAGGTGGAACATGACCCTAAGAAAAACTGCGCTATTATCGTCTTTGCTAAACTTGTTTATCAAATACCATACTCTCAAGAAAAATGTACAAGAAAAATTTAACTGGGTACGGCATGCGCGACCCTCGCAGCGTATTCCCAAAGGTCTTTGGCGAACGTGGTTGATTTTAGCTGGTCGTGGATTTGGAAAAACCAGAACGGGGGCGGAGACTTTAAAGCGCTGGGTTCAAGAGGGGAAAGCCAAGCGCATTGCGCTGGTGGGTGAAACCGCTCATGACGTGAGACATGTCATGATCGAAGGATCCTCAGGACTTTTTTCCGTTTATCCCAGTTGGGAAAGGCCTCATTATGAATCGTCAAAGCGCCTTTTGACGTGGCCCAATGGGAGCGTTGCCCAAACCTTTAGTGGGGACACTCCTTGTCAACTACGGGGACCTCAGTTTGATGCTGCGTGGGTCGATGAATTGGCAAAGTTTAAAAATCCAGAAAAAACTTGGAATCAGCTCATGATGGGGCTCCGCTTGGGCGACAACCCTCGTGCCATTATCACAACAACACCAAGGCCTTTAAAACTTTTAAAAACACTTATAGCAAGCCCCGCGGTGCATGTGACACGCGGATCTACGTTTGAGAATGAAGCCCATTTAGCGACAGGGTTTCTTGAGGAAATGCAGGCGTGTTACTCGGAGACGCGTCTGGGTCTTCAAGAGCTTTATGCGGAGCTTTTGGAAAATGAACGGGGTGCCTTGTGGCGACAAGAGATGATTCAAGGTGCGCATGACGCATCCCCAAGTCTGCCTTTTACCCGTATTGTGGTCGCTCTGGATCCGGCCGTGACCTCAAAGTCGAGAAGTGATGAGACGGGAATCATTGTGGCAGGACTCGATCAAGAGGGCAGGGGGGTGGTTTTGGAAGATCTTTCAATGAAGGGAAGTCCCAGCCAATGGATTCAAGTGGCCATTGCTGCCTATGATCGCTTTCAAGCCGACCGCATTGTGGCAGAAGTCAATCAAGGAGGTGATATGGTTGAAGATATGCTTCGCGCCCAAGACTCCCGGGTGAGCTTTAAAGCGGTAAGGGCAACCCGCGGAAAAGCCATCCGGGCTGAACCCATAGCAGCCCTTTACGAGCGAGGTAAAATCCTTCACGCCAAAGTATTTCCGACCCTTGAGGCACAGCTGATAGGATATCTCCCTCAATCAACAAAAAAATCCCCCGATCGCATGGATGCCCTTGTTTGGGCTATGACGGAATTAATGTTGGGGAACGCCGCAAACCACCCCGAATGGTGGCGATGAAATGTGTGGCAGTCTTTATAAATTGTTAACCAGAAGCGTGGTATAAAAAGTGTATGCCTATAATTTAGGGAGATCCAGCATGTTGAAGCATTTTTTATTTTTAGCCATAACGTTTTCGTCGTTTTCAGCGTGTGCTGATTTAGCATTTTATGCTGATAATCAGACAAAAAAGACAATAAATATAAGCGTGCAAACTTTGATTGGATCGTGCCCATTGAGCTCAGGCTGGATGGATTTTAAACCTCAAACAAAGTTAACTTCTCCTTTTTATAAAACGAGTTTTGGAATGTGTTCTGCGGAATTTTTAAGGCCGTCTAAATGGGTTTTATATGTTGATGACTATAACGATGCGCAACAGAATAAAGAAGTGAATTTAGGTAAAAATTGTGTAAAGGCTCAGGTCACTATTAGGGATCCAGGCCCTAAAGATAAAGATGGAAATCCCATTTTAGATTTGGAGTGTATTGATACCGCCGTTCAAAAGTCAATCCGGCGTTGATTGGAGAATAGAGTTACAGAAGTGGGGACAAATTTTGGGATTCTCTGGAAATTTTTTAAAAGCCAGGATAGAGTAAATCTTATAAAGTAGAAAATTCTGAGGATCATCCATGAAAAAAGTGTTGTTATTGATAGTTTTGGCCCTCTTCATTGCGTATGATTTGAGCGCACAAGGGGATTCATATTTTGTGACGGGCATTAAAGTCTCAGCTACGGCGGATTCGGCTGCCAAAGCCCGGGAAGATGCCATTAATCAGGGGTATGCTTTGGCATATCAAAAACTCATCAGTAATATGGGTGATCTTGGCCAGGCTACCCGTGCAGATGTTCCTCCTCTTGAGTCGCTCATGAGTATGGTGGCTGATTTTTCTATTGATCAGGAAAAAAATACGTCTGTTAGTTATACGGCCTCTTTAAGTTTTCAATTTGACCCCGCGCCTACAAATGCTTGGATCTCAGCAACTTCGGCGCCTGCAAATCTATTGTCTCAAACTCTTGATCCTTTGGGGGCAACAGAGGGAAAAGTTACTGTTTTTATACCCATTACTGGACTTCAGGATTTAAAGAATAAAACAGGATTACTTCAAAAAATTTGTCATACTCGAAATATTACCCTCCAGCAAATGACCCATCAAGGGGCACTTTTGACAATTTATACAACGCTCCCTCTTGAGAAAATTCAGGCCGGGGCCCAAGATCATAATCTTCCGATTGTGTTTCAGTAAATTTAAGGATATTTCGTGAACCTGCCCAATTTCATCACCTTGGCCCGACTGTTATCCGTTCCCGTTATTGTCTGGCTTATTTTACTTCATGAGCAATCTTTAGCGTTTATCATTTTCCTCATCGCCAGCATTTCGGATGCCTTGGATGGGTTTTTGGCGCGTATTTTAAAGGAACGAACAACCCTTGGGGCTTATCTTGATCCTATTGCTGACAAAGCCTTACTCGTAGGCGTTTATGCGGCATTGGGGAATGAACACCTTATTCCTCTTTGGGTTGTGATTTTAGTAATTTTCAGAGACACCATTATTATTGGGGGTATAATTTTGCTGGGGCTGCTTTCAAAGACTTTTAAAATGGAGCCTTTTTTAATCTCAAAAATCAATACGACGATCCAGCTTCTTTATATTGTTTATGTTCTTTCTCCACTTCCTGCTATAATCGGTATACCAATTCTGGGGGAAATGATCGCGTGGACGGTTGGAATTACGACGCTGATTTCTGGTGCCAGTTACGTTAAAGTGGGACTTGAGATTTTAACCCGTGAGGATGTCTAAATGATGCTTTCAGATCGTGCTCGGAATAAATGGCTTTGGATCGGGATTATAGGTGCATTTTCTCTATTTATTTATGAGATTCGTCCAATTCTTCTGCCATTTATCACAAGTTTTATCGTGGCCTATGCCTTAAGTCCTCTCATTTCAAAATTAGAATTCTATAAAATCAACCGTGGTTTGGGGGCTCTTCTTTTGGTGGGGGCCTTTTTTGTCTTTCTGGCGACTCTTCTTTTTATGGCAATTCCGTTTTTGCAGACAGAACTCACTTTCTTGGTTTCAAAATTACCCACATATGGAAACCGTTTGATGACATTCCTTAAGCCCATTATTGATGATCTGGCCATTTACATTAAGCCCACAGATCTTGAACGACTCCAATCAACTGCCAGTGAGTATTTAATGGATATCGTCAGATGGTTGCTTCGCGCCATTGTAAGCGTACTCACCAGTGGTTTAGCCCTTGCCAATCTCATTTCTTTGATCGTAATCACACCCATCGTTTCGTTTTATTTTTTGCGGGATTGGAACAAAATGTCGGGAGCAATTGATTCTCTTTTGCCACTTCAAAATGCCCCCAAGATTCGAAATCTCTTGAATGAGATCGATGAAACTATCGGGGGATATGCCCGTGGACAAGGCCTTGTTTGCCTCACGCTCGGTGTTTATTACGCAACGATGCTCTCCATTGCAGGGCTGGATTTCAGTGTCATGGTGGGAACCATCATTGGTTGTGTGGCCTTTATTCCTTATGTCGGAGCCTTCATCGGTTTTGTTTTGAGTTTGGGGATTGCCTTTTCTCAGTTCAACGATTGGTCCTCCATTGGGCTGGTTGCTGGAATCTTTTTAGTGGGTCAAATTTTGGAAGGATATCTTCTTATTCCACGCTTCGTGGGTGATCGGGTCGGCCTTCATCCTGTTTGGGTTATTTTTGCCATTTTGGCAGGCGGCGTTCTTTATGGATTCATCGGTGTTTTGATTGCCCTGCCCATGGCTGCAGCCTTAGGGGTTGTTGTGCGTTTTTCTATTCAAGAATACAAAACCAGCCTCCTTTATAAGGGACTTACGACCGTAAAGTCGAAGAAGGCATCAGAAAAAACCTTATGAATCCTCACCAATTTCTCCTTCCCCTCACTCTTCATCCCTCTTTTGAAATGGGGGATTTCATTGTGTCATCATCCAATGAAGAAGCCCTCTCTTGGCTTGGGAAATGGCCTGAATGGCCCTCCCGTACACTCTTGATTTATGGCAGTCAAGGTTCTGGGAAATCACATCTGGCCTCCATTTGGAAATCCAATGCCCGTCTTTTGAGGCCTGAGGAAATTACGGTTGAGACTCTTGAGGTGATTCTGACAAAATCACAAAACCACTTCATCCTTGATAATGCAGAATACGTTAAAGATGAAGAAGCCCTTTTTCATTTTTTAAATGCGACACGCCAGGGTGATGGGTCCTTATTATTATTGAGTCAAACTCCGCCGAGGGAGTGGGGACTCACATTGCCGGATTTACAATCTCGATTGAACGCACTCATAGCTGTGGGCATTCAAGAACCCGATGATCATTTGATGCGTGGGTTGATTAAAAAGTACGCCTTAGACCAACAAATCCCCTTGTCTGTAGATGTTTTGAATTATCTTTTTCATCATCTTCCCCGTAGTTATCAGGGGCTTTGGGCAAGTCTTGAATATATCAATGCTGAAGCCCTTCGGAAAAAACGTGGCATTACCATTCCCCTCGTGAGAGAGGCGCTTTTGGAGCACACGCTAATTATTTAACTTTTTAATACCTTTTCCAACGGTCTCACTCTCTTAGTTCTCGATCGTGTCTTCCAGCTTGGTGTTGGTTTTAATTTCACTTAGTTTTGTGATGATAATTCCTGAAAGAATCACGATGCCACCGAGCATTTTCCAGAATGTGAGACTTTCCCCAAAAATGGCCCAGGCGAGCAATGTCGAAATTACGGGCACAAATGTGATCATGATTGCAGAAAAGGGAGCGGAAAAATAACGCATGGCATAGCTCAGCATTCCCTGGCCCAAAATTTGACCGACCAAAGCGAGAGAGATTAAAATGGCCCAGCCGTAAAAACTCTGCGGTACAATTTGTGTTTCCGTTGTGAAGGCAAAAATCGCCAAGACATAAACGCTGGCCATTCCGCCCCAAGCCAAAATGGTGACGGCGGAAAAACGATCGCGCAGCTTTTTCACGCTCAATAAATAAGCAGAATAAAACACCGCAGACATAAGTGCCTGAAGGTCTCCTTTTGTATTTTCAAAATTGATATGCCGCTCTTACAAACTTATCCAAACCTAACCATATTTTACTAAAGTTACGCATGGTGTTGTATTCCTGATTCAACGCAGGTAGTTTCACTTATTTGACGAGCAAATGAGCCAGAGCTTCCCACTCCACAGGCATAAGTTTCGGGCGAGCTGCCCGTACATAAACGTTGTAAATTAAGGGCTGCATTCACATCTCTGTCATGAGATTGGTTGCAATGTGGACACGTCCAATGTCTCTCCGACAACTTTAAATCCGCATAAACACATCCGCAGCTATGGCAGAGCTTGCTTGACGGAAAGAACCGATCAGCAACAAAAATTTGAGCATTATAGAGACCTGCCTTATATTCCAATTGACGCCTGAATTCATAAAAAGACTGATCTAAAATATGTCGAGCTAATTTTCTGTTCGCTGACATACCTTTGACATTTAGGTTTTCAATGCCAATTTCATGATGATTCAGGACAATATCGGTTGTTGCCTTATGGAGATAATCACGTCTGATATTAGCGATTCGGGCGTGAAGACGTGCCAGTTTTTGAGTATGCTTTTTAAAATTCATACTCTTTTTATCTTTACGAGATAGCTGTCGAGAAGATCGTTTTAACTTCTTCAGCAAAGCGGTATGTGCCTTTGCTCCCTCAACAACCATGCCATTGGATAAAGTTGCCAGTTTTGTAATACCCAAATCCACACCCACAATACCTTGGTTCTTGCGTACATGAGGCAGTTTGTCTATTTCAACACTGATGGATGCAAACCATCGGTCTGCAACTCTTGAGATCGTCAAGGATTTTATTTGTCCTTGAAATCTCAAATTCTCTGTTATTTTGACCCATCCCAAACAAGGAATTTGAATCTTTTTACCTGTCACACGAATGGCAGACTCTCCTTTTTGGGGCGGACCATTGTCCGCTCTAAAGCTATCCCTGATTCCTTTCTTTTTAAACTTGGGATATCCTCCCTGTTTGCGGAAAAAGCGGTTAAAAGCTGATCCTAAATTTTTGATGGCTTGTTGAGGGGCATTTTTAGTGACCTCTTGCATCCAAGGATATTCTTCCGCCTTACAAGCATTGAGAAGTTTACGCAGGCTTATTTCTGTAGGCTTCTCACCATTCTGGTATTGTTTCTTCCATTGATCTAAAGCCCAATTATAAGCAAAGCGTGCAACACCGCAGGCTTTTCTAAAATAAGTCGCCTGCTTATTATTTGGCTTCAATTCTACTTTATGAACTAACAGCATCGTAGGCTTCTTTCAGACCTTCCAATAATTTCTTGTTCTTTTTACTTCTCGCACCATACAATCTGGCCGAAAAAACAGTGATAATTTCCAACACATCTTTGGCGAGTTCCTCTTCAAAAGAGGGTTCTTTCCCTTGATTGATAATCACAACTTCTACCTGATTCATCTCACAAATGGAAAAGATTAATTCTGCTCCAAATCTTAACAGCCTGTCTTTATGGGTTAAAACCAATCGACCTGCTTCTCTGTCTAAAATGGCACTAATCAGGATCTTCAGACCCTTTTTGTTGTAATTCATACCACTGCCAAGATCCGCAATGGTCTCAAACTTCCAACCTTGAGCTGCACAATACATCTCAAGGACTTGTTTTTGTCTTTCCAAATCCTGCCGTTGATCGTGACTGGAAACACGAGCATAGCAAAGCGTTTTTCTATCTATCTTTTCAGTGCGAACAAGATGAGGGCGCAAGGCAGATAAAGGATAACGTCTTTGTCCTCCCGCTGTTCTTTCGGGAACAAGGCGACTCTCTTTTTCCCATCGCCTTAATGTGCCATTTGACACTCCAAGAATACGACTGGCTTCTCTGATACTCAATAACTTATCCATAATTGGATAACTATATACAAGTTTAGATAGGTTTTAAAGAGCAGTTATTAACCCTCCATCGGTTACCAAAATGATGGCGCCAAGGCTTGCCACGAATATTCCCAAAACAGTAAAAGCTGTGATTTTTTCCTTCCAAATAAGCCACGCATAGAGTGCCACCAAAATGGCTGTGAGATTGTTCAAAAGCATGGAATTGGCAATATGCGTATTGTTCAAGGACCAATGCCAAAAAATAATATCAAGTCCCAAAAACGTGCCCGACAAGAAAAGAGAGATGTAATCTTTAATGCTTCTTGGCAGATGTTCAACTTTGGCGCCGGATTGCTCATGAATCATCCATCCCCACAAAAAAGGGAGCGCCAGGAAAAATCTGAAGAATCCTGTTGATATCACACCTACTTCGCTCAATTTGACAAAAATAGGAGAAAGAGAAATTCCTAAAATGGCCAAAGCTGCAGGAATATAATTTTTCATTTGAGTCATTTATGAACCAACACTATGATTTGAAAGACAATCTCCTTCATACTCTCATTTTTACCAAAAATCAATGTAGACTTTTTTCGGCAGTGTGTACTTAAAAAAGTAATCACGGCCGTAAGGCTCCAACCACTTCCCTCAGCCGATGTGCAAGGTCTTTTGTGCATGCCTGAGCTTTTTGAGGAAGCTTGGGTAATTCAAGCACAGTGTTAATACGCCTTTCAAGAAAGTCCCACGTCTTTTGATGATCAGGACTTTCGTCTTTCAACCAATAGAAGAGAGTTGAGGAATAAACGCCCCCTAGAAGCAGGCGCTTGGTGTAATAATTATAATCTGTTGATTTGTCCCCGGCCCAATACCAAATTTCATCTACGGTCTTGGCAGAAAGTCGCAACGCCAAGGGGATTTGTTGCGGCTTGGAAAAATAATAAAAGGCCTGGCGCGCTGCATCCTTGTGAGACTCCAAAAGTATCAGGCGCGTTTTCACAGCCAATGTAATTTTCTCACGAATTTTAAGGTGCGATGTGCCTTCCTTATTTAAAATTTTCAGCATCTCTTGATCAAGGGAGTTGCTCCAAAATTCAAGAAGATCGCGGACGCCTTCAGGGAAAAGGCGCCAGCTCCAGGACGGATCTTGGTTCATATCTTGAAGTGACTCAAGAATAAGAGGATCTTTCCATCCTAAAAAAGATACGTGAGACAAGGCTTTTTCTAAAATTTCGACTTTAAGAACGTTGCGATCGTAAAAAGGTGTGTCACCCATGATTTTTTCTTTCCTTTTGAAGAAAGGGCACGTATAGTGCGCTCCTAATCTTAATTCTAGCCATGTGGGAAGGAGGTGTAAAGATATGCAAGTTGTCGTTCGTGATAATAACGTCGATCAAGCGTTGCGCGTTCTCAAGAAGAAACTTCAACGTGAGGGTGTTTTCCGCGAGATGAAGCTTCGCCGCCATTACGAGAAGCCTTCGGTCAAACGTGCACGTCAAGCGGCTGAAGCCGTCCGTAGAACACGTAAGCTCGCACGTAAACGTGCTGAACGTGAAGGATCTGTATAAGATTCTTTGATCATCGCATTAAAAAGGCTCCTTTTGAGGGGCCTTTTTTTTTGACATTAATAAGAGAGGATTTCAATTGGATCGACGCGTCGTTGGGAAGATAAAGGCAGTTTCTGTTGTAACTTTTTGTTATCTTCACGGTCTTGGTTATACACATTTTCAAGGGTCACTAAATCTGCTTTAAGAGATGGGAGCACATCTTCAAGAGACTGGACAGCTTCATTGATGGCAAGGGTGAAATTTTCATCATGCTTTAAGGAAACGGTATCTGATATATTGCTTAATATAGTTTCTAGTTTTTTGATGAATCCTCTTTCATTTTCTTTTTTCGTTTTGAGATTGTTTTTTATTTTTTGATAATGTTCATTTGAAAGTGAGAGTTTATTTTGTGCATCGGCAAGCTCAATATCGACTGTCAGTATTCTTTCATTTACTGATTCAATTGATTTTCTCCATTCTTTACACTCCTCAGATTTAAGTTCCCATTCCCTAGATTTTTCAAAGAGTGTTTTTATATCAGTTTTGAATCTTTCGTGATCCGAACCAGAAAGAAGAGAAAGAATGAATTGATCATTTTGAAAAAATGAAGGAAGCAATTCATGAGCATTAAAAAGAGACTTAATGCGCTTTAAATTCGCTATTCTCTTATTGTTAAGTTTTTCTAAGTCATTCAATTTATGATTCATTTCTTCATCAAGACGATCTGCTTCTATTATATTTTCTTGGTTGCGTTTTATTTTTTCTTCGAGACAAGTAAGCTGGTTTAAAAGGTTTTTTCCTTCCGCTGCTTTTGTTTCAATTTGATTGTCAATTAAATTGAAAAATGTTTCCTCATTGTTTTCGAGTTCTATAAAAGCAGAATTCTCTTCCGTAAGCAAATCTGATCGTTCCTTACTTAAAGAAAATACTAGGTCGCTAATCGGTTTAAAGCGAATTTCAATTTCCTCAGGTTTTAATCCTGAGTATTGAGAAAGATTCTTAAAAATAGATGGCGTTATCTCGGCCCAGTGTTCTTTTTTTTCTTTAAGGCTCAATCCGATAAAATCAGAAATCTCATCTTTTGAAGCAATGAACGGGGTCAATAACGAGTGTATTTTTTCTGAAATTTCCCTGATTTTATAGGTAATATTTGTCGTTATTTCCTCTTTTTTTTCAATGAATAAACATTTTGCGTGTTCATATTTCAACGACAAATTTTCAATATCTAATTTTATTAGATTAATTTGCTTATTCAATTCACGTTTTTCAGATAGAAATTTTGTCTCAGAAGTGAATTCAGGTTTAAAAAGTTCATATGTACTCATTAAGCTCTTAATAGCTTCAGGATAATTATCAATTTCCTTTCGAATGGTTGTTGCAAGTGAGTTTAGACAAAAAATAATTCCATTTTTTGTGTTTTCGATTTGGTTTTCAATTCCTTGTAAAATCTCATCTAATTTTTTTGATTTTAAAGTCTTTAATTTATTTTCGGCAATTTTCTTCGTTTTTTCAATGGTCTGAATTATATCGTTTTGGTGCCGAGTTACATGATCTTTTAACTCTTTTAAGAGCACATCATTTGCATATGTTTTAAGACGTAAACGTCCATTTTTTAAAGTTTGCTCAAGCACATCTTTTATTTTTTCAAGGCTACTAAAATCAAACGATTCTATTTGGGGTGTTTTTGGTCTTTTTTCAGCCTCCTTCTCTTCAAAAGAAGGAAAAGTATCTGTTTTTAGAAGAGGGGAGGAAGGCTCTTCGCCCTCTTGAAAGCTAATAAGATCAGATAGTTGCAAGGGTGGCAGATTGAGAGTGTCCAGTGAAATTTGATTTGAATGGATGAGCGGTGAAGATATAAAATAGGACGTGCTGAGAGCCTGTGGTACATCTGAAGCCGTTGCTATGCTCCAGAGAGTAGGTGAAGGTAGTTTTTTTAAATTTAAAGGGGGCTATTTGTTTTTTAGGGTTCTTGAGAAATGTAACGTTTACTCTTTTTTTAATTTTAAAAGAATTCTTTTTTGTAAGAAGGGGTGGCGTAGAAAATGGGGTGGTGATCACAGGAGCTGAAATTAGGGTTGGCGTAAATGCGTCTATTTCATCAAAAAGACTCGTATCTAAATTTTCGAAAGGATTTTCTTCTTGTGCGGAAACCACGTTCGAAGGTGGGTTAGAAGATGGTAACGTAGTTGCATTGCTGTGGTTTGATACCAAAGTCGTTGTCGCACCGTTAAGAGTAGTTATTGTGGTAACAGTATTAGAATTAGAAGAGGTTACATTGAGAGGAACTGGTCTTGGCCTCAAATTACGTGGAGGTTTTGGTGCGGCAAATAAGTTATCGTCGAAGGCTTCCAAAGGATTGTCATCTTGGAGTGTTAGAGAAGTAGTTCCGTTCGAAGGCGCGTTAGAAGACGGTAACGTAGTTGCATTTCCAGAATTCGATACCAAAGTCGTTGTACTACTGTTAAGAGCATTTGGTGTAACGCCAGTATTAGAAATTGTTATTAGGCCAGCAGAAGGCAAGGCTGCATGGGGCGTAACCATGTTAGAGGATGTTGTCACTGTAGCATTATTAGGACCATTTGTTCCCGAAACTGCTCCTTCAAAAAGACTCGTATCTAAATTTTCGAAAGGATTTTCTTCCGCAAAAGAAGTTTGCAAGGAGACCTCTTCTGGGAGTTGGAGAGAGATAAATTTTACAAAACTTTCTTTTTCTAAAAAGTTCTTATAAAGGTTGGGAACACTTTCACTTCGCGCCCTTGTTGTGTGTGCATAGTTTTTAATACCCTGAGTTGGGGTTAGTTCCGCTGAAAAGGTCTCGGTAAAAGTGTGTTCCCCTGAAATGAACTTAGGAGGAGAAGTTAGGCTTCGTTTTCTGGCAAAAGGTCCATGTATATTTTTCTGTTTGTTTCCAGATAAAGAAGGGGGAGGCGGTAGTTCAATTGGTGGTTCAATTCGCACTTCACGATGGTTTGCTATCGGAGCATCTGAAGAAGAACTCAATACGGGAGAAAAGGTGTCCAAAAAATGAATTTCAGGAAGAGTTTTTATGATTTTTGGATAAGTTCCGAGTCCAGCTGAATGTTCATCAGATCGGTCTTTTTTTGCATCCCGCTCTGTACTTGCTTCAGAATGCATTTCTTCTTCGGGTTTACCTGCACCTTCTGTTTGAGAGGGCTCTCGTTTCTCATCAAGGCGTTCATCCCTGTTTAAATTCAATGAATGAATGTTTCTTTCGGTCTCTCTTTTCTTCTTCTCAGAAACATTTTTTAGAGGATGGACGTCTCCAAAGCCATTATTAAAACCGCCCTTTAAATTGGACACATATTTTGTGTCGGGGCCTAAAGGGACTTGATACAATAGAACCTCAAGTGAGGTCAAACTAGAGTGAGACTCGGCTTGTTTTTGAAGTCGAACTAGAGGGTTTTCTTCTGTTTTTGTAGGGATAGTTTTTATTCTAAACAAGAGCGTGCTGTCATGCTCAATGTTTGTGGGTGGGCTTGGAAATTGATTTTTTTCTGAGTAATAATTTCCCCCCGAACTCACGCCAACAATGGCGGCAGGGACCGTTAATAAATACCTCAGATCAAAACCTGCTGACATAACTCAAAAACCCATACTCAATTAATAAAAAAAATTATGGGCTATTCAATTGGGATTGCAAGGAATTTTTTGTATAAATTTTGTTCTGGTGCCTTTACTGTTTGTCTGACGTGAGTTCTTTCCAGCCTTGATGAGAAGGGATTTGATGTCGGTTGAAATTTTCTCTCAGATTCCACTCAGCTCTTAAGGAAGAGCTGAGCATAGCAATCACCAAAAGAATAAGGGGCAAAAGGACCATGACGAGATATAAAAGACTCGTTTCAATGGGGGCAACTTTAATGCGCTTTTTGGGATTTTTCATCGGGGCCTCCAAGGGTTTTACTCGCCTTAATTTTAGCCTACCAAAAATTGTTAAAGGTCCCGTTAAGAGAAGATGTTAAAAGTGTTAATTTTAGTTTTTTTTCAGCGAGAGGCTTTTACATTCAAATTATGCTGAGCGTGTATGGTGCGGATGGTTCCCGTTTTTGACCGCATAACAATCGATTGTGTTGTAAGATGACCATTCGCGTAATTTTTGACACCTTTTAAAAAGGCGCCATCGGTTACGCCCGTGGCGGCAAACATCACGTCTCCTGAGGCAAGATCGAGAAGTCCATAAACCCGATTTAAATCCTGAATTCCAATTTTACGCGCACGGGAAATTTCGTCATCATTTCGGAAAACGAGGCGACCTTGCATAAACCCCCCGGTAGATCTCAGTGCCGCTGCGGCCAAAACACCTTCCGGTGCGCCGCCACTTCCTACATAAATATCAACGCCCGAATCAGGGAGTGCTGTTGCAATTACGCCGGAAACATCCCCATCGGGAATAAGAAGAATACGGGCGCCCATCGCACGGACACGGGCAATTAATTCGGCATGACGCGGACGATCGAGAATACAGACGACAAGATCTGTAATACTTTTGGATTTCGCTTTGCCTAAATTTTGGAGATTTTCCTCAATTGTGGCATCAATATGAACAACGTCTAAAGGAAGATCAGGACCCACTGCGATCTTGTTCATATAAACATCCGGTGCATGCAAGAAACCACCTCGCCCCGCAAAAGCAATCACGCTCAACGCATTGGGGCCGCCGTTGGCTGTAATGGTTGTGCCTTCGAGGGGATCGAGAGCAATATCGACCTCTGGACCTTCTCCACGTCCAACTTTTTCCCCAATGTAAAGCATGGGGGCTTCATCACGCTCTCCCTCACCGATCACAACAGTTCCCTTGATATAAAGGGCATTGAGTGCCTTTCGCATGGCATCCACAGCGACTTGATCGGCTTCTTTTTCGTCTCCGCGTCCCATGAGTTTAGACGCGGCCATAGCAGCAGCCTCAGTGACACGCACTGCTTCTAAGGCCAAATTCCGCTCTTCAATGGGGAGCGTCATGGCAGCGTCTCATCCAGCTCCTCAAGATCGAGAGGTGGGATTTCGGGGATGGGAGGAAGTTCAACTTCAAGGGATCTGAGTTCTTGATCTCGCGCCTGTTGCTTAGTGCGTTCTTGCTCGAGCTCTTTAAAATCAGCTGTGCGCTCTCCTTTTTCATCCGAACCATGATAAGAGCGGGCTTTGGTGGCTTCAGCACGTGTGGGAACAGTGCGTACATCTGGAAAATCCTCGCGCAAAAGCCTATGTTCGCCTGAAATAACGGTTCCTGCAATACATCCTGTTAGTGCCAAAGGCATAATCAAAATTGAAAGTTCTTTTATTTTCATGAGTTCGATCATACTGACCCCACCCTTCAAATGCAATCGATTCTTGAAGACCAAGCGCATTGCTTTTTTCAATTTGATAATATCACATTTTCAGCGTACTATTTTGTCAAGTAATAAAATTTTACAAAAAAGGTTTGGCTTATGAAACTTGCTCAAGTGATATCATTTTTTCTGAGTGTATTGGCAGCTCCTCATGTCTATGCTGAGAATTTTAATGTCTATCTGGATCCTGTAACATGCGGAACTACAACGGATTGCAAATTAGGTATTGTTATAGGGGAGGGGGTCACGTTTTACGATACGTCATTTGATGGTGCTCAGTTAAGTGTAAGCCTTGATGAGTCTTTTAATCAGAGTACTGGTTATCCGTATGGCTATACAAATGGGCAAACTGTTTGTAGTGGTACGTATCAAAATATTAAAGCGAATGCTATTTTAACATGTACTTGTGGTCATCAATCTCCCTGTACGAGTGAGAAAAAGCATAGGGATCACAAAAAATAAAAAGTAAGATTCTGCATTTACATCTGACTAGAAAGCTCCAAGGGTTCATCCTTCTTGCGGTTCTTACGGCGATGGCGGCGCGTATCGCTAATCAGATAAGAATTTGAGGGATCCACAAGGATGCGATTGGCAAGGGCCGTTCTTCCAATTAAAAATCGAAAGCCCATTTGATCGCGATTGGCCAAACTGACTTCAATGGGCCAAAGATCTTTCCCCATTTGAATGGTGGTTTCGATAATAATGCGATGCTCACTATGACCCGTAGAGCTTGTGACCGTGCGTTTATCAAGGATGGGTACAGAGCAGCTCTCGCAAATCAAAGCATCATTTTCTTGGATGGGATGAATTTCAAACCTCACCCATTCCCGATTGTTTTTTTCATAAACTTCCGTGTTAAAAACATGAAGGGCTGAGGTGCGTGCACCTGTATCAAGCTTGGCTTTAATGCGTCCTACTCCCAAATCTGGCAAACTCGCCCATTCGCGCCATCCTGCTGTTTTTAAGTTTTGCGTCATGGAGATTGGATCATCCTTCCCAAAGGTCTCCCCGCAAAAATATGCAGATGAAAGTGAGGCACTTCTTGTCCCCCGTTGACACCGTTATTTGTCAGGACGCGGAATCCATCATCATGAATTTCCAGCTGATCTATGACGTTTTTAACGGCCCCATAAAAGCCCTTCGTTTCCTCAAAGGAGGCATTCTGTGAAAAGTCATAAAATGAAATATAATTTCCTTTGGGAATAACCAAAACATGGAGAGGGGCTTGGGGATTGATATCGTGAAATGCCAACGCATAATCATCTTCATAGATGATTTTTGCTGGAACCTCGTGCCTTAAAATGCGCGCAAAAATATTATTATAGTCATAACTCATGAGCTGTGTCCTTCCTAAAGGGCAGTTTAACAAAAAATCTTGAAACCCAAAAGAGAAGACATCATGGTGAAGTATTTTAAGAAAAAATGGGGCGAATGATGGGAATCGAACCCACGACATCCAGTACCACAAACTGGCGCTCTAACCAACTGAGCTACATCCGCCACAATGTCCTCTGTCTAATCCAAAGTGGATGTGACGTCAAGAAAAAGTCACCATAAAAATGAGTCGTTATTTTTCATTTACAACTTACGCCTCCCTTTGTTATCGTGCGGCCATATTAGGATTAAGAAGTCAGCTCCATGAAACTCATCGCCGGCAATAGCAATCTTCCTCTCGCGCAAGGCATCTCTCAGTTTTTAAAGGTGCCGCTGGCAGAGGCGACCATTCGCAAATTTTCCGACAATGAGGTCTTTGTCGAAATTTTAGAAAATGTTCGCGGTGAGGATGTTTTTATTATCCAATCCACCTCCAAGCCCGCCAATGACAATTTGATGGAGCTTTTGGTCACAATCGATGCCTTAAAGCGAGGATCTGCACGGCGCATTACCGCATGCCTTCCTTATTTTGGATATGCCCGCCAGGATCGAAAATCCGGTCCCCGCACACCCATTTCGGCCAAACTTGTGGCTGATCTGATTACTGTTGCCGGGGCCAATCGTGTTTTGACGCTTGATCTTCATGCAGGCCAAATCCAAGGATTTTTTAATATCCCGGTGGATAATCTTTTCTCAATTCCTCTTTTTGCAAAAGACATCAAAGATCATCACACCATTGAAGATCCCCTCATTGTCTCCCCAGACGTAGGTGGTGTTGTGCGTGCCCGCGCCTTGGCCAAGCGTCTGGAATGTGGTCTTGCGATTGTGGACAAACGCCGCGAAAAACCCGGCATTTCCGAAGTCATGAATATTATTGGTGAAGTCAAAGGTCGCAATTGCATTTTAATCGATGACATCGCAGATTCTGCAGGAACACTTTGCAATGCAGCGGAAGCCTTGATTGAGGAGGGAGCTCACTCTGTGAGTGCTTATGTGACCCATGGCGTTTTTTCAGGGGAAGCGGTGGATCGAATCCAATGCGGATCCATCAAAGAGATCATTATCACCGATAGTATTTTGGCCACAGAAACTGTAAAAAACTGCTCTAAAATCAGGGAAATCCCTTTGGCCTCCTTCTTAGGTGAGGCCATAAATCGTATTCACTGCGAAAAATCCGTGTCTTTTTTGTTTGACTAGTGTATAGAAGTGCGGAAACCATTTAATAGGAGACGAAAATGTCAAGTCATATTGCTTTAAAGGCGGATGTCCGCGAAAATATTGGTAAAGGGGCGTCCCGGGCTGCTCGCAATGCAGGCCAGATCCCAGCTGTTCTTTACGGTGGTGAAGAAAAGCCAATGCACTTTGTGATTGATGAAATCCAATTCAACAAAGAGCTTCATCAAGCTTCATTCTACACAACTATTTTCGAAATCAACGCTGGCAAGAAGAAAGAACGGGCTCTTGCGCGTGCCGTTCAATTCCATCCGGTTTCAGACCGTCCTTTGCACGTTGATTTCTTGCGCGTTTCAAAAGACTCCAAACTCACAGTTGCGGTTCCACTCCACTTCATTAATGATGACAAATCTCCTGGAATCAAGCGCGGGGGTGTTTTGAACATCGTCATTCATAATCTCGAAGTGCTTTGCGATATGGATCACATTCCAGATCACATCGACATTGATCTTGCAGGCCTTGAGATTCATGGATCCATTCAATTAAAAGATATCAAACTTCCCGCAGGCGCTGTTGCAGCTCACCCTGATCGTGATGATACGTTGGCCAACATCGTGGCGCCAACCATTATGAAACAAGATGACGAGACTGCGGCTGAAGGATCAGCCGAAGCCTAAACTGAAAGCTGGGATCCCATGTCCACACCTCTTTTCGTTGGCCTTGGCAATCCCGGTTCTCAATATGCGAAAACCCGGCACAATGTCGGGTTTTTGTGTGTTGACGAAATGATGTCCAGTTATGGATTTTCTGCCCCTAAGTCTAAAGAGGGGGGGCTTCTTTCCGAAGGGTTCATTGATGGGCAAAAAGTTCTTATTTTTAAGCCCCTCAGCTATATGAATCTTTCTGGTAGCCCTGTTGGCCGGATTTCTCAATTTTATAAAATTCCAACCGAGAAAATTTTTGTCTTTCATGATGATCTCGATTTGGCACCTGGAAAAATTAAAATGAAGCAAGGTGGTGGGCATGGTGGTCACAATGGGCTCAAGAGTTTGGACAGTCATATTGGCAAAAACTATTGGCGTATTCGTTTAGGGATTGGCCATCCAGGGCATAAGGATATGGTGAGCGATTACGTTCTTCATCCCTTTTCTAAAAAAGAAATGATGGATTTGGGACCACTTCTCTCTACCATTGCGGATGAGGCACATCTTCTTTATACACATCCAGAACAGTTTATATCACGGGTTTATCACACGTTAGGTCAAGGAGAATAAAATGGGTTTTCAATGCGGCATCGTAGGCCTTCCCAACGTGGGAAAATCAACGCTTTTTAATGCGCTTACGGCGACGCAATCTGCAGAGGCGGCAAACTATCCTTTCTGCACCATTGAGCCCAATGTGGGGCGTGTGGCCGTGCCTGATCCACGTCTTGAGACCCTTGCCAAAATTGCAAAGTCCGAGAAAATTATCCCCACTCAAATGGCCTTTGTGGATATTGCAGGGCTTGTCAAAGGCGCCAGTCAAGGCGAAGGTTTGGGAAATCAATTTTTGGGGCATATCCGCGAAGTGGACGCAATTATCCATGTGGTGCGGTGTTTTCAAGATTCTGACATCACCCATGTGGAAGGTACCATTGATCCTTTGCGTGATATTGCGATTATTGAAACCGAACTGATGCTCTCAGACCTTGAGAGCCTTGAAAAACGCATTCCCGCCCTTGAGAAAAAAGTCCGCGGCAAGGATGAAGAGGCAACCCTTGAGCTTTCGCTCATGAAGGGGGCACTGGACCTTTTGAATGCGGGAAAACCGGCGCGTCTTCTTGAGGTGAAGGAAGATGAAAAAGAGGCCTTTAAGCGCCTTCAACTCCTCACTTCCAAACCCGTTCTTTATGTCTGTAATGTGAGCGAAGGCGAAGCTGTCTCCGGCAATGATTTTACCAAAAAAGTCGAGGCCTATGCCGAAACCGAAGGGGCCCATACGGTGATTATTTCAGCAGCCATTGAGGCCGAAGTCTCAACCCTTGAATCCGAGGAGGACAAGATTGATTTTCTCAAAAGCTTAGGGCTTGAGGAAACGGGGCTCAACCGCGTGATTCGTTCAGGCCACAATCTTCTGCATCTCATTACATTTTTTACCGTAGGTCCCAAAGAGGCGCGAGCCTGGACCGTCCACCAAGGCGCTAGAGCGCCTGAGGCGGCAGGCGTCATACACTCCGATTTTGAGCGGGGCTTTATTTGTGCGGAAACCATTGCCTTTGAAGATTATGCCGCTTGCCAAGGCGAGGCCGGTGCCCGTGCTCAAGGGAAACTCCGTCAAGAGGGGAAGAACTATACTACCAAAGACGGTGACGTCTTCCATTTCCGATTTAATGTATGAGGAGAGGCTAATTTCATAGTCGGGGGCGACAGGCGCCCCCCCCTCATGAAAATGATAAATTGTTTTTTTCCCAAGAAAATCATCCCCTGTAAAAAAAAGTCAGAAGATTAGATTTTATCTTGTTTGTCCTCACTCAAAGGCCAGCATAATTGATCTTTCCAGACGTCCTGAATTGCATCTTCTGTAATATCTCCATTAGAGGCCTTTTTGCCTAAAAGATCCTCCTTTATTTTCCTGTAAATCTCTGAATAAATACTATTGCTATTGTCGGAATTTAATAAATGTTCAATCTCTTTTTTGTTTTTATCAATATGAGATAAAATTGTATTCTTGTTTGCATTCAAATGGATTAAAACCCGTTGAATATATGATTTGTCTTTTTCAAGACGATCTAGAGAGTCTTTGATTAACGCTTCTAAAGGTTTCAATGCGTTAAGAGCTCTTTCTAATTCCTTGCCAGGCTTTGTATTTTTCTTTGCTTCCTCTAAAAGGCTTTGAGACTTGAGGATAATACGCTCATTAACTGTGAGGGTTTCATTATTTTTGAAGAATTTTTCGGACCAATCCCATATAGCTCTTGATTGAGCCTCAAGACATACTTGTGTGTCTGAAAAAGCATCTTTAAAAAAGGATGTTAATGCCTCTGGATTATCTTTCACTTTTTCATATGTCGTTGACAGTGTAGCGAAAAAGTTCCGAGCACGTTGTTCTAAAGAGGATTCGTACGTCTCTGGATGAAGGACGATGTCGTATTTTCTTGGATCAACCCTAAATTTTTCTGAGTAGTTTTTTTTATCTATAGAATATTTTATTTCTTCACAAATGGATTTATTGTTCTCATGGAGAATTTTAAATCGAAGAATTGTATTTTTTGCACGTTTATTTTCTTCAGGTAAGAGGTTTTGCTCATTTAGCTTGCCTAGAATTTCATCATAAACTTTTTTCTCATCGTCCGTTGCATTTTTGCACGCCTGAGCGTCATACAACCATGTTGGATTGGGGTCATCTTGATTTTTTACATCATGCGGTTGCTGCGGCTGTGGTTGGTACTGCGGCTGTGGTTGATACTGCGGTTGTTGGTACTGCGGCTGTTGGTACTGCTGAGGAGGAGGAAAAGCGCCTTGATGATGCTGTTGGAATAGGAACTTTTGCTGGATAATTAATGGATTATAGACATTTAAATTTTTCTCAAAATTTTTCTCAAAATGATCTAAATTCTTTAGATCTAAATCTTCACCATAGTCAAAATCCTCTTTTTCTTCCTCTTGATTTATGGGTAGATGAGGCTGAGGCAGAAGGTACACTCCCACATTCTGATCTTGAGGATTAAGTTTATATTTTTTATTTGTGTTATTTATTTTTAAACGCTCTGCTATTTCTTGAGGAATTTTAAGGTCCCATTTCATTTCATTTAAAATATAGGGTTGAAAAATACCACAATTTTTAAAAGATTCTACGATGATTTTATTTACATACGTTGACATTTTTGAAATTGTTCTAGCTTTTGCGTTGCTTTTTTTTTCTTTCAGGGGACCGTTTTGCTTTAAATATTTAGAGACTCTTAACTAAAGATAGATAAGAAAGAGTCCAGATATTTTTTGAAGACTTCAGGATTGGAGAGATGGTAAAGAAGAAGTAAGGAAAGATCTACCATTTCATGGCTTCGAGACGTGACCTTGGAGCGCCTTCGAAAGCGCGCGAGATAATGACGTGTGTTGCTGTTATCCTGCTCGATTGGGTAGGTTAAATCCTTGCCAGTAAAAAGTTGATGTTCAGGAATTAGACGATGAAATCCCTCCCAATCGTCCGTGATGAAAGTGAGATCCCTCGTGCCGATTTCGTCGATTAAGCTTTTGGCTGTTCGATCATCACGGCGACCCAAAGTCCAGGAGATAACTCGCCCTGACACAGGGTCAAAGGCTTTCCAGATCCAAATTTTGTTTTTTTTCCATTCACGTAATGCCACATCTCGTCGATTTGAACGAGCTTAAGGTCAGATGGAACGGCAGGCCTTTCCAATGATTTTGCCTCTTTTCGAATCCACTTCAAAACAGCGACATTACTGACTTTAAGAACCTTTCCGATCATTCCAAAGCTTGCATTTCCCAATGTATATAAAAGGATTGCCAAGGCTTTCATGGCCTCTGGCTTTCCGCGCTTAGGTGTATTTGTGAAGTTGCAGCCGCAGCTTTTACAGCGGTAGCGTTGGATCCCTCTGACCATTCCATTCTTAACATACTGAACTGAATTACATTTCTTGCATTCCATGGCCTATCCCCCTTTAAATAAGCCATCTTATCACGTTATCTATCTTTAGTTAAGTGTCTCAATATTTAAAAGCTTCTTCAAAAGCTTGATTAATAGTAGGAATATCTTCATCTCTATATTTTTTAAAGATTAATAAATACAAAAGCGTATTACGAAAATCAGAGCCTTTGCTCCATAAGAGACTTTTAAACCAGTTGCCCGGGTAACACTTTATATCGATATGTGTAATCCAAATATCATAAAAATTACTAAATAATGGAGTTAGCTGAGGGGCGTGTTTCTTCAGGAGATCTTGAAGATTTTTTCCCATTTTTTCATTAAGGGATATTTTTCGAATAATTTCTTCAAATTTTTCTTGGTTTATTCCAATTTCATCAATTTCATTAATGTATTTTATTGATTTTATCTCACCATTAACATTGATTTTTTGAATAACAGATTGAATTGTTGATAGGAAAAAAAGTTCGTAGGAATTATCACTCAAAATTTTTGAAGCCTCAAACGCCAATTCTTGATCGTTGTTGTTTTGTCGCAAGGCGAGGGGAGGCGGGGCATTTCTTTCTAGGAACGGCGCTTGAAGGGGTTGTTGTGGATCGCGTGCAGGTCTTTTTGCAGGAGCTTCTCTATTGTCTGCCTCATGAGAACGTTTCCCCAACAATGCAGGCGGGTTGTTTAGAGGCTCTTCCTCCTTTCCCCCCTTTCCTGCCAAAATAGGAGAAAAATAAAATGGAAACAAAGAAACGCTTGAAATTAGATAAAAAAAATTTTTCATTTATTAAGCCTTAATTAAAAACAAAAAAGATAATAAAAACAAAAATGAATATAATTTTTTTTTTGAAATGTCAATGAAAGTTTTTTTATTGTACGAGTTCATATAGAATGAGACACAAGAGGCCTCGAGAATATGAGAGTGAATATAGTGCAAAGGAGTGAGGCCTTTCAAGGCGCGATGAGGCCGATAAGAATTATACTTTGAGACAGCTTGAGAGAGCTCAAAGCGCATAGAAGCTATGGAATCAGCCAGGACTTTGTTTTGGTTGTAAAATTCCTCCCGGAATATTCGATTTCCCCGCTCAACGCCGCCGTTGTAAGTGGGCTTTTTGGGGGGCAAAACAATTAAGGGAATGCCCAGATCTTCACAGGCTTCCTCAAATTCCGCCATAAATTCAGATCTTCCCTCAACTTGAATGGATTGAATTTTAAAGGGGGCCTGCTTTACAAACTTAAGCAAGAAGCGTTTGGCGCTTGAGCTCTTGGCATGGGCATACACACTCGCATAGATAAATTTCGAGCCTCTTTCCCAAGCCTGGAAGTGCTTGAAACAGATACCATTTTTGGTGACTGTCATATGGTCAATCTGAACCCGCTCACCAAGCGTCATCGTTTTATAATCCTTGAAAGTCCAAGGTTTTGCATGGCTTTTAAATTGTCTTTTTCTTTTTGTTCTCAGGGCGGAGGGTGATTTTTGCACAAGCCCCTTGTTTTTGAGGGAGGTCAGGATACGGCCGACGGTGCTTTCGCTCAGGATTTGCCCATGGTCTCGCTTGAGAATGATGGCGATTTTCTCTTTGCCATAGGTGGGATTTTCGCGGCGCACTTTCACAAGCTGAAGTTCTGCCTCTCCCCAGTGCGGTTTGTTGAGATTTCGTGGCTTTTTTGAAGGGGGAACACTCCCTTTGTTAAGGTCCTTCAGGATCTTCTTGTGGCGATAATAAGTTGCGCGGGACATCCCGCAAATGTCTTGGCACCTGGAATCACAAACGTTTTCAAATTTGAGTTTTTTCCAACGCCTCACGCCGTCTTCATACCGTTTGCGATAGACGTCCAAACAGTCTTGTGTACGCGCATATGCATAAAGCCTATGCTTATTTTTATGTAATCCGTGGATCCTCATCCAGGCCTCCATCAATAGGTTTTTTAGATTTCCTATTCTTGAGGCCTGGTTGGGTGTGGCAATGGAGATGAGCCTCGCTACAGCGCAATTTGGGGGCGCGCTCAGCTCATCTCCATCCCTCCCAATTTTGTCTCACTTCTATCTGCATTCGGACAAACATTCCGACCAGAAAGAATAGAAAAATCCAGCGGGATTACGACAAAGATTTGTATAAAATCAGGCGCTTGGTTGAAAATGCTTTCTTGCATCTGAAGAGATGGAGAGGCATTGCCACGCGATATGCGAAAAACACCGCTTCCTTCTTGGCTACTGCTCAAATTCTCTGCCTTGTCCTTTGGCCTCAACTCTCATGACGACAGGATCTAAAGAGCCATAGTTCTTTTACGACTTGCTTAATCTATAACGTTTCAGATCGTTCAAAAAAAATACACACATTGTGCATTCTGATTGGATGTAGTAATGTATCACAATGAAACTGAATATGGATTAGGAGCTATGAAGGTACTGACAGTTGCTAATAGAAAGGGCGGAGCAGGTAAGTCTACTTGTGCGGCCCATTTAGCTTTAGAATCAATTAGGGATGGGATTAAAACTATAATTGTCGATCTCGATCCCCAGAAGACACTTGAAGGATGGTGGAATAGAAGAGACTCAGATGATTTGCCTCTAATAGACCTTCCAGAGAAAAAAACAGAGGAGGTTCTAAAAAACATTTCCAGCAAAGGTTTTGAGCTTTGTATAGTGGATACACCTGGAGATGCCAGTCAAAACTCAAGGCTAGGCATTAGTCTAGCTGATTTAGTATTAATTCCTTCCAAACCAACCGCACCTGATTTAAGTGCCATAGGTAGAACAATTAGTATGGTTGAAGAGCAAGATAAAAAATACGTTTTTGTTCTTACTCAAGGCATTGTTAGGTCAAAAGCGACATTTCAGGCATCATCTGTATTATCTAGTTTTGGTCCCGTAGCACCCGCTGTAATTTCAAATAGAACATCATATGCATCAGCAATGGGAATGGGAAACTCAGCTTGTGAAATAGATAAAGCAGCAGAAGAAGAAAGCAGGCAAGTTTGGAAATTCATAAAAGATAGACTTTTTGAATCTAAACAAAATAAAAAATCAAAATTTGTGGCTTAGGAAAAAAATGGCAAAGTCAAAATTTATGTTAACCGAGGATCTTGTGAAGGTTGAGCCAGAGTCGCAAACACATAGTATAGTTTGCGATGAAGACACTAAGAAAATTAAAGGTAAGACAATTGAAATTAAGAAGGAGAGAATTTCCCTCAACATAGACTCCTCACTAAAATTGGATTTGCAAATTTTTTGCATTAAAAACAAAAAAAGCATGAGTGAGTTTATAGAGGAATCAATTAGAATAAGCCTTGATCTACATAATAAAATTTAATTAATCGCATCAGGTTCTGTCAGAAAGTTTGTGTAAATGGGAGTTGATGAAGGGGGTGTGGGTATGTGCAGAACTCGTAAGAGTTATGCATCATATCCATGCCCCACAACCCTAACACACAAGGACAACACACATGTCAAAAACACACAAAATCAGACCTGAAACTCTTGACGAACTTCTCGAATTAATTGGCGATCCTGCCGATATCCTCAATGAGAAAAATGTTTTCCTCGACCTCAAAAAAGCCCTCATCAAAAAAGCCCTCATCAAAAAAGCCCTCATCGAAAAGGCGCTCGAAGGCGAGCTTGGACACCATCTTGGATATGCCAAGCACGGTAAAAGCTCACAGGAAAATAACGTAAGCGTCTTATTGGTGTAAATTAGAAAGGGAATACTTAAGATTCCAGGGGAGGAGGTGGGAATAATTATTTTCAGGTGTGGAATTGATGTTGGCGAGGACGTAGCGGAAATAGTCAAAAGCATTGACGCCATTGGCTTTGCAGGTCTCAATGAGGGAATAGATGACAGCTGAGGCGTGGGCACCTTTGACATTGCCCATAAAAAGCCAGTTTTTTCGGCCCACAGCAAATGGACGGATGGCGCGTCCTGCCATGTTGTTGTCAATATCCAAGCGGCCATCATTGAGGTATTCTGTCAAGGGGCCCCATTGCCTTAAAACATAGCCAACCGCTTGCCCCAAGGGACTTTTGGGAACAATCACTTTTTTGTGCTCCTTAAGCAAGACCTTGAATTTCTCAAGGATGGGCTTGGCTTTTTCTTGTCGGAGCTTTTGGATCTTATCGGGCGGGTATTGAGCCTCTTTGGCGTCTTTTTCAATTTTATAAAGGCTTCTGATGATGGTGAGCGCCTCGGCAGATTTGCCCGTGGTGTTGCCTGTACTTTTAATAATGTCCGCAAACTTGCGCCGCGCATGGGCCCAACATCCCACAGCCGTGATGTCTTGACTTTGCGCCAAGGCTTTGTAACCACCATACCCATCCGTATGAAGGTAACCTTTAAAACCCTTCAGGAATTCTTTGGCATTTTCACCTTTGCGTGTGGGCGTGTATTCATAAGAAATGGCGTGATGAGATGACGACCCGGTCATATACACCCACATATAGGATTGCGTTTGCGCCTTGCGGTCACATTCCTTTAAAACTTGAGCCCGCGTTTCATCTGCCCGTACATAAGTCTCCTTGAGAATCTCAGATCTTAAAAGCTCTTTTAAAGGGCTCAAGAGATCACCTATTTGAAGAATCCAACGGCTCATCGTGGCCCGACCTAAGTCAACTTCAAACCGCTCCCACATCTGAGATTGTCGATAAAGGGGTAGATGATCTTGGTACTTGGAGACGATGATGTGGGCCAATAGATTCGCAGATGCCATGCTTTTGAGAAGAGGCGCATTGGGCACTTCAGCCACACGCACCCCTTCGGTGCAAGATTTACAGGCATACTTCAAGCGCACGTTTTGAATGACTTTTAACTGTGCGGGAACGTAATCCAGCTGCTCAGAGATCTCCTCGCCCATCTGATGCAACGGATGTCCACAGGTGCAGATTTTATCACCAGCAATATCATGGATGACACGTTCGCGCGGCAGATGAGCCGGCAACGGACGACGTCCTTTTTTGAGAAGAGTCGAGGAGGATTTGTCCTTTCCAGAGTCATTCTCTGTTTCACTTTCAGCCCCAGCCTTTTCTGCTTCTAAAGGCGGCTCTTCGTAAACCTCATCAAAGACGTTTTCAAACCCGGGGAGCTTGGGAAATTCCTCGAACTTGATCTTCTCAGAGCTCCGCCCAAACTTGCTTTGTTTCATCTGAAGCAATAAATGAGTCAGTCGATCAACCTCTTGCACCAGATGTTCATTTTGTGTGGCTAGAATAGCCTTGTCTTTTTCTGATTTTTGCAAGTTTTTATAGAGCGCCACAGCGTCGAAAACAGAGGAGATTTTGAGTGAAGTTTGGGGCTCATTTTTCATGAGGAACTCTACCCAAAACCCCCTAAAACGTCAATGTATTTCTGAGTTTTTTCAGGTAAAAACCTCAGGAAAATTCTTGAAAATGGACCGCCTTATGGCCTTTGAGCTTTTGATAATTGAGACCCTCTTGCAGCCATCTCAATTGCTGGGAGGTCAACTCCAAAACATCTCCCCTCAAACTCACCTGAAACCTCTCTTTTTCAAGGCGTTTGTACCAAAGACAAAATCCATTCGTCTCCCAATACAAGATCTTCATCTTGGTCAGGGTCCGGTTGCAAAAAACATACATCGTTCCGTCACACGGCACACGACCTAAGCTAGAGGCCACGTAAGCCGCAAGTCCATCAATCGATTTTCTCATGTCCATCGGGGCGGAATAAAACAGAATCTCCCCTCGCGTCTGCTCAAACATGGCAACTCCGCAGTATTGCAATTACACGCTGAAGCGTAATCCCATCAAATCCCGGCACAATCTCAATCCTCTCCCCGGACATAAAGCGAATCTCAAGGGGCACGGGAGCTTGGCGAGCCTCTGCTTGAAGGGCAGGACTCTCAAATAAATCTAATGTTTCTGGACTCTCGTGCCCCACCACAGCAGTCGCCACAAAGCGCCCGACCGATGACCCCTCAAATAGCCTTCTTCCCACGCGGGGAAACCAATACTTAAAGGACGAATAACTCAGTCCTCCAGCCGTACAAAATTTTTCCTGACTCAATCCGCTCTTACGCCAGCTCTCGATCTGCTCTTCCCAATATTTCAGCTTCCCTGCGGATCTTTCATCTCGCGTTTGACGTTGCCCCGTCCTTTTCTCCTTCATCATTTTCATCTCCGTAGTTGTTTTACGGAGTCAACCTTGTCCTATTTTCCTCACACCTAAAAGATGCGGGTCCTATGACGCTTACGATAGGATTGAGGTCAGGAGAGTCAGTTGGGAGAAAGAGGAGATGGCAGCGAAATTTCTCAATCAAATCTTTCGTTTTTGGCGATTTATGAAAGGCGGCATTGTCCATAATCAGGGTGGTATTTTTTGATAAACCCGGCAATAAAACCTACTCAAGCCAAGCATTAAAAAGATCTGCATGACATCCACCTTGAAAGGTGAAAGGCGCCACGAACGCACCCTTCATGAGACCGCCAATGATACTGGCACGCTCTCTTTTTTGGCCCGGGATCTCCGCGTAAACCTTTTGTCCGCGCGGCGCCCAGGCATGCTCTCGATAAAGGCGATTATCAATCCCAGCTTCATCAATCCACACGATTGTTTCAGGATCTATTTTCTCAAGCTGTTTTATAAATTCGGCCCGCTTGTCTTCGTTACGTTCTTTGTAAAGCGTCGTCTTTTTTTCGTGTAATGTTTAAACGTTTAAGCCATTTACTCACGTTTTGGAATCTCAACCCCAAAGCTTCGGCGATTTGTTTGAGCGTATGATCCGGATTTTGAGCGACGTAGTCTCTGAGTTTTTGCTCATCGACTTTACGCGGATAAGAAGTGCGTTTTTTCGGTTTAATATCCCCTTGTTTATGAAGACATATCCATCGATAGATCGTGGTTTCTCCAACGTTAAAAACCTTTGCAGCCTCCCGCTTACGGTCGCCGCTCGTAATGGAGGAGATGACCTTTTTTCGCAGCTCTTCCGAATATGCTTTTGCCATTCCCTCCTTATACCTAAACTTTTCCTAAAAATCTATCTATTTATAGGGGAATGACTATAGATCCTGAAACAATCGTGTGGATTGATGAAGCTGGGATTGATAATCGCCTTTATCGAGAGCATGCCTGGGCGCCGCGCGGGCAAAAGGTTTACGCGGAGATCCCGGGCCAAAAAAGAGAGCATGTCAGTATCATTGGCGGTCTCATGAAGGGTGCGTTCGTGGCGCCTTTCACCTTTCAAGGTGGATGTCATGCAGATCTTTTTAATGCTTGGCTTGAGTAGGTTTTATTGCCGGGTTTATCAAAAAATACCACCCTGATTATGGACAATGCCGCCTTTCACAAATCGCCAAAAACGAAAGATTTGATTGAGAAATTTGGCTGCCATCTCCTCTTTCTCCCAACTGACTCTCCTGACCTCAATCCTATCGAACATTGGTGGCACAAAATCAAATCCATCCTCCGCCCCCTCGTCCAGCAAAACCCAGAAAACCTTCATCAACTCCTTGATAAACTCCTCAGCCAATGTCTATCCATATAATGGAGAAGTACTATAAAGAACAGCCCTGTGTTTGGAATGACGGGGATGTCTTATTGCTTTGAGATCATATTGGAAAAGGGGGGCTACTTCATCCCTTTTCGGGATTAAATTCGCTGGGGTACTTGTTTTTCACTTTTGCCCAATTGTCCGCATCGGGGTAGGCTTCTTTTTTTCGTGTGATGTTGGGCCAAATTTTTGAGAATTCCGCATTAATAGCTACCCATTTTTCCATACCTTCTTTGGTGTCCGGTTGGATAGCCTCAATCGGACATTCCGGTTCGCACACACCACAGTCAATACATTCTTCAGGATTGATCATGAGCATATTCTCGCCCTCGTAAAAGCAATCCACAGGGCAGACTTCCACACAATCGGTGTACTTACATTTAATGCACGATTCCGTCACAACGTAGGTCATGCTTCCTCCGCAATGCCTTGTGCAAGTTTGGATGTGTAGGCCAAGGCGATGGCTGAAACCAAAAATGTTACATGAATAATAACTTGCCACATCACCGTGGCCTCAGAGATTTTATGTCCTTCTTGGTCAAATCCTTGGTCAATAAAAATAAATGTCTTCAAAAGATGGATCGACGAAATTCCAATGAGCGCCAATGCCAATTTGATCTTCATTGTATTCGCGTTCACATGGGAAAGCCATTCCGGGGAATCGGGATGATCATCCATACGAAGGCGCGAGACGAACGTTTCATATCCGCCGATAATTACCATAATAAGAAGATTAGAAATCATCACCACATCAATAAGTCCCAAAACAATGAGCATAATCTCATTTTCGCTAATCGTTGAGGCTTCGCTGACAAGATGGATGAGATCAATCAGAAAATGATAAATATAAATGCATTGAGAGACGATGAGGCCAAAATAAAGGGGCGCCTGGAGCCAACGGCTTGAGAAAATAAGTCCCGCCAACGCCCTTTGGAATCCACTCTGTTGAGAGGGCAGTTTTCCTGGCATAGCACTTGATTTCATACTCATGATTTCTCCTTAGGCTGAAGCTTTTTCTTTGATGGGCAATACCACTTTTAAATTCAATTCTTTGAGTTGAGAATCCATCACAGAGGAAGGCGCTCCCATCAAAAGATCTTGCGCTTGCTGGTTCATGGGAAATGCCACAATTTCGCGCAAGTTGGGCTCATCGGCCAAAAGCATCACAATGCGATCAATCCCAGGCGCTGAACCGCCATGAGGTGGGGCCCCATATTTAAAGGCGTTGATCATGCCGCCGAATTTTTCATCAACGTGATCATTGTTATATCCTGCAATCTCAAAAGCCTTGTACATAACTTCTGGCAAATGATTTCGAATCGCGCCACTTGAGAGCTCAATACCATTACAAACGATGTCATATTGATACGCTTTGATAGTGAGAGGATCTTGATTTAAAAGCGCGTCCATTCCCCCTTGCGGCATGGAAAAGGGGTTGTGTGAGAATTCGATTTGCTTTGTGTCCTCGTTATATTCAAACATGGGGAAATCCACTGTCCAACAGAACTTAAAGCAATCCTTTTCGATAATATCGAGATCTTCTCCAATTTTTGTGCGGGCCAAACCTGCCAATTTCTCGGCTTTTTTAACTTGGTCGCAGACGAAGAAAACAGCATCCCCGTCTTGAAGGTTGGCCAAAGATTTGAGTTTTTCAAGGCGATCCTCATCCAAGAATTTTGCAATGGGCCCCTTGGCCGAACCTTCTGAGAAAATAATATATCCCAAACCAGGCGCGCCCAATTCCCGGGCCCAATCATTGAGCTTGTCAAAGAAAGAACGGGGGCGATCAGAAGCGTGAGGTGCGGGAATCGCGCGTACAACAGAACCTTTTTCAAGGGCATTTGAAAAAACCCCAAAATCTGAGCCTTTAAAGACTTCAGAGACATCCGCAATCTCAATGGGATTTCGAAGATCCGGTTTGTCGGATCCATATTTGAGCATGGAGACATCATAAGGAATGCGTGGGAATGGCGTTTCTGTAATCCGGCGCCCTTTGCCAAATTCATGAAAGACGCCAGCCAAAACAGGCTCAATCGCATTAAAAACATCGTCTTGAGTGACAAATGACATCTCAAAATCGAGCTGGTAAAATTCTCCGGGAGAGCGGTCCGCACGACCATCTTCGTCCCGGAAACAAGGTGCGATTTGGAAATATTTATCAAATCCCGAGACCATCAAAAGCTGTTTGAATTGTTGCGGCGCTTGAGGAAGCGCATAAAATTGACCTGGATGAATGCGGCTTGGCACCAAGAAGTCGCGAGCACCTTCAGGAGAACTGGCTGTTAAAATCGGAGTTTGAAACTCCATAAAGCCTTGTTCGATCATCCGACGACGCAGGGAGGAAATAACGGCCGACCGCAGAATGATATTGTCGTGCATTTTCTCGCGACGCAAATCCAAAAAACGATATTTCAGGCGGGTTTCTTCAGGAAATTCTGCGTTACTATTGACTTGTAAGGGCAAAGGTGAAAGCGCTGCAGATTGCAGTTCAAAGCTCTCGATAAAAATCTCAATTTGCCCGGTAGGCATTTTGGTATTAACCGTATCTGCTGTCCTCTCCACAACTTTTCCGGTAATTGTAATCACACTTTCATTGCGGATCGCTTCAAGTGCAGAAAAGCAAGAGCTTTCTGGATCCACAACACATTGGGTCAATCCATAATGATCGCGAAGATCAATAAACAACAACTGCCCATGATCGCGCTGACGATGGACCCATCCTGAAATCCGCACGGTTTCGCCCGCATTCTGAATACGCAGTTCGCCGCAAGTATGAGTTCTGTAAGGATGAGTTCGTGTCGTCATTTCAAAGGCCTCTCAATCATAAAAAATGCTTTCTCAATGGGCGATAAATTATGAATTTTGTCAAGGTTCTTGCGCAAAAGAAACCGGGCCATCTCAAAACTCAGACGACTTACAAAAAACATTTGCACATCGTCTGAGAGAAGGGGTTTCAGCAGTCACTGAGGTTGCAGCACGCCAATTTTTGCCAAGCACTGTTGCCGAACTTATCGAAATTCCAAGGTGTGTGAGTTCAGACAGATGTGAGATGAATGGCCTCCTCAAACTCAGCCGGATCAGCTGCAAAGTTTGATGAGGGGTAAGATGGCTTTCAGAGCCACCATTTTCAGGATTCAGCTTTTTGCTATTCTTGTAATCGTTGAGGTGATCTTGAACAGTTTCATAGCGAATCCGCAAAGCTTGGGCGATTTGCATTTGAATCCAACATTCTGTATTTAGTAAAACCGCTTTGATGCGATCAGCCACGCGACGATCTCTCTCTTTAGTGTGCTGAATTCTAGATCTTGTTTTTCTTTATTCGTCAGTTCAATTTTTATGCCTTGTTTATACATAAATTTTATTGAATTACAACTCTTATTTTGGCTTTCCCCTGATTAATAAGGCTTCTTCATTGGTGAGAGGTATAGAACAGAAGTTACCCAAAAATTTTGTTTTTTACTTTTTGCCAGAAAGACTTTTTTTCTGGGACGGGGGAGGGTGGAGAGGCTTTATTGATTCTTGCCTCAATGGTAGATCCGTGAATGAGGCGCGGATCAAAATACAGGCCATGGGTTTGATTTGATCCATAATGAATTGCAGCAATTCCTGATTTTATTTTTTCAAAAGCTTTATCTATAATCCCAGTCTTAGGCATTCCAATATTCTCAACAGTTTGTTGAAGTGTAGTTTTTTTGGGTCCGCCAGGGTTTGAAAAAAGCTCTACGGCTTCTTTCATAGACTGGGCAGTTGATTGTGTCGCTTTTGTTCCCAAATGACGATATCCACCATACTTTTGTGCTAAAAGTTGGGGGTTGCTCTCATCAACTAGGCCTAACTTGTTTGCGCCTTTTAAAAGCCAGGATAAAGGCGCATTTGGTGTTGATGCCATAAGCAAAGCTGTAAGAACTCTTCCCGGGCCCACTTTGCTTACAGGATCGAAATCATTGGTATCAATAATAAGATTTTGGACGCCCACAGAATGTGTTAAAGTGGAAATTGCGGCTTCATCAAAAGCACGGGGAGGGGACATGGCAAACCCTCTGATACGATTGCTTTCGGTATTCTTGTAATTATCGCCCCAAATTTGCTTAGCCCAATCAGTAGCAAGATCTGCATAGCCAATGGTTGCCATTCCTCCACCTAAACTATGGCCAGTTGTTGTGATGTGAAATTCATCTTTGGCGGATTGGTTTAAGCTGAGGTAAGTTCTTTTCAAAAGGCTGTAAATTTCGTCTTTGGAAGACTTGTATCTTTCGGCAAACCCTCTGTGAACTTTTCCGTCAAATTTAAAGCCCATTTTCCTTGCATCTACTTTGTCCATCATAAAATTATTCTCCCAATCCAGAGAGTCTTGAGAGCCGTGAAACGTGATCACTGCCTCATTTGTTTTGGGATTAAAGGCTAAAAATCCTGCAAGATCGAGATTCTTGGCGTCGTATTTTTTTTGATCGAAGTCTTTGTTGCCGCTGAGTCCTGAGAATCCTGAAATCTTCCAGCCCTCTTTAATAAATTTTTCAAGATATTTTTCAGAAAGCTCCACCCTTCCGCTGACAAGGTGGTAACTTAAGTCTGCCATCTCTGCATAAGTTTGGATTTGCTGAACAAACTGGGGATCAACTTGAAAGTGATCACCTTCTTTTCTCACAACCGGTTCAAGAACTTTAGTGCTGTCTTTAGAAACGTTTAGATCCGAATCATTTAAATGGGATACAAGTCTTGAGATTGATTTATTTGCAACATCGTCTCCTGAAATTGCCGCATGAAGAATTGTGTGACTTTGAGAAAAAACAACAACCGTAATTAATACATAAAATGTAATCTTGGAATTTTTCATAACATCACCAAAATTTTATTTTTTATATATTTTAAATATATCACAAATACGTTGTTTGTATTTGAATATTTATATAATACATTGAAAATTATTAATATTGTCCGTATTTGATTTATCAAAAATAGGTGCTTCTATTGGCTGATAAAAAATTAAATAAATTTTAATCAATTTTTGTAAATTTGGGAGAAACAGCAAAAGATCAATAGGAGGCGAAAGCCATGAAAAAGAAATTTTTATATTTTTTAGCTGCGTTTGGATGCCTGTTCTTAACAACTAGTGATACTGTTATTGCGGCCAAAAATTCGCATTCCGATGAAGAGTCAAAACTGTGGAGACACCTTTACAGTAACCCTATTGTTGCCAAAAACTTAAAAGAAAGTCACGCTTGCGGGTCATGTTGGGGGACTTGCCTTGCGAATGCGGGTGTTGCAAATTGTTGCGCTGACGAAGTCTGTATTGGTACTTGTGATGATGGCTATTGTGTTTCCTCACCAATGTCAACAGCTTTATCCATCATAATTATCGGATGTTCCGGCTATTGCCTTTTTCATGAGATCTCAAAACGCCATTAAATCCGTTTGAGACCGACCTAAAATGAGGGCATGAATATCGTGTGTGCCCTCATACGTATTCACGGACTCAAGATTCATGACGTGCCTGATGACGTGATATTCGTCCGAAATTCCGTTAGCCCCCAGCATATCGCGTGCAGTTCGTGCGATTTCAAGAGCACGTCCGGCATTGTTGCGTTTCATGAGTGAAATGAGCTCATGGGCGCAGTGCCCCTGATCTTTAAGCCTCCCCATTTGATAAGCACCCTCAAGACCTAATGAGATTTCCGTTTGCATATCCGCTAATTTCTTTTGATAGAGTTGTTTGGACGCCAAAGGTACGCCAAATTGACGTCGTTCAAGCCCGTACTGGCGCACTTCGTGCCAACAGAATTCTGCAGCCCCCAATGTGCCCCAAGCAATACCAAAGCGCGCATTATTCAGGCATTCAAAAGGGGCTTTCAAACCGTGCGCCAAAGGCATCAGATTTTTCTCATGCACAAACACTTCATCCATCAGGATTTGTCCGGTGATGGAAGCCCTTAAACTGAATTTACCTGGGATTTTGGGGCACTCGAGGCCTTTCATTCCTTTTTCAAGAAGGAATCCTCGGATTTTATTATTCTCATCCTTGGCCCAAACTATGAGGACGTCGGCGATGGGACTGTGGGTGATCCACGTTTTAGAGCCTGAAAGTTTCCAGCCACCTTCGACTTTTTTCGCATGACTTTCCATGGATCCGGGATCCGAGCCATGATTGGGCTCAGTTAGTCCAAAAGAACCAATAAGTTTTCCTTCTCTAAGGCCTGGTAGAAATCGCTCTTTTTGCTCATCAGAGCCAAACTTGTATATGGCAAACATGACAAGGGAAGATTGAACACTGAAAGTTGATCGATAGCTTGAATCTACGCGCTCTAACTCTCGCGCAACAAGTCCATAACTTACATAATTGGCATTGGCGCAACCATATCCGCTCAATGTCATTCCGAAAAAGCCAAGACTGCCCAGTTCTTCAAAAAGGGCAGGGTCCGCCTTTTCTTGACGATTCAGCTCGAGAATGCGCGGCAAAAGCGAGACTTGTGCGTAATCTCTGGCCGTATCTTGAATAAGTGTTTCCTCATCAGACAAACGATCTTGAAGACGAAATGGGTCGTACCAGAAAAATTCAGCTGACATCGAAATGGATCCCCTGTGCGAGCGGAAGCTCCCCTGAATAGTTGATGGTGTTGGTGGCACGCCGCATAAAAGCGCGCCAGGTATCAGTGCCCGAAACGCGACCTCCGCCTGTTTCTTTTTCACCTCCAAAAGCACCACCAATTTCAGCGCCGCTGGGCCCTATATTCACATTCACAATACCACAATCGCTGCCGCTTGCAGACATAAAAATTTCGGCCTCCGCCGTGTCTTGCGTAAAAATGCTGGAGGAAAGACCTTGGGGAACATCGTTGTGCATCTGAAGGGCCTCCGTAAAATCATCATACGTCATCACATATAAAATCGGGGCAAATGTCTCTGTTTTCACAATTGATGTTTGAGATGGCATTTCTACAAGAGCAGGTTTGACGTAATATCCCTTGGTATATTTTTCCTTTAACACTCTTGTCCCTCCATGAATTTTTCCGCCTTGCTCTTGTGCAAGTTTTAATGATTCTTGCATATGCTCATAAGCCTCTTTGTTAATCAGGGGACCCATGAGAATTCCGGACTCGAGGGGATTTCCAATTTTCACATTTTCAAAAATAGATTTAAGCCGTGGAATCACTTGATCATAAATGGATCGATGAATGATGAGCCGCCTTAAAGTTGTGCACCGCTGTCCTGCGGTTCCTAATGCTGAAAAAGTGACAGCGCGAACAGCCAGCTCAAGATGAGCAGAAGGCGCCAAAATCATCCCATTATTGCCACCCAATTCCAAAAGATATCGCCCCAAACGATTGGAGACTTGCTGCGCTACATAATGACCCATTCCACAACTTCCGGTGGCAGAAACTAGAGGGATGTCATGATTTTCTAGAAAAACATCTGAAATCTCGCGTCCTCCCAAAGCAAGCTGTAAGAGGTGAGGGGGCGCGTTCTCAAATTTCGAAATCACTTTTTCAAAAAGGTGTGCGCAGGCAATGGCAGTTAAAAGCGTTTTTTCCGAAGGTTTCCAAATGACAGGATTTCCGCAAAGGATTGCCAACACAAAATTCCACCCCCAAATGGCTGCGGGAAAATTAAAGGGCGAGATCACAGCCACAGGCCCCAGCGGATGCCAAGTTTCCATCATGCGGTGCCCAGGGCGTTCAGACGTCATGGTAAGGCCATAAAGCTGGCGGGAAAGGCCTAAGGCAAAACCGCAAATATCGATAATTTCTTGAACCTCTCCACGTCCTTCTTCAAGAATTTTGCCGGACTCAAGACTAATCAAATAACCGAGTTCTTCTTTGCAGGTTCTCAGCTCTTCCCCCAAAAGCCGTAAGTGCTCCCCGCGAAGAGGGGCGGGGACAACACGCCATTTTAAAAACGCAGCTTTGGCTTTTGAAATCATCTCATGGGCGTCTGCTTGTGATGTTTCCTCAACATATCCCAAAGATTCTCCATCAATGGGGGAGGATAAAGGCAGATTCCCTTCAGACATCAAATAAGACTCTAGTCCTAAAGAGGTGATGATTTCTGATGTAAGTTTTCCCAATTGGCGTCTCCTTGTTTTTCTCTTATTGACCTATTCAAAATAGGAATCAAAATAGGAATATAGTGATCTGGGCGGCGGGACATACACCAAAGTATGCCCATAGGATGATGCAAATGATGTCAAATCTTCTTTTTTGATGTCGGGACAATTATTGACTTCCAAGTAAGAAAGCCCATAATTTAAATAGCTCACAAAATTATTCCATCCAAAATCAAATGAATTAAAAAGTCTTTCTTCGCAAAATTGACAATTTTTAAGCCTTAACCATTTGAGAGTGTTAGGAAGTTTTTGGAGGGACGATTTCGGCAAGTGCTGCACACCCTCCAATTTCAATTTTCGTAATGCCTTAGGCAAGTTTCCAATAAATTCAGTTGTTATCTCATTAAAATCAAGGGTTAATGAGGAGAGATTTTGAGGCCATGTTATAGTTGAGGGTATTTGATTTTTAATTTGAGGATTATAAAGAAGGGTCAATGACTCCACCAGAGGAGAAATGTTTTTGAAATGATTCCAAGCCAGATCACTTTGATTTGAAAACCATAATTCAGTGGCTGCAAAAGGAATCGTTTGGATGTCGTTTGCTTGAAAAATGGAAGATTGATCAACAAAAAAATAGCGTAGGGTTTCCCTTGAGTTCTCAAAAACAACTTTATGGGGAGGAAACGACTGCATAAGAGGACTTCCAGTAACTTCCAAGTATCCAAATCCTGTAAGTTTGCGCGTCAAAAGAATATTAAAGTATTCTGAACTAAAATCAAGCCCAGGACCCATCACAACATAAGTAAGAAAAGAGAAGTTTTTCAAAATATAAAGGTTTGTCTCGAGATTCCTTCCATCAATATAAAAAGGACGATGGGCCCAGGCTTCTTGGGCCGTTTGGATTACAAATTTCTCTTCTTTCGTTGTTGGGATTGCCGCAGCAACCTTTAATAAAAGCGCATTCGGAAAAACTAAATCAAGATCCCCACTCTCATTAGGCCTTTCAAGGCACAAGAGTTCTTTCAATGTAAATGGAGTTCGTGAAATTGAGGCATGAAGTTCGGAATTTAGCTTCACAAGCTTAGGAACGAGGTCTTGCGTCTCCGCAGTTCCTTGAGCAGGTAAGTAACTCCTGATTTTATCTTCCATTTGAACTTCTTCATAAGGCTCGCGATTAATACGCCCACTCACAGCCCCCAAGGAGGCCTCAAAACATAAAGAGGAGATAAAAAATGCAACATAAAACACACGTCTCATCGCAGATCCTCCCTGATATTTATTATATTCTTAAATTAATTCTGCCTTTCTTAAATTGAATTTGCAACGCCTTCGATAGAATTATCTTAACGATAAGGAGGGGGGGTAACAGCGATTTACAGAAAATAAGAAATGTAATCAACGCAAATATATGGTCATCATAGCATCCTTGAGGAGGATGATGTCTCCCACCGAATGAAATTCAAAGCCTCACGAATGGATAAATACACCTGATTTCCATGAATAATTTTAAGAATTCCCATTCTTTCAAGTTTCTGCTGGACTTTAGAATTGGCCTCACAGAGGTAAACATCGACCCCACGTTTTTGATAATCATAGATGATGTCTTTGAAAGTTTGAAGGCCAGTGACATCCATAAAAGGCACACCTTTGAGCCTTAAAATCAACGAGGTAGGATCTGCGTGGGTTGCCGAAAGGGCTCGTTCAAGGGTTTCGGCAGCTCCAAAAAAGAAAGGGCCCTGAACACTATAGACCAGAACATTGTGAGGAAGACGATCAAAACCCAATGCTAAGAGTTCCTCCTCAAGATGTTCTTCCTTTTCTTGATCAATATGAACAGATTGGCTCATCCGTCGTGTAAAGAGCAAAATTGAGAGAATCACGCCCACATTGACGGCTACCACAAGGTCCGTCATGACCGTCAGCACAAATGTTGTGAGCAAAATGATGATGTCACTTTGGGGCGCATGGTTGAACATAAAGGCAAACCGATGCATTTCGCTCATATTATAGGCGACTACGAATAAAATCGCAGCCAAGGCCGTCAATGGAATATGATAAGCCAACGGTGCCAAAGCCAAAATCATGATCAGCAATGTAAGAGAATGAATAATTGCTGCTATAGGATTCGTGGCGCCATTACGAATGCTGGTCGCAGTTCGGGCAATGGCGCCAGTTGAGGCAAATCCTCCGAAAAAAGGGCAGATTATATTGGCAAGGCCTTGTCCTATTAGCTCTTGATTCGAATTGTGTCTTGTACCTGCCATACCATCTGCAACTGTGGCAGAAAGTAGGGATTCAATGGCTCCTAAAAGGGCGATGGTAAAGGCTGGGCCTGCAAGTTCAATGATACGGGACAGGGTAATTGCAGGAATTTGAAAATCAGGAAGTTTTTGAGGAATTTCGCCAAATGTAGAGCCAATGGTTGCTACATCCGAAAATCCAAAATGGGCTTGAAGGCAAGTTACAATTACAAGCGCCACAAGAGGGGAGGGGGCTGATTTTAAATAAGGGATTTTAGGGGCGAATATTAAAATTCCCAGACTTAAAAAACCTAAAATTGTGGTTGTGAAATGAAAATTCGGCAAAGCATACAAAAATGCAATCATCTTTTCGTGAAAATGATGAAATTTTTGGGAGAAATCTGGAAATCCAAAAAAATTATCCCACTGACCAATGAAAATGATGACTGCGATTCCGCTTGTAAAACCTACGATTACAGGATCAGGAATAAATTTAATAAAACTGCCTAATTTCGCAACCCCCATCAGGATCAGAATGATTCCCGCCATAAATGTGGCCATCTGAAGCCCTACAATGCCGTGCTGAACTGTAATGGTCATTAAAATGGCGATGAAGGCGCCGGTAGGCCCTGCGATTTGGGTGCGCGTTCCACCAAAAATCCCTACGATCACAGCCGAAATGATGGATGTGTAAAGCCCTTGCTCCGGTTTTGCGCCAGAAGCGATGGCAAACGCCATGGCCAAGGGCATCGCTACAATACCCACAATCAGACCTGAAATAATATTGGATCCCAAAGATTGAAACGTAAATCCGCCAGATTTGTAAGTTTTAAGAATTGCAATCATCTGTTTCTATTCACTTATGATAAATTTTTTAAACCAAAATCGCCTGGGATCATTTTTTGTAAAAGCCACAACTCCTCGGGAGTCTCCAATTTTTAATGCATGTGCCCGAATAATAATAGAAGACTTGCCATCATCAGGTCTTTCTACTGTGATACTGAGTTTGTCACTATGCTCGCTCAAAACGTCAATATCAGAGAGACGCTTATGTTTTAGAAAAGGAATCGTAAACGTTATTTCTTCATTGGGTTTCATGTAAATTATATTTCCTTGCGCAATTCCACCAGAAAGCATCCCATACAAGAGGATTGTAAAGAAAGTTAAAAATTTCATTTTTGTCTCCAAGCCCAATCTATGAGAGGTATTCCTATTTGTAAACTGTACTAAAATTTGTTAAATTTTATTTAACAATCAAATGAAATAAATAGGATTTTTTTTAAATGGGACGCTTAAAAAACAAAATTGCACTGATTACAGGGGCGGCGCAAGGCATTGGCGCCTCTATAGCCCAGCTTTTTGTGGAAGAGGGGGCTTACGTGATTCTTTCTGACATCCTTGATGACGCCGGTAAAAAACTTACCCGAGAGTTAGCGCCAAACGCGACTTATTTCCACCTTGATGTGGCGCAAGAAAGTGGTTGGGCGGAGATTTCAAATTTTATCGAGTCTCAGTTTGGAAAATTGGATATTCTTGTGAATAATGCGGGAATTATGGGATTTTTCCCTGAATTTGGACCACAAGATCCAGAACATGCGTCTTTTAAGAGTTGGAATTACATTCATGACGTCAATTTGGGGGGAACATTCCTGGGCTGTAAAATGGCTATTCCTTTGATGAAGGAAGATGGAGGATCAATTGTTAACATGTCTTCGCGCTCCGGTCTTGTGGGAGTTCCAGGGGCTGCTGCTTATGCCTCCAGTAAAGCTGCCATTCGAAATCACACCAAAACAGTAGCGCTTTATTGTGCAGAGAAAAACTATAAAATTCGTTGTAACGGTATTTATCCCGCTGCGATTTTAACGTCAATTTGGGATCCTATGCTGGGAGCAACGCCTGAGATGCGCGCACTCTCTATCGAAAAAATTGAGCGCGCCATTCCTTTGGGAAAGATGGGAGAACCTTTGGATGTGGCGTATTGCGCATTATATTTGGCATCTGATGAATCAAAATACGTCACAGGCGCAGAACTTGTCATTGATGGTGGTATTTTGGCCGGAAGCTCTGCCGCACCAAAACCTCAAGATTAATTTTCCATAATATTTATTATGCGGAAAATAGAGGAAGGGAGGCATAGCATCCTTCGTGCTTAATTTATTCTTTCTTTTCAAAAAAGTTATGTGATTTAGACTGTGATCATTTGAGAAAATTGAAAGTCTTGGAATAGTTTGAAAAAAAGCTCTGGGATCCAAGGTGAGTCCCCTTTTATGCGTTTCCAGACACCTCAAAGGCCACCACTTTTCTCGAATTCTGAAGCTTTATGATCAAATTGTGGCATTTATTTGGACAAATACGAGACCATTCACACAAGGGTTCCATTTTTTAAGATCAAAGCCCGTGTTCCATAGGTTTCTTGGTGTTGCGGATTGTGTGTAATCATCATGGCAGTCAGGTTATTTTCAGAGATAATTTTGTGAGTGAGCTCCATGAGAGATTCTGACAATTTGGGATCAAGGGCTGCGGTAATCTCGTCCAAAAGCAAAAGTTTTGAGTTTCTCAAAATCGCCATAATAAGGCTCAAGGCTTGGCGTTGTCCGCCAGATAAATGAGATACAAGCGTCTCCAAGCGGCCTTCAAGCCCCATCCCCAAAAGAGAAAGTTTTTCTTGGAAAAACGCCCTTCGCGAAGACGAAGAAGCCCATTGAAACCCTCGTTTTTTTCCGCGGAGATAAGCAAAACTTAAATTTTCCTCAATACTCATATTTTCAAGGGTTCCCATGCGGGGATCTTGCATCACAAGGCTGATATCTTCGGCCCGCTTGTGTTGGGGTGCGTTTGTGATATCAATATCCTCAAGAAAAATCCTCCCCCGCTGAGGCCTCTGGTGCCCTGAAATCACATTGAACACTGTTGATTTTCCTGCACCATTATCCCCCCTTAAAATAAGGAAATCACCCCGGGCCAATTCAAGATTGAGGTTCTTTAAAATTGATCTTTCCAAGGATGTACCTTGATTTAAAATCACATCAATATTTTCAAGCTTGAGCATAACGCCTCCCTTTGATCTGAGGGGCCCACATAATGAGAACCACAAGTAGACCTGTGATGAGATTGAGATGTTGTGTTTCAAGTCCGAGCCAATCACTATGAAGAGCTATAGCAATAACCAATCGATAAAGAATGGAACCCAAAAAACAGGAGGCCAAAATCACACTGAGACTTCGAGATTTGAAAAGACTTTCCCCGATCATGATCGCAGCAAGCCCTATGATCAGAGTTCCAATGCCTTGGGAGATATCGACGAATCCTTCATGTTGGCTGAACAATCCACCCGCCAAACCGATAAAGCCATTGCTGAGCATGAGCCCTAAAAAGATAAAGGGTGGAATATGAATTCCACAATTCATGGCAAGGCTTTTGTTTTGCCCCAAACTCCTTAACGCAAGCCCAAAATCAGTTGCAAAAAGAAGGCTTAAAAGTACCCAAATCAAAATCCCAATACATACTAAAATCAGAAAGGGAGATCCCATTTCAAATAAGGTCGATTCAGAAATAAGGGTCATGTTGGGAATACCGCCCATAAGCATTAAATTTAAGGAGTAGAGCATGAACGCCACCAGAATTCCGGCCAAAAGATCGGAGGTTTTAAAATAGACATTCAAAACACCCGTCAAAAACCCAGCGCCGCACCCCAAAAGGAAAGCAACACCGACCGAAAAGAATGGAGAGATCCCCATTTTAAGAGCGAGTACGGCCCCTGCCCCACCTGTCACAAAACTGCCGTCACAGGTCAGATCTGGAAAATTGAGAACGCGAAAACTAAGGTAAATTCCAATTCCCACAATCCCATAAATAAGGCCCATTTCCAGGGCCATGAGAATTTCAGCGCCCGTCATAAAGCTGCCTCCTCGAGGATTTTTGTAGCGTTTTTCAGGACTTCATCAGGGATTTCAAGTCCTAACTTATTGGCCGCCTCAAGATTGATATAAAGATCGCTTTTGCTCGGGTATTCAATAGAAGGTGAAGTCATTTCCCCGTTTAAAAGGCGTGCAATCATAACGCCTGTTTGAACACCAACTTCGTATTGATTGGGTCCAAAGGCCGCCACAGCACCAAGTGCCACCGCATCCGTATCGCTGACATAAACTGGTTTTCCGACTTTTACGATCGATTGAAGGGCGCTTAAGGCCGTGTTGTCATTGCTGATAAAAATCGCATCCACTTGTGGTGCCAACTTTTGTGCAGCCTGAGGCACTTCGCTCGTTTTTGTAATTGTCTGCTTGAAAAGTGCAATACCAAACTTGGGGCAGAGTTCCTTCAGTTTTTTCACTATTTCTATGGAATTCAATTCGCCAGGATTATAAAGAATCCCAAGGGTTTTTAAATTGGGCTGAATCTTTTGAAAGAGCTGAAGTTGTGGTTCAAGGGCAATGAAATTGGAAACGCCTTGAATGTGCGGAGAGTCCGTAAGTCCTGCACTTTTGGGATCTGTGATGGAGCTGAAAACAAGTTTCACTTGCCCTTTTAAGGCATATTTTAAAAAGCTTTGTGCCGAAAGCGTACCCACACCCACAACCACATCTGGATTTTGATTGGCAAACTTTCCGGCAATTTGCCCTGCCATGGCGGCATTGGCTTGGGCGGACTCAATCTTGATTTCAAGATTTTTATTTTCCTCAAATCCTTGAGAATTTAACCCCGCACGAAGTCCTTCAACGGTGCTATTGAGGGCCGGATGATCAACGACTTGACTGATAAAAACGGAGTGGGCATTGAGGGTAGCGCCCCCTAAAAAAATCGGTAAAATTGCATAGAATAACTTATTCATTTTGAACCTCGGTTTTTAATTTTTTCAAAACAGTTTGATAGCCGCAATAGGGCTCATCTTTTAAAAAGCGGGCGACCCTTCCAATGGTGGTAAGACTGGCCCCAGTGATGCTATGAATTTGCCGGTAGGAACTAGTTCCCCGCTCGAGTAACTGGCAAACCCGCCAGCGCTCTTTGAGCGCTTTAATTTCCTGAGGCGTACAGAGATCCTTCAAAAAAACCTCGACCTCACCCTTGCTTTCCAATAGCAAAATTGCATCCGCCAAATCGACGGTATGATGATCATCTTCCATGGACACCTCACTTTTTGTTCTTTTGTACCATTATGCTAGTACGATAAGCATGTCAAGAGAATTTCCAAACAATCCTAAGACGCTTAAGAGAATTATCTACCTTTGTATAAATGCCTTTGAAGAAATATCAGTGAATCTATAAGCCGGGTTCTGTCCCTCTTTCGAGGGGATGGTTATTCATCTGGGGTACATCTTACGATAACACCTCATGCGGCCGACCCGGATGACATGTGAAGAGACACATCGCATCATCCCTATTTGGCCTTGCTCCTGGTGGGGTTTACCCTGCCACCCCTGTTACCAGAGGCGCGGTGCGCTCTTACCGCACCCTTTCACCCTTACCTCTTGCGAGGCGGTTTACTTTCTGTGGCACTTTCCCTATGGTCACCCACGCCGGACGTTATCCGGCACCATGTCTCTTGGGAGCCCGGACTTTCCTCAAATCCGAAGATCTGCAACCATCCGATTCACTGATAGTTCTATTTATAACAGACGATTCCAAAATTGTAAATTTTATGAATTGCCCATTCTTCAGAAATCCATTTACAAACGGTTCAAAATCCTGTATTTGTTAATATATGATGGGCAAAAAAGATATTCTCTCCCAAGCACAAAACATTACCGGCCATGGCGATGTGACCAATCTCCAAGAATTTTGGGACGCTGGTGAAGCTGTGGAACGCATCACGGAAATTTATAACTCCCACACCTCTATGATTCGGGATGCTTTTTTAAATCTGAAAAATACCAATCTCGATGCTCTTCCAAATTTAGAAGAGGCCACCTACCCTTATCTCGGGATCTCCATTACACCCAAGAATCTCAACATTGATGCGCGCGTTGCTTATGGTGCCATTTTAGAGCCTGGGGTTTATGGAACAACCCTCACGAGACCTGATATTTTTAAGGCTTATTACACGCGACAAATTGATCTTTTAATCAAGCATCACGACACCCCTGTCGTTGTGGGATACAGCGACTGGCAAATCCCCCTCCCCTTCGTAGATGAGTGGGATTCTATAACGTTTGAGCCCGAGCAACTTTGGCAAGCACCGATTGAATTTGCGCTCCCCAATTTAAGTTTGATTGATGACAGCATCGTCAATGGAACCTACAGGCCACGCAAGAATCAGCCTTTGCCCTTAGCCCTTTTTACGGCAGAACGTGTTGACTTTTCGCTCTCGCGTCTCAGTCATTATTGCGGGACTGCCGCCAAACATTTTCAGAAGTTTATACTTCTTACCAACTATCAACGCTACATTGACGAATTCATTAAATTTAGCCATGAGCAACTCGCTAATAGCGAAGACTACATTATGTTTGTCGAACCTGGCGATCACATTACACACAATCCACGGTTTAATCAAACCGAGGCCGAGGGCCATAAAATGGCGCACCTTCCCCAAATGCCAGGTTATCATTTAGTGCGTGCCGATGGCACAGGTATTACCTTTATTAATATTGGTGTAGGTCCCAGTAATGCCAAAACGATCACCGACCATTTGGCTGTTTTGCGTCCCCATTGCTGGCTGATGCTGGGCCATTGCGCTGGATTAAGACGCAGTCAACTTTTGGGTGATTATGTCTTGGCCCACGCATATGTCCGCGAGGATGAAGTGTTAGACCAAGATCTTCCAACCTGGATTCCCGTCCCCCCTATTGCCGAAATTCAAGTCGCCCTCCAGCAAGCGGTGGCCAATATTACGGGCGAAACGGGTATGGAACTCAAAAGTCGTATGCGCACGGGAACTGTTGTATCCACATGCAATCGGAATTGGGAACTCAGATCCGCTGAGCTCATGGAGCGATTCCGGAAAAGCCGTGCTATTGCGCTGGATATGGAATCGGCTACCATTGCCGCCAATGGGTTTAGGATGCGGGTGCCTTATGGAACGCTTTTGTGTGTGTCTGACAAACCCATTCATGGAGAACTCAAACTCAAAGGGATGGCCAATAACTTTTATCGTGAGCGCGTCAGACAGCATTTAGAAGTGGGGCTTGAAACTATTCGTCTTCTTCAAGTCGAACCTGCCTTTGGCGGCCCTGCCCTCCATTCACGAAAACTCCGTTCCTTTGATGAGCCGCCGTTTCGGTAAAATTTACGCTTTTTTAAAGATTATGCTGTAAAATCATAGAAAAAATACTAAGTGCTCCCTGTTTTAAGGAGGCGTTCCATGAAACATCTTTTCTTCCTGACAACCATAATCCTTGGAATAGGGTTCAGTATATCCGCACAAGCAGAGAAAATGAAGTTCACATTTGTGAATCACTCAAATTATGATGTGGAGGTGGCAACAGAAAATGGACACTGCTGGAGCTCAATTAAGACAATCCCCTTTAATTTAAAGATTTTTAAAGGACACACTGTAGGCCCCTACTCAGCCGATACAGATACAACCCTCCACTGCTCAGTCAATGAATCCATGAGCTATTTTGATTTTTATTCGGCCGCACCGGTAGACTTATCTCAATATCACGTTGGATACGCTTTCCATGAAAATTATTCTGGCTCATTTAATTGGAATACTTATGACAAGTTTAAAAATGACGGTGAAGGTACCCCAAATCACTCCGTCATTCAGGCAGACTTTTCCTCTCAATATTATAAAATAAGTACTTGGGATGGTTATTACGTTGTCACGATAATATTAACAAATCACAAACCTTCTATGCAGGCAGGCCTTCCTAAAGGGGCACAAAGGAAAGCATCCATTCTGTCAAAAGTCCTCCACAAACCTCCCCTTGGGAACCCCATTATCAACTTGCGTTAAACGGTCTTTTGTAAGGGCATGTGCACGTTTAAAGAACTGGATTTCACTTGAGGCTTTGCATTTTTCTTTACGAGAATCAGCACATTTCCGCTTAAGATGAGTGCGACCCCAAAAATTACATTCGGCGTCCAAACAAATCCCTCATAAATGGTAGAGATCCCGAGTGCGACAATAGGTGTCAGAACCAAGGCATAAGCAGCATTGCTACCTCCTACACGTCCCAAAAGGGTGAGATAACAACCGAATGCTACAATTGTTCCAAAAATAGTGAGATACAAAAACGAGGTCATATAAGTCCACGACATATCCCAAACAAGAGGGAATCCTGAGAGAAGAACATATCCCAGCGTGAATGCGGCACCATATCCCATAGCAAGAGCGTTGGTTTCGGTCACGGGCAATTTATGATTTTGATTCCGAATAGAGATCATATTTCCAATGGACGCAAAACATCCACCCATAAGGCTTAAAATCATACCCAAAACATTATTGCTTGAAAGATCTAAGGAGAGGAGTTCTGGCCAAAAAATAGCAATAATTCCCGCCACGCCTGAAAAGGCCCCTAAAGCTAGGGGCAGACGAATGGGAACCTTGTAAAAGATGGCAGAGCTTATAATGTTTCCCACAAGGACCATGGAAAAACTAATAGCATTAAGACCGCTGGGAATATAATGGCTTGCGCAATAACAGAGAAGATAATTAACCCCAAAGAGAAAAAATCCTTGCCCCGCCAAAAAAAGGTGATCTTTTTTGGAAAAGCGAAGATTCAATTTTTTGAAATAACACCATCCCAAAAGTAAAAGAGAGGCCAATGTGAATCTATAAAAAACAGAAACTTCTAAAGGCACAATGCCTTTTTGAAAGTTAATCACAAGCCACGTCGACCCCCAAATAAGGACTGTCGTCAGATAAAGGGAGATATTGAGCATGGACAAACTAATAAGAAGTTTAAATTACACAGAGATACTAGCCTGAGCCTGTTTTTTTAGGCAATATCAATTTTTGTAGGAATTCATAACAAATGAGACTCAAGAGGCCTCGAGAATATGAGAGTGAATATAGTGCAAAGGAGTGAGGCCTTTCAAGGCGCGATGAGGCCGATAAGAATTATACTTTGAGACAGCTTGAGAGAGCTCAGAGCGCATAGAAGCTATGGAATCAGCCAATAAATTGTTTTGATTGTAAAAATCCTACCGGAATATTCGATTTTCCCGCTCAACGCCGCCGTTGTAAGTGGACTTTTTGGGGGGCAGAACAATCAGCGGAATTCTAAGTTCTGCACAGGCTTCATCAAATTCAGCCCTAAATTCAGACCCGCCACCCACTTGAATGGAGTGAATTTTAAAGGGGGCCTGCTTTACAAACTCAAGCAAGAAGCGCTTGGCACTTGAGCTCTTGGCATGGGCATACACACGGTCCTGTATTTAATTGTGCAAATAGGATTTTGCGTTTTTCATCTCAAAACCACAGCTTTGATTTGCAGGTAAACAAAAAACATCGCAACCAGGGCCAGGAATAGTTCCGCCGCCACATCCACCAACGCATAATGTGACGTTGAATGTCTGCTTGACATAATTTTCACAGGCTTGTGTAGGGTCTTGGCAATCATTGCTGTCATCGCATCCAGCTGGGGCTTGACCAGCACACGGCCCCCCCCAAATCCCTTGTGGGCAAGTGACGCAAGTTACTCCTGGCGGGCAAGATTTTGAATCAAATGCAAGCATAGCAAAAATCAAAAACGCCGCAATTGAAAAAATTGAAAATTGTTTCATGGATTTCCCCCCTTTTTTTTACAGTAGCATACATTTTAAAATTTCGAAATTAAAATGTATTTGTATTTTAGACACTGTTAGCTAATTATTGAATTGAGGAAGATGTTGAGTGATGCCAGGGCGATGAAGTCGAGGAAAGAGGTGCCCAGCTTGCCAATATACTCCTTTAACTTGAAGGTGCCTTATTGAGGATTTGAAAGTTATCATTAATGCAGTCTATCCTGGAGCTGGCGATTTTTGACCATTTGGCAAAGAATTCGTCAAGGGCTTTCCTAAATTCAGTGGCACTTTTAAAGACACAATTATTGCGTACGCACTCATTCATCACTTTCCATAACCTCTCAATCGGATTCAAATTGAGGCTGTAAGGAGGGAGATAATACAGGACAATTTCATAGTCCTCGGCAGCCTGCTTTGTTTCTTTGCTGATAGTATAAGGGAATTTTTGGGGCCTTGGGATATTTCTTTCGCAAGGCGGCAAAATGCTTTTCCATGGCCTTGATATCAATGGTTTCATGGGCTGCAATGGTAACATTCCTGGTTTCTAAATTGAACGGCGTCCGCTTTGAAAGGAGTTTCCTTTGGTTTTTTGAAAGAAAAATTGTTGCGGATGAGCCACTTGTTCATTCCTGAAACAGTAAAATGGACGCCAAAAGTGTAATCCACATAGGCGCAAATAAGCTCAGCTTTGAGGTGGATTTTGTCCTCAAAATGGCTGATTAGCTGAAAAGTTTGATGGGAAGTGAGATGGCTTTCAGAGCCGCCATTTTCAGGTTTCAGTTTCCTGCTATTCTTGTAATCGTTAAGATGATCTTGAACAGTTTCATAGCGAATTCGCAAAGCTTGAGCGATTTGCATTTGAGTCCAACCTTCTGCATTTAACATCACGGCTTTGATGCAATCTGCCACGCGACGCTCTCTCTCTTTACTGCGCTGAAATTCTAGTTCTTGTTTTTCTTTAATTGTCAGTTCAATTTTCATGCCTTGTTTATACATAAATTTTATTGAATTACAACGGTTGTTTCGTTCATTCCTCTGATTAATAAGGCTTCTTCATTGCCGAGCGGTATATAGCAAAGGCGAGATAATTTTATTATAATACAGGATGACTTTAAAATGTCAGAGTTTTAGGGTTTACCCTTTGAATTTGCTTTACACGCGTGAGCTCAAACCACCGGCTGTAGCCGGTTGTAGTTTATATTACGGAAATGCTATAAAGTCAGAATTTTATCTCCGCAACGCTGAAAGACATTGTCAAAATTCTCGAGGTGTTTGGCCTTTAAAGGGAGTGCGTATTTCGAAATAACCAGCGCTGTGAGGCTAATACACTGAGAAGAACAGTGCCGGTGAAGAACTTGAAGTCTGAGGGTTCAAGCCCCATGGCCATCACAACACCTTGCAATTGAGAGAATACAATGGACCCTAAAAAGGGGGCCATTAATTGTGTCTTCAAAGTTTGACGCCGCAACAACGTCTCTCCGAGCATGAGGGCGGCTAATCCATAAATCACAATTCCAAGCCCCATATTGATATCCGAATATCCTTGGGTTTGAACCATGAGAGAGCCACTCAGAGCATGGCAACCATTGGCCAAGAAAAGTCCTAAGAGTACATAAAGTGTAATTGAAATTCCTTGGATTTCTGCGACTTTGAGGTTCAGCCCCACGGCGCGAAGGCGAAGTCCTTTTTGCGTTTTAAGAAATCCATACAAAAGAATCAGGATTAAAATATCGATTCCTGAGGTCAAAAGGCTCTCTTTTACGATATCATTTTCAAAAGCGCTATAAAGTGTATCATAAGCAAAAAGAGCAATGTTGGGCTGTCCCATTAATCTTAAGTTCACGCTATACAAAAGGGTCGCTAAAATGATTCCTGACAAAAGCGGGTGAATTTTAAGTTTTAAATGAATTTGTGCGGTAATGAGCCCTCCCACACCACCTCCCAAAATGGCCAAAAGTACTGACGTTTCTGGCAAAAATCCATAAGTAAGGCAAAGTCCTGTAATGGCTCCTCCTAGGGGATAGGTTCCCTCCGCACTTAGGTCTGCAAAATCCAAAAGGCGAAAAGGAATCATAATGCCCAAAGCCACAAGTCCCAAAATAAGACTTTGGAAAAGGCTCATGGGGGCTAAATCAAAAAAGAGGTCAAGCATGAGATTTCTCCCCCACAAGATCTTGATCTTCAAGATCATGGAAAAGAGCTAAAAGGTGTGGGAGGGTGAGTGCACTTTTTTCCTCATTCTTCACGTCTAAAACAATCTTTCCATGATGGAGCATGATCAAGCGATCCCCATAGTGAACGGCGTCTTGAAGATTATGAGTAATCATAAGAGTTGTGACTTTTTCTTGACTCACAAGATCATTCGTAAACTTCATCACATCTTTTGCGGATTTGGGGTCAAGAGCGGAGGTGTGCTCATCTAAAAGCAACAAATCGGGTGTGCCTAAGGTTGCCATCAAAAGGGCTACCACTTGGCGCTGTCCGCCTGAAAGTGTGATGAGCGTTTGATTGAGCTTCTCCTCAAGTCCCAAAGGAAGACCTTGGAGTTTTTTTAAAAACTTTTCCTGAGGCGGTTTTGAAAAGAACGGAGCACGTTTGCCACGATAAAAGGCTAATTCCAAATTCTCAAGAATAGTGAATTCTCCGATCGTTCCCTCAAGGCTGTCTTGGACAACGCGACTGATGGATCCAGCACGTTTAAATAAGGGAAGAGATGCGAAATCGCGGCCCCTCAATAGCACTTTGCCAGTATCGGGGAAAATGACTCCTGAAATAAGTTTCAGGAGTGTTGATTTTCCAGATCCATTGCTGCCCAAAATGACGACAAATTCTTCCCGTTCCACGCTCAAATTCAAATTTTGAAAAAGAGTGTGGCGCTCATAAAGACCTCTTGAAAAAGTCTTTGTGATATTTTTAAGTTCAAGCATGACGTTTATTTAATTACGGTAATTTGAGAAAGATCTTTTGGAAGTTCTAGCTTGAGGTCATTTAAAACCTTAAGACTAATAAATCCTTCGTGATCCTGGGGCCGAGGATTCAGAGGTGAAATTTTTGAAATCTCAGTACCTTTTAAAACTTGAGCTGCAATTTTACCCGCGTTCTGCCCAATCTTTTCATAGCTTACACCAAAGCTAGCTAAGACGAGGTTATTTTTCACAGCGTCACTATCTGCATTAATCACAGGGATATGAAGGCGCACGGCTTCACTGGAAATGGCGGGGAGAGACGGCTGAATAGGGCCGCTAGTGCCTACATAAATAAAGTCCACCTTACCCTTGAATTTTTGCATGAGCATGGGTACATTGCGGGCATGATCCACCCCAATGGCCACAAGTTCCAAATCCTTGGCTTTAGTGGCCTCTTCCATCATTTTCAGAAGAGCTTTGTCGTTATCCTCACCTGTTGCATAAAGAATGCCTACACGTTTGGCGTTGGGTAAAAGACGCTCCGCAAATGCTAAAAGAGCAGTAAGATCTTGCTTTTCAGAAGCCCCAGAGATATTCGAGTTTGCTTGATCGGAACTTGGAATAAGGCCTGCCGCGACAGGGTCCGTGATATCCGCAAAAACAAGGGGAGTCGTTTTTATTTTATGCTTTGCGGCCTCTGCTACGGGCGTAGTCATCACTAGCATCACCGCAGGCTTTTGTGCCTGAAGTTTTGTGAGCATTTGGGGTATCAGAGCTTGATCAAAATTGACATTTGATTCCATAATTTGAATTGTTTTGCCATCCTCAAATCCTTGGATTGCGAGCTCTTCACGAAATCCTTGAATTGTCTTTTCCAAAGACGCATGGGGGCCATAATTGGCGATAGTCACCAAAGGGGTAGCATTGAGTGAAAGCGAAAATAACGTTGTGCAAGCAAGAGCTTTTAAAGTGAAAGTATGAAACATTGTGTCCTCATGTCAAAAATATGTATAAAAATAGTCGTGCGAAAACTTAGCGTTAGGCCCGCCATCGCCACCATCGAAATACATTTTTTAGACATATATGAGATATCACGTCTATGTTCCTTGAAGATTGATTACTCACTTTATAGTCTTTTTTAGAATTTCTGTCACGCAGATTTTTCTGACAGGATGCGTTTGACTTCAATTTGAAGTTAATAAAATTTAAAAAAACAGGAGTAAAATTATGAAATTTGAGGCCTTATCTTAATTTAAAGCTAAAGATCCCAAATCATTGCTAGTTTTTCAGAAAAAAATCGTTGAAAAAGTGTTATAAAACAAACTATGGAGCACTCTTTACAAAATTCGCATGATTTTTCCACAGACAGTCGTCAGTTACATGCATTATTACCAAAGATATCGGTACACGATCTCCATCCGTTCACTCTGGATCCCTCACCGTATTCAGCTATACACCCCAGCTCAACATCTGCCTTACCTCTCCTGGGCTCGCACCGACCACTTTTCCAATCCTGATTAACAATAACCGTACCTTTTTCAATCCCATTCTTATCGAGACATTTCATTTCTTGGTCAGGACATCCCCAACCTGCTGCGTTTACGGTCTTTGTTTCGACAAGAAACAGCATAATAAAAATCATAAAAAATGATTTCATGATACATACTCCATTTTAATATTTACAATCTTAATTGACTGATACGTTTATTTTAAATTACAAATAGTTAAAAATATATTAATTTTTGCAGCAATTCCCGCTAGGGGTTAAAAAGCAGAGAAAGCCAAGAGCAAGGTATTAATTTTTCGTAAACTACAGTGCCATTTATGATAGAATAAAGTTATAAAAAAACTAAGAGGCTTTATGAAAGAAACCCGTTTTGCTTTTACTCATGATGAGCTACTAAGAGTTGTCAAAGAATCTTTTGAAAAAGGCATAAAGGCTGTTGGTATCAAGGAAAATCCTGCGCATAACTATTCCACCATCGATTGTTTAATGGCGGGGTTCGCCGTTTTCACATTTAAATTTCCATCATTGTTAAAGTTTGATGAAATGCGGGATGATGAAGGATGGGCAAAGAAGAATCTAGCCCAGTTGTTTCGCATTCAGGCAACTCACTGTGACGCTTAAACTGCGCCCTTATGTCTAGACCAAAAATTGATCAACTAAAGTGAGACTTTTTTCCTTTCATTGTTAAAAAATTAATCCTGGTTGTTGGGCCTGTGGGGATGTGGGTAACTTGGCGTTTTTCAAGTTATCTACACGTCCATCAGGGCAGAAAAACTGCGATTTCAAAAGCTTACGAGATGCCTGCAAACCCACCCCATATACCTCTGCTGGCGTGTGATATCTCAAACTCTGATATAGGCGTTTGTGGTTGTAAAGATTGATAAAATCGCCAATCGATCGACGCGCTTGCCGCAGGTCCTCGTAAGAATGCAACAGCACATGCTCATGCTTGATCGTGCGCCAAAAACGCTCGATAATCACGTTATTCACCCAACGCCCTTTGCCATCCATACTCACCAAAACTCCAGCGCCTTTCACCCGACTGATCCAATCATGACTCGTAAACTGACTGCCTTGATCCGTGTTTAAAATCTCAGGAATTCCCTGCCCCAAAGCCTCATCCAGCATCTCAAGACAAAAGTGGGTGTCCATCGTGTTGGAAAGACGCCAGGCCACTATATATCGACTATCAACTACTACCGGCTTTAGACGGTAGTAGTTGATACCTACGTCTTCGAAGTTCAGCTGTCATCCGGCGATAACCATAAAATGGCATATCGTTCCATAATTCATTGATTTCATTTGCAAGAATTGTGTCATGAACACGCTCAACGGTTTTGTAATAAATCGTTGAGCGGTTGAGCTCCAAAAGAGAGCACTGACGACGGACACTTAAATTTTCATGATTCATTTCAATCATTTCTCGGCGTTCCTTTTGACAGAGGCTCCCCAACTTTTTTTTTAGAAAATCGTTCTCGATGATCAATTGGCCGACTTTACGCTCAAGCACTTCGAGCTGTTGATTTTCCACGGTTTTCTCGCTATTTTTCTTGTCAAAAAGGGACTCAAGGTTGGCTAAGGCCTCGGCTTTCCAGGCCTGAACTTGACCGGGGTGGACTTGGCAATTTCAGCCACTGTTAAGTCAGCTCGAATCGCTTCCAAAGCCACTTGGGCCTTAAATTCCACGCTATGTTTTCTTCGTATCATGTCTTTCTCCTTCTTTATATTTGGAGAAAAAAATCTCACTTAGCTACTGGTCTAGTTTCTCTGGGGAGCATTATACACACCATAAGAGAACTGTGCTTCACATACGCCACTTTTTGATCTTTTTTAAATAAATCATCATACGAATCTAAATTATCCCAGCACCCCCCAGTCCAGAATATCCTTACCTGTACTTTTTCTTGGCTCCAATCAGCCATGATTGGCTTAAGGTATGTGGCCGTGGTGCTGAGGTTCTTTTTAATTAAAAACCATGGCGCAATACATATCTCAAGCTTCCCGGCATTCTCCGTTTTTTTTCCCTCACGGTACCCCACGTTAATACTTAGGTCTTCTTCTGTCTTGCCACATTTTGATAGGTCAAATGTGCCTTCTAAGGGGTTCGGCAATGATGAAATGAATAAGTTAACCTGGCCTTCATTGTTATTGGGATTCGGATTGTAAATCAATTTGCTCGTAAACAAGAGCCAAAAAACATCTTTATTTTTCTCTTCTATATTACTCTTCTATATTACTCTTCTATATTAAAATAGTCGCAAACCCACTTTTTTGCATTCTTTGCTATGGTTTTGTTCCAATCTCTCGGAAATTTGTTGTGTCAGTTTTTGCGGAAATAAACGCATATTTTAAGATTTCCTCCCCGATCTCTCGTGGGGCCTGCGGGAAGGCGGGTTTAATCGTCAATGATGATGATTTCTCTTCTTCTTCCTGTTTCGCAGCTTGAACGGGCTGGTAGCTTAATGCAGCAAGGGCACACATTGCCAATAAAGATTTCTTCGTCACGAGTTACGCAGTTTGCAGGAGAAGAGAGAAGAGATAAGGTGAGAGGGAATATTTATTAAATGAGAAGAAATGATGTCTCGACACAAATGCACAAAATCACTTTATCGTTCATTTTTACAAGCCAGCAGTGTGCGCTATTCAGGGTTGGCACTTTCGGAGGTGTCACCGATTCCATTGTCGCATGACAGCGTCAATCGATGGTTGAGTTCTAGTGCATTGCGTCCGAGCGGAGTGTGGAATCTTACTCAATCTCTTATTAACAAGAAAGAACCTTGTTTTTTAGTATGTGACGATACAATTTTGGATAAAAATCGGAGCGAGAAGATAGAGCTTGTGCATTATCAGTATTCTGGGAATGCCCATGATGTTATTGCGGGGATAGGTCTTGTCAATTTGGTATGGCATGGCCTGAGGAGTCATGACTCTATTCCTGTTGATTATCGTATTTATGATAAAGCCAGCGATGGCAAAAGCAAGAATGACCATTTCAGGGAAATGTTAAAGCTGGCTCAAGACAGAGGGATAAATCCGGATGACGTGGTTGCAGACGCTTGGTACTCGAGCTTGAATAATCTGAAGGCCATTGAATCCATAGGCTGGACATGGGTGATGGGGTTGAAGAAAAACAGGAAAGTGAATCGTGGAGAAACTCTTGAAAAGCTGGACATTCCAGATGAAGGACTGAAAGTTCACTTACGCGGATATGGATGGATTACTGTTTTCCGGTTTGTTGCCAAAAACGGTCGCACGGATTATATCGGAACCAATAGGGATAATCCCTCTCGTGATCATATTGAACTGGTCATGAAATCGCGTTGGAAAATCGAAGTTTATCATCGGGAATTAAAGCAAACATGCGGTCTTGAACGCTGTCAGTCTCGCACGGGACGAGCCCAAAGAAATCATATATTTCTTGCCATTTCGGCTTGGATTCAAAGATTTAAAAGACGACTTGCTGGAGGCTTCTCTTTTTATCAGCAGCAGTGGGATGTTATTAAGCATGATATCTCTAGAGAAATAACAAAACTCATGTCTTTCGCTTAGATTCCCACCCTTTTGCTGCAAACTGCGTAACTCGTGTTCGTAAATACCATAATCAACACTCCTTAAATAAACAATCCACGAGACAATTCTCATAATTTTAGCGGATACAAATATTAAGTAATATTTATTATTTTATAATACAATATTTATTTTGCGATCTTGGTCATTTTTTCGAGATGATTAAATAAAGATAGGTATTTTTTCAAGACATCAGGATCGGAGAGGTGGCAAAGAAGAAGCAGGAAAAGGCCTTTCCAGTGATTTTGCTTCTTTGAGAATCCACTTTAAGACAACGACATTGCTGACTTTAAGAAGTTTTCCAACCCTCCCAAAGTTCGCGTTTCCCAATGCATACAAAAGGATTGCCAGGCAAATACTGATCAGGCACAGAACAAAAAACATCCATTATTCACATAAAGTTAAACTATTTATAATTTAAATTTATCATTATTTAATTATATTTTTACATATTTATTGTAAATATTGGTTGATTTTCATGGGCAAATACCAAGGAGATTTATCATGCCTCAAATTTTCAAAATGATTCCTTCCGTTTTGATCCTCTCAGTTGGATTTATTTTTTCTGGAGAAGTCTTGAATGCAAATAATCCTAAAAATCTTAAAGATGAAAATTCAATTTCCATTACATCCACAATACCTGAAAAAAAACATATTGTTTTGGAAGAACAGGAATCGCTTATCAAAGCAGAACATCCTCAATGCAAACTTTCACTCTCTGAAAAGGCGGAATATAATCTTCGCGGAATTGCTCTTTTTTCAGGAAAAAGCGCTTTCAGTCGCCTCATAAAAAGGTTCACCCAAAGTGATTATTCCCATGTGGGAGTTGTGTTTTCAAAAGCGGGGGAAAATCCTGACGATGAAAGTGCGTGGCGTTTTTTTGAAGCAACGATTTCCCCCAAAGATATCATTCTGGAACGTCACTTTCCTCATGTGCGACTCTCACCTTGGACACAAGTTGTTGAACATTATGATGGCAGCGTTTTTTTAAGAACATTTAAGTTCGAAAATGACAATACACCCCCCTCTCAAGCCGTGACTCAATTTGTCGAAAAATTTAATGGAAGGCCTTATGAAAAGCATCTCACGGAATTGATTAGGGCCGCTTATGGCTCTAATAAAAAGGTCGATTTGAGTTCTGTATTTTGTAGTGAACTTACAGCCGAAATGTTCATGGAATTGGGACTCATGCCCCCCTCCAATGCGAACAACTACGTACCAAAACACTTTTCAACGGAATCCTCTATCAAATTAGTTGGCGCCAGTCTCAGCCGTGAGATGATTGTTAAAAAAGCAAAACAAAGCCGTTGGTGCTGTATTTTATAGACTCAATTGGCTTTGGAACATAAAAATCCAAAACCTTTTGTAAAATGATATTTTAAAATTCACGTGCATTGATAAGTTGAATTCTCGCCTTCCAACGCACCTGAAACTTCCTCTCAATTCCCTCTGTCTTTGAGGGTGCCTAACTCAATGATTCCTTTAATGATCATACCTTAAGAGCAAGGCACCCATCTATTGCAAAATACTGAATCTAAAAATATAAAGGTAAATTTATTAGGGAAAGTTAAAGGAAAAGGTAAAATGGATCAAAGTTTGAGTCTAAAAAACCATCTCTTATCCATAAGGTCATTTGAAGAGTACGAAATTCTTAAGCAGAATCCTGATATAATAAATACAATTGCAAAAGAGATAATTGAACGTCATCAATTGCCGGCTGCGCCTTTGAACCTTTTCTCAGAAGGGACAAATCTGGTGTTTGCCTATGAAAAACACACAGTCATTAAAATTTTTCCTCCTTTTCATTTGGACCAATTTAAAAGTGAAATTTTGGTTTTAAACCATCTGCAAGGAAAACTCTCCATTAAGACGCCAACAGTTAAATATGAGGGAGAAATCTTTAGTTGGCCTTACATTGTCATGAGCCAACTGGACGGCACGCTTTTAGAAACGCTTTGGGACAAAATGAGTCATGAAAATAAAATGGCCATCATGCGGGAATTAGGCTCCCTCATTCGTGAAGTTCATTCTCTCCCAATCATCGGTCTTGAAGACATTGATTGCCATTGGGATGACTTTATCAAACAACAACTCAGACTTTGTCAAGAACAGCATCGATCGACGGGGCTTCCAAATCTATTGGTCGAGGAAATCCCTGCCTACCTCAACTCAATAAAAGAGAATTTAATAAAAATAGAAAAGCCTGTTTTGTTAACAGGCGAATATACACCTATGAACTTTATTGTAAAACAACGGGATGGCTTTTGGCATATCGATGCACTCATTGACTTTGGTGATTCTATGTTGGGGTTGTCTGAGTATGACTTGTTGGGCCCAGGGGCTTTTTTGATACAAGGAGATAAATTACTTTTGAGAGAATTTTTAACGTCATATGGATATACACCAAACACACTGACACCCGCATTGAGTCATCAACTGGCGGGGTTAATGCTACTTCATCAATACAGCAATTTGAATGTTCAAGTGAGAATAAAGGATTGGAAGAGTAAGGTTAAAAATTTAAAAGAATTAGAAACCTTGGTTTGGGGTTTTTGAGAATTGCGACAGACATATCAAAAACGCAACAGACTTTTACAGCAAATTTCATGCAAGTTCTTCAAAAAGGCCATTGCATAATTAATAAAAATTCCAACTGAGGTCCTGAAAAGCTAATTTTTGAGTTTTTTAAATTGAGGGGGATGATATTTTTCTTCGTCTCTTTGTTCTTTTTTTGCTCAAATACTCACTTAACTCGCCTGATTTATCCATAAGCAACCTTATTTGTGGCCTTTAAGAGGTTAAAGGCTATGGCTTTTAGGGCCATTTGTCCTTGAACTTTGGGTGTTGTAAAATAGGATGCTCTCGTGAATTTGAATTTTCGTTTTAAGGTTCCAAATCCTTGTTCCACCCTATATCGAATCTTCGAAATCATCCGGTTAAATACTTTTTGCCAATGGGTTAAGGGCTTATTTCTTTTCGCTTTCTCCATCAACCCGTTCTTAATCCCCTTAGACCTCAGCAAGTCTTTGTTTCCTTGGGAAGCATACCCTTTGTCTCCATAAAGCCTCTTATCTCGACGCTTCTTCACAACCTCTTCCAACTCTCTCACTTCAGAGACATGCGCAGGCGTCACGTGAACCTGATCAATATATCCGTCCTCCTGGTCAATGACCATAAAGCCTTTGTACCCAAAATAGCTCCGTTTCCCCTTCTTAAGCCATGTGGCATCTGGATCTTTGGAAAGGGTTACCTGCTCTTCAACAGCATATTCCTTGTCTTCTTCACGATCAACAGCCATCCCCTCCATTTCTTTCCGAGGACGTGCCGCTGATTCGATAAGCGTCGCATCTATAATCGCTCCTTGGGATTCTTTCACTTTTAATCCCTTTTGTTCTAGTTGATAATTGATCATTGCAAGGAGGTATTCCCAAAGGTTTTGACTGATCAACAAGTTGCGAAATCGACAGAGCGTCGTATGATCAGGCACCTTTTCCAACCCCGTGATGACCATAAAGTCCAACCGAACCCTCAAGGCTTCTTCCAACCCCTCATCGCTTAAGCTATGCCAAGCCTGCAAAATCAACGCCTTCAGTAAATTGACTGGTACGTACCCATTGGGGCCATAGCCAGATCTTCCTAGTTTCCCCATATTTTGCTTTACACTCTCCCAGTCGATAAGGCTAAAAGCTTGGATAAGTTGACTGTTCTTTAAACGCTCTCTGGCTTCACGATTTAAAAAGGACATTTTCGATCACTCCTGCTTTTCGGACTTTCCTCAGTATATCCTTTCTCTCCTCATCCCTCAATTATGCAATGGTCTTTCAAATCAATTCAAGCGGATTTAAAATTGAATTCTCACCTTTCTGGCACCAATTACAAAAAACTGCCCATAAAAATTGCAAAAATTTTGTGGGCATCCAAAATTAACATAACCTTGAATTGCAAGGTCATAACTGTATGAATTATCTTTTATTGGGAAAAACTGAAATTCTTTCACAAAAGTGTTTAGCGAGGTTGGCAAAAGACACAACAATCCCTTGGATTTTATATAAGAGGTATGATTAAAATCAACACTATCACCCACAATTGTCACCGTGGGCGATTCCATCAGGCAACTGTAAATATGAGAAGAAAACAAAGGACAACCTATGCGACATGCTTTCGGACTCAGGAAATGCTGTTCAATGGCAACTGGCATTTCATAAATAAGCTGATCTTCCTTATAATAAGGAGCCAAGTGTTTTTTAATTTTTTGAAAGCCACCCTCATATTTTTTTAATAGTTGATCTGGGGTTGATGCATGGATTTCTGGAGAGGGAATATAGTAATCTTGCACCTCTAAAAAAAAGTCATTATTAATTTTTTTGTACGTAACAAACAATTGTTTTGTTTCATTTTCAATGCCATACTCGTGAACGATTTTATCGTTTGTCACTTCGTGTCCGTTCACAATGATGACCGCAGAGGCATTTTGAGCACCCCAGCAAATGATTGATAAAAATTTTACAAATCTAAAAATGTTTTCCACAATTCAACACCTTTCAATAACAATACAAGTAAAATTGTTTTTTAATAAATTAATAAAACAAAAAATGCAATAGATTTTACTGGAAATTTCATGCAATTTCTCCCAATCAAACGTCTGCGAACCCTTGACCAAAACTCAAAAAAGTTCCATTTTCTCGTGTATATTTTAAAGGATCCCAATCAAATGAATTTAAGCGCAAAATCGACTTCCCACCCCCTTCCTCTTCTTGAATTGACTCAAATGGCCAATGCCATCCGCGTGCTTTCAATGGACATAGTGGAAAAAGCCCAATCAGGTCACCCGGGCATGCCCATGGGAATGGCGGATGTCGCAACTGTTCTTTTTCGGAATTTTTTGAAATTTAGTCCCAACGATTCCAAATGGCTTGATCGGGATCGATTTGTACTTTCAGCCGGTCATGGTTCCGCACTTTTGTATTCTCTTTTGTATTTGACGGGCTATCCTGACATGCACATTGAGGATTTAAAAGCCTTTCGGACCTGGGGCAGTAAAACAGCAGGACATCCTGAATATAATCATGCAGAAGGCATTGAGACCACAACGGGCCCTTTGGGCCAAGGTCTTGCTAATGCTGTTGGGATGGCACTTGCACAAAAGCTTGAAGCCTCGGAATTGGGAGCTGAAATCTCAGACCACAAAATCTATACGATTGTGGGCGATGGATGCCTTATGGAAGGTATTTCTCATGAGGCAATTTCTTTGGCTGGCCATTTAAAGCTCAATAATTTGATTGTGCTTTTTGATGATAATGGTATCTCGATTGATGGCCCGACTTCGCTTTCTGTTTCTGATAATCAACAGGCACGATTCAAGGCTTCCGGTTGGGCGGTCGATGAAATTGACGGGCACAATTTTGAAGATATTTTTGTGGCTTTGACACGTGCTCAAAATTCAGACAAACCTGTGATGATTGCGTGCAAAACGCAAATTGCAAAAGGATCTCCTAATAAAGCGGGAACTTCGGCTGTTCATGGTTCTCCCCTGGGTGCGGCTGAAATTCAAGCCGTGCGCACGAATTTAAGTTGGAGACTTCCACCTTTTGAAATTCCTCAGGATATTTTAAAAAGCTGGCGAGATATTGCCGAGAAAAATGCACTCGTTTATGAAGCCTGGCAAAAGCGCTGGGCCGCATTACCTAAGGCGCAAAAAGAAGAAATCACACGCCGCCGAAATGGCGATTTACCTTCTGGTTTTGAAAAAGCTTTTCAGAGTTTAACGCAGAAATTTATCACTGAAAAAACATCGGTGGCCTCACGTCAATCTTCCCAAATGGTGCTCGATGAAATTTCAACTGTAATTCCTGAGCTTTTAGGGGGATCTGCGGATTTAACTGGATCCAACAATACCCAAGGCAAGTCCATGAAGGCTGTGACGCCTCAGGACTTTTCCGGACGCTACATCCATTATGGCGTCCGCGAACATGCCATGGGCGCGATGATGAATGGCATTGCACTGCATGGCGGATTTATTCCTTATGGCGGAACGTTTTTGGTCTTTGTGGATTATTTAAAACCCGCGCTCCGACTTTCAGCGCTTATGGGGATTCGTGTGATTTATGTAATGACACACGATTCTATTGGTCTTGGGGAGGATGGCCCGACCCACCAGCCCATCGAACAATTGGCAAGTCTTCGAGCGGTCCCCAATCTCCATGTTTTCAGACCTTGTGATGCTGTAGAAGTTGCTGAATCTTGGAGTACTGCCATAGCCCTTAAATCCACACCTTCCGTCCTCACCTTGACCCGTCAAAAACTTCCTCTTTTAAGGACTGAGGAAACGGAAAATCTTACGGCCAAAGGCGGCTACATTTTGAGATCGTGTGAAGGGGCCCCACAGGTGATTCTCATTGCCACAGGTTCGGAAGTGGAAATTGCAGTTTCTGTTCATGAGACATTGCGGACAAAGGGAGTCCCTTCACATGTAGTTTCCATGCCCTGTACAACTCTTTTTGATGAACAAGATGCCACTTATAAGAAATCTGTTTTGGGGGCAGGTTTGAGGGTAGCTATTGAAGCGGCATCGCCTTTGGGATGGGATAAATATGTGGGCGAAGAGGGGCTCATTTTTGGCATGACGACTTTTGGGGCCTCTGCGCCCTATCAGGACCTCTACCGCCATTTTGGATTCACACAAGAGAATATTACCGCAAAAATCTTAGAAAAATTGGGAGAATAAAATGACACTCACTGTTGCAATTAATGGCTTTGGCCGCATTGGCCGCCTTGTGATGCGCGCCATCGCTGAGCGCAAAAATCACGACTTGCACGTTGTGGCGATCAACGATTTGGGGTCAGCTCAAGACAACGCTCACCTATTTAAATATGACTCCGTCCACGGGCGCTTTCAAGGAACTGTCGAGGCCTCATCTGATTCTATGACCATCGATGGAAAAGACATAAAAGTATTTGCCAAAGCCAATCCCGAAGATCTTCCTTGGAAAGAGTTGGGCGTCGATATTGTGCTTGAATGCTCTGGATTTTTCACCTCCAAAGAGTCCGCTTCAAAGCATATTAAAGCCGGCGCCAAAAAAGTTCTGATTTCTGCACCTGCGGACAACGTCGATTTGACTGTTGTTTATGGCGTGAATCATGACAAAATCAAGGCCGACCATACTATCATTTCAAATGCATCTTGTACCACGAACTGTTTAGCACCAGTTGCGTCCGAGCTTCACAAAGCATTGGGGATTGCCCATGGTTTTATGACCACAATTCACGCCTATACGGGAGATCAACGCATTGTTGATACGTTGCATAAAGATTTACGGCGTGCACGCACGGCCGCTGTATCCTTAATTCCGTCCTCAACTGGAGCGGCCCGTGCGGTGGGACTTGTTTTACCAGAACTCAAAGGCAAATTGGACGGCACCGCCATTCGTGTGCCCACCCCCAATGTGTCCATGGTGGATCTGAAATTTGTGTCGAAAAAAGCGACAACAGCTGAGGAAATCAACACAATTATGACACGAGCGGCAGAGGGTCCTTTGAAGGGCATTCTGGCCATTAATTCGGCACCTTGCGTTTCTATCGATTTCAATCACGATCCTGCGAGCTCAACTTTTGATGTTACTCAAACTCAAGTGGTTGATGGAACGTTCTGTCGTATTCTCTCTTGGTATGATAACGAATGGGGTTTTTCCAATCGCATGATTGACACAAGTATGGCGATGGGAATGAGATGAAGGTAAAATGAAATTTGGACTGTTGATGCATTTACAAAGGCTCCATTTTCAGGAAATCCCGCAGGCGTAATCCTTGTTCAAGATTTTCGGGGTGATTTACTTTGTCAAAAAATTGCCGCCGAAATGAATCTTTTAGAAACTAGCTTTGTAAAGCGTTGAGGTCCTGATCTTTTTCATATTCTATGGTTTACGCCCACAATCGAGGACAAATTGTGTGGTCATGGCACGCTTGCTGCGGCACACTTCCTGTTTGAAGAATTGATTGCCGCACTCTCATTGTCACGTCAAAAAGGAATTCCCCTTATGATTGTGTTTCACGGATGTAGGCTCCAAGGTTTGGGGTTGATGAAGAGGCGGAAGCTTGGGAATAAAAATTCAAGGTGATTGCGTACATCTTCAAAACCAAGCCATCACAATTATGGAAGGAACAGGGAAGATGCGGCAAGAGACCACCTTAATTCCATAACAAAGAGTGCAATGTCTCCCTGCCCATTATTCCCACTTTATTTGCAGTTGAGGCAGTCCTCACCATAATTTTCAGTTAAAGATGGGGAACAGCTTAATTTTCTGTATCTGAGGGATCTTGATCTTCTCGCGCTTTTTTTTCAAAAAAATCTTTAAAGTCTTTCTCAGGAAGCCCTTCTATGCCAAAATGAAAAGCTTTCTGCCTCTTTATGACTGGTTTTTCTATCTCCTTACGGAGAGGATTACTTGGTTTATTTTCTTCTGTATTCTCTTTTTTGGGTTTTTTAGTTGCGCAACAATTCGATGCTGCAAAAACGCTTACACACGCTAACAAAACAATATTTTTAAAATAGGACATATCAGACTTCCTTTACACTTAACAAAATAATTTCGAGTGAAAATAATGAATAAATTCGACATGTCAATTTTATTTTTTAAGTTTTAGAAATTCCAATCAATTTAGCTGAGTTACGGTCCAGGATTAAGGCCAATTCTTTTTAAAAACGCAACTTTTGTTTCCTCTGGATAAGCATCCCATTTGTAATTAAATCTTTTTGTTCGTTTTAAAGTTGGAAGAATTGGTTTTAAATTCACATGAGGGGGGTTATTCACCTCTCTTTGTTCTGAATTTTCCTTCGGCGTTTTTTTATTGGCATAACAATTGGGTACTGCCAAAATGCCTACACAGAACAAGAGAACTATATTTTTAAAATGAGACATAGCATAATTCCTTTACGCACAATTAAATAATTCAAAAGGTTAGCGCAGGTAGATAAAATTTTAAATATATTTTTGTGTGTTTTTTAAATTTGGATGAATTCTCCTTGATTTTTGGAGCTATTACCGGCATAGACATGAGAATGATTACACTTCAAAAACTTACCCTTCAAGATTACCCTTTGATCCAAAATATGGCACGATTTTATGTCTATGACATGTCGCGAGATTGCGGCTCTCAAGAGGGTTGGGAACTTCCCGCAGATGGGCTTTATGAATGTATAGATCTCAAATCTTATTTTATCAAAGATGACCGAATCGCTTATCTGATTTCGGCGGAAAATGAGACGGCAGGGTTTGCCCTTTTAAATAAAGTGGGCGCCGCCCCTTATGTCGATTGGAACATGGGTGAATTTTTCATTCTCGCCAAATTCCAACGCAGAGGTTTTGGAAAAGAATCGGCGTTTAAGATTTTTGATCTGCACCCTGGCGTTTGGAATGTCATGACGATGCCACTAAACCAATCGGCACACTGCTTTTGGAATGAAACTATCAACGACTACACACACGAAAATTTCCAACTTGCCGCCAAAACAATTTTAGAGCCCTCACCGCACCCTATGAACGTTTTTGAATTTCGATCTGCAGGATGATCCTATCTCCAGAGGAATTGCGGAAGTTTTAATAAAGGCTAATTGAATTATGCTTTTTGGCACGACGGTCTTTTAATTCAAATCAACTCCCTCGTATGCGGGCACAAGTAAAATTGAGGGCATAACTTTTAGGACGCATTACTTTTTCCGTGGGATTTGAAATGGTGTATTTCAAACCCTTGGATTTTGCAAAATAGATGGCATCTTCAAGGGTTTTAAACTCAAGGCGCAATTGTTTATGGGTGTCCTTCCCTGAAACCCACCCCATTAAATTTTCAGACTTTAAAGGATCCGAAGACTCAAATTCCGCAATCCAGGCCACTGTTTTGGCCATGCCAGATTGTGTTGCAGATTTTGCAGGTTTATAAATGCGCATAATTGAAGGTCCTTCCCTATTCTATTTTCAACATTATGATATAAAATTCTTGATATGATTGCGAGCCCCATTCAAAATGATTTTTGAAAAGGAAAAAATCATGACAAATCCCTCAATTCATATTCGCAGACGCGGCTTTATGCTCGTGATTTCATCTCCCTCAGGTGCGGGAAAAACAACGGTTTCTCGGAAATTGCTTGCTCAAGAAACAGATTTGGAAATGTCTGTTTCCGTCACAACACGCCCCGCACGCCCAGGTGAGGAAGACGGAAAAGACTACTATTTTATTGATGAAGGTGCATTTCAAGGCATGGTCAAATCAGGGCTTTTGCTTGAGCATGCCCTGGTCTATGGACACCATTATGCAACCCCCAAAGCCTCCATTGAAAAAAAGCTGAACCAAGGTATCGACATTCTTTTTGATATTGATTGGCAAGGCACACAGCAAATGAAAGAAATCTCCACGGGTGACATTGTGAGCATTTTCATACTTCCGCCGTCATCTCAAGCTTTGGAGGAGCGTTTACGTTCTCGTGGTCAAGACTCTGAAGAGATTGTGCATGCTCGCATGAAAAAAGCAGCGGATGAAATCAGTCACTGGTCCGAATACGATTATATCATTATTAACAATCAAGTCGATGAGACAGTTGAACAAGTCTCGTCCATTCTTCACGCCGAGCGTTTGAAAAGAAGGCGACGTGTAGGCCTTGCAGAGTTTGTCAATTTCTTGCGCGGTGAAAACTGAGGAGGAGTGTTTTGGAAACTGTGTCAGCTTTGATAGAGGAGGAAGATCCACTTTAAAGAAAGGTCTGACTCATGAGAGAAGAAACAGAAAAATCCTCGTTTAATTTTGAAGAGTTTAAAAATCAAGCCATAGCCGATATAATCCACAAGGCCTTCAAACATATTAATAAAAAAAAGAAGAAACATGACTTGAATAAATGTGATGTAGCTCCACCAGCTCTAAAATGAATTTAGTCGCAAAATAAATATTGTATTCTAAAATAAGAAACATTACTTAATTTTTATATCCGCTAAAATTATGAGAATTGTCTCGTGGATTTTTTATTTAAGGAGTGTTGATTATGGTATTTACGAAAAAATCTTTATTGGCAATGTGTGCTCTTACCGTATTAAGTTGCCAGCCCGTTCAAGCTGCGAAACAGGGAGAGGAAGAGAAATCATCATCATTGACGATGAAACCCGCCTTCCTGCAGGCCCCACGAGAGATCGGGGAGGAAATCTTAAAATATGCGTTTATTTCATCAAAAACTGACATAACAAATTTCCGAGAGATTGGGACAACCTTATCGCTTGTTTGTAAAGACTGGAACAAAACCATAGCAAAGAATGCAAAAAAGTGGGTTTGCGACTATTTTAATATAAATAAGAAAGATGAGGATGTTTTTTGGCGCTTTTTTAAGGGCAAACTGATTTATACTGACCCCCAGACAAACGCGCAGACGGTGCTCCCCATTTCATCATTGCCGAACCCCTTGAGTGGAGAGTTTGACCTCTCAAAGTGTGGTAAGACGGGAGAAGACCTAAGTATTAACGTGGGGTATCGTAAGGTGCATAATCAAGCGAATACGAGCAAGATAGAGATATGGTTCACACCAACTTTTTAGTCGATAAAGAGATGTCACAACTGGCCAAAAATCATCATATAAGGGCAATTATTGAGAACTGGGATGCAGTAAAAGCGCCGATAGCGATCTTTTGGACATGGGGTGGATGGAATGCGACAGATGATATGGCCTATTGTAATTATTTACCGACTGAATCTATGCACGATCTTGGATCAGAAAACTTATACAAAAAATGGCAAAAAAGCGGCGGGGCTCACTACAATGGGGGGGATGGGTGGTTATACTGTTTGTACGGCGGCTCACCTCACAGCTTCACATTTCATTTATGAACTAAAATAGCGGCCCGTCAGCGAAATACCCCAGACGGAATCGTCTGGGGTGCTGCCCGCACTCCAATGTGAAAAAAGCGAGGGCAGAAAAGCCTGAACACATGTTTCAAGCTCTTTAATCATCGTGAGTCCCAATTTTAGCGAAGCCACGTCCATTGATCGAGGTACTTCCGCAGCCGCTTTAATCTCTCAGGGTGTTTAGAGGCCGCTAGAAGAGGGAAGAGAATATTTTTGAAATCCTCATCTTTGGGTGCGGGTTCATCAACTTGATAGAGAGATATATCTCGTGTGGTGAGAGATTTCATATATCGTTGAGACGTGATATTTATTTGCGGGTGCTCGTAAAGCGCGGTAACACGTTCGTGAAAACGCCTGATGGCTTCTTTTGCAGGGAGAATTTTTTTATCGTCAAAATAATAGCCTAAGAAATTAAAACCTTGCCTTATTTTGCCAATATAAGTCTTCATCGGGTGAAGATGTAATTTTTGTGAATTAAAAATTTGATGGGTTCGTTTAACAACCTTACGTAAAGCGGTTTTACTTTTGGTCAGAACGACCCAGTCATCCATAAACCGGGCATAAAAAATATCTTTGATTCGTCCCATCTCTTGATCAAGGGGCATTAAGGCGATCGCCCCAAGTAAAGGAGACAAAGGGGATCCTTTTGGAATGCCGCGTTCATTATAGTCATGAAAAATTCCTCCTCGTGTTTCTGTTCGACAGCAAGCTTTGTAAATAAGGGTTAAAAGAACGGGATGGTTGATGTAAGTTTCAATGATTGACATTAATGATTTGAAATCAATGGATTGATAATAGCTTTTAATATCACTGCGCATAACAAAGTGATGGTGAGGAAGAGCCTCGTGCGTTTTGTGAACGGCGTGTTTTAAACCCCCATGATCTTTGACGTGATAACAAGATTTTGGAATTGCAAATCCTATTCGGGCTTCAAGGGCTTGCGTGATAAGTTTTAAGGCAATCATGTCTTGTGATGTCCACAAAGAGGGGATCCCGTCTTTGAACTCTAAACGCTCTAAAGAGCTAAACTGATAAGAGCCGTCATTGAATTGGGCGAGAACACTCTCCTTGATATTCTCCCAGTCCCGCCGCAAGTTCCAGATGTCATTATTGGGGGAATATTTTTTGCGCAAATTTGAAATCCATTGAAAAGCAGTCTCAAGGTCATCCATGGCAAAAAGCGGCGGAACCATGCCACTGCTGTTGGCTCAGGGGGGGGTATTTGAGAGCGGGGTGAGTCCGCTCAAAAGCGGTTTGTGGGGATCCCTAGATGCTCTATATTTCATGACTATTACTCTGGCACTCCATAGCGAGGCACTCACAATCTGAACCTAGCATTATTTTTCTATTTTAATATTCATTTTGGCAAGAGTCTATAAAAAATCAGTTGCTAAAAGTGGCCACGGGTATCAAATTCTGCGATGGATGTGGAGTCACCGTCCCTGACAATATAACTGCTTCATTATCGGCCGTCACCAACTTTTGCGTATATCTCGCGCGTAACAGCCGACAATGTCTTCAAAAAGTCCGCTCGCAACCGTGACATCGTGAACGTTTCCGCCGGTTAATTGACCCTCGACAAAGTGCCCTTCGGCCGTCATGACCCAGTGGAGTTTGGTGGTGATCCCTGCGCGGCTTCTTCCCCGACTGCAGTGCCCCCTTTTTGTCCCCCGCCGTGACGGTGAACTTTAAAAGAGGTCGAGTCAATCAAAACAATGTTCATTTTCAATTTCTTATGCTGCTGCAAATGTGTGAAAATGTGCCACCAGACGCCCCGTTTGCTACCCTTGTTAAAACGCAGATAAACGGTGTGCCAATAACCATAACAGCTGGGCAAGTCGCGCCACGGAATCCCCGTCCGTAGCACGTAGAGAATGGCATTAAACACTTGATAATCTGTGACTTTTCGAGGACGGCCCGCTGCTGAATAACATTTATCGATTAGCGGCTTGATTTCTTTATTGAAAAACAATTCTGAGACTGGATAAAGGCGTTTGTCCATGAAATTTCTCCCTTTCTTCATGGACTTTAACATACCCTTAAAAAATTAGCTAACAGTATCTAGAGATACGAGAACGGGAGGGCTTGAGCATGGCACAAGCCGCTCAAAGGTTTGGGGTTGGCAAGCAAACTGTCTATAATTGAACAAAGCGCTTGACACCTCATAAGACGCGGAACAAACCTGCCACTAAAATTGATATGCAGGCCCTTGCCGAGGATGTGAAGACCTCTCCTGACGCCTATCAATTTGAGCGCGCACAGCGTCTGAAGGTGAGCGTACGTTGCGTCGGGTATGCCTTAAAACGCCTCGGGATCAGCTATAAAAAAGTCTCAATCATCCCAAGGTCTGCGTCGGAAAACGGCATATATTCCAGGAAAAAATTAATCAACATCAAGAAGCCGGGCGCGCTATTGTTTATATCGATGAAAGCGGCTTTGCTCATGATATGCCGCGCACTCATGGGTATGCAGAAAAAGGGCTCCGTTGCTATGGCCAGCAAGATTGGGGAGCTAAGGGAAGAACCAACGTTATTGGGGCTTTGTTAGGCAAAGTTTTGTTAACGGTAAGCCTATTTAGCACAAACATTAATACAGAGATCTTCACTGCCTGGCTTGAACAAGACTTGCTTCCAAAGCTTCCGCCCAACACCGTCATTGTGATGGACAATGCTGCGTTTCACAAAAACCAACACATGCAGGAGAACATTAGAAATGCGGTGTGGATTCAAGGATGAGGTGCAACGTCTTGTATGCTAATTAGCATTGATCAAAAGGAGACGTTGTGATGAAAAAATATAAGCATTTGAGCCAAGTAGAAAGAACTCTGATATCCCATTATCATGATAATGGGATATCCATTGGGGAAATGGCCCGCCGTCTTGGACGAAATAAGTCCACTATCTCGCGTGAGATCCGCAGAAACTCTAACAAAGATGCATACAGACCTGATACGGCTAGGAGACGCTATTTGTCCCGTCGTAAGAAGCCACAGCGCATTGACAGAGATGCAAGCTTAAAAGCTTATATCCTGGAACGGTTCCATGAGGGCTTTACTCCAGAGCTTATTGCGCTGCGCTTGAAGACTTATGGCGAATTGGAAGAGATTTCCTATATCAGTCATGAAAGCATTTATCAGTGGCTCTACCAGCCTGCTAAGAAGAAGGAGAAGCTTTATAAGTTTCTTCCTTGCTGCCATGCGCGTAGAGGGCGACGGAAAAGAGTCCATAGAGGGCGTATACCTGATCGCACCTCTATTCATGACAGGCCTGAGGTCGTGGAGGCTCGAAAAGAAGTGGGTCACTGGGAAGCGGACCTGATGTCTTTTCGAGGAAACTCACAGCACATGCTGGTGGTTCATGAACGAGTGACACGCTATACTGTTGCGATTAAGCTCGCAAGCAAAACAGCCTCTGAGACAATAGCTGCTCTCTTGTGCTTCTTTAAAAGTCTTCCTGACAACCTTTTAAAATCCGTCACTTTTGACAATGGGATGGAATTTGCGAAACACAAGGAAATCACACAGCAGCTTGGAGTTCCAACCTACTTTTGCGATGTCTATTCTTCGTGGCAGAAAGGAGGCATTGAAAATATGAATGGAAGATTTAGGCGTGATCTCCCACGCAAAACCGATCTGTTGAATATGCCTGAGGAGGAACTGGAGCAAATTGTGCTGGGACATAACCTCATGCCAAGGAAGGTGTTGAATGGAAAATCTCCACTTGAGTCATTGGCAAGCCACCTGAATCACGCTATTGTCTTCTTATTCAATAAGGGCATTGCACCTCATCCTTGAATCCACACTATTCAATTATTTTGTTAATAGGCCAAATAAATCCTAAGGCTTGGCACGCAGATCTTTTTAGAGTAGTATACCTCACATAAATGCGAAGCAGATATGCAAAAATGAGGGTTGAATTTTCACTGGTTAAATGATAATGCCAGCATGGAATTAGTTAGTGTTTTCTAATTCTTAACATCATGATGTGTTGGTTTAAGTTTTAATTTGATTTATTCCTATCTTTCGTGGTGTTTTTGTTATTTTCTGTCGATTGTTGGTTAAACATTTGTCGACAACAAGAAAGGGTTGAGGAATCAAAAATGTCAAAGACTTCCGCTGCGGCTCAACAAGAGCCCTCATTCGGTAAAATCAGAGAGGCCATTTGGCCGATTCATGGGTATGAGATGAAAAAATTCTTACCCATGTGCTTCATCATGTTCTTCGTTTTGTTTAACTACACAGTTTTACGAAATGTGAAAGACTCACTTGTTGTTCCTGCTGCCGGTGCGGAAGTGATTAGCTTTTTGAAATTCTGGGGTGTGACGCCAGTTTCAATTCTCTTTGTGATCATCTATGCTAAATTAAGTAACGTCCTTTCAAAGGAAAACTTGTTTTATGCGATCATTGCGCCATTTTTGATTTTCTTTGCGGCTTTTGCGTTCTTTGTTTATCCTAATAAAGCCATGCTGCATCCCGACCCTCAGCACATCCAAGTTTTGATGTCAGAGTTTCAAAATCTTAAGTACTTCATCGCCATTTGGGGTGTATGGAGCTATGCGATTTTCTACATCATGGCCGAAATGTGGGGCTCAGTCGTTCTCACATTAATGTTCTGGCAGTTTGCAAACGACATTACACGCACCAATGAAGCTAAGCGTTTTTATTCCATGTTTGGATTAATTGCGAACGTCTCTTTGATTTTTGCGGGGCAACTGACAAAATTCTTCGCCAAAATGGAGCATATCCGTCCGGGTGATGTTGATAGCTGGCAAACCCCTCAATATTATATCATCTCCATGGTGGTGTTTGCAGGACTCATGATTATGGCCATTTATTATTGGATGAACCGCAATGTTTTGACGGATCCTTTCTACTATGACCAAGTCAAAGAAGAAAGCAAATCCCCTAAGAAAAGCAAGCCTAAAATGTCCGTGGGTGAGAGCTTTAAATATATTTTGTCCTCGCCTTATTTGGGATTCATTGCCCTTCTCGTTTTGGCCTATGGTATTTCCATTAACCTTGTGGAAGTGACCTGGAAAAGCCAAGTTCGTGCGCTTTACCCAAATCCAAAAGATTACAGTGCTTTCACGGGCGATATTTCTTCTTGGACGGGTGTTGCCACAATGACCATCATTTTGATGTGTAAAGGTGTTGTCCGCAAATTCGGTTGGTTAACGGCCGCCATCTCAACACCAATTGTGATTGGAATCACAGGTATCCTTTTCTTTGCCTTTGTGATCTTCCAAGACTCCCTTGGATTCATGGTAGATTGGATTGGATTGGCCCCCCTCTTCTTAGCCGCGCTTTTGGGTGGTGCTCAAAACATCTTGAGTAAGGGTACAAAATACTCCCTCTTTGATCCGACGAAGGAAATGGCCTACATTCCTCTTGATGCGGAAATGAAGAGTAAAGGTAAGGCTGCGGTTGACGTGGTCGGTGGTCGCCTCGGTAAATCCGGTGGTGGGCTCATTCAACAAGGCCTTCTTTTGGCAACGGCTGGAACTCAGCTCACCATTGCGCCTTATGTTGCGATCATCATGATTGTTGTCACATTGGCGTGGATGTGGGCGGCAGGTAGCCTCAGCGTCCTTTACAATCGCAAGATTAAAGAGAAAGAGGCTGAGGAGACAAAGTAATCCCTTCTGTTTTTTGACGTAATGAAAAAAAGGGTGAGGAAAATTCCTCACCCTTTTTTAATTATGAATTATCACACCAACGGATTTCATTTCCTTTATGAAGGAGTTTTTTCTCTGTCATGCTCTTGCTTGGCACGCTCCACAATGCTTGAGATCCAATCCCCCTTACCTCCGGTATAACCCTCACGATTATGGGGGTAAGCTTCGGCCAGTTTGAATTTTAAATTTGCATACTCTTGAGCCACATCAGGATGCGCCCTCAAATAGTTGCAGAATATAAGATGACGTTCGACTTCAGGGGATCCTTCAGACCAGGTATGCACATTGGCCATACGATTTCCAGAAGCATCACTTTTTGTAAAAAAACGCCTTGAAATCATCCCGAGCTCGCCTTTGACTTCGTAACCCCTGGCTTCAAATTGAGACGAAACTGCATCTACCTGATCGAGATTTTTCACAACGGGAATGATATCAATTATAGGTTTGGCAGAAAGACCTAGCACGGATGTGCTTCCAATGTGGTGTATTGCTACCAAATTATCGCCTAAGATTTCTTTGAGTTCACGGGCCAATTCTTCAAATCTGTGGGGCCATGAGGGATCATAGGGAACCACTTCAATTTGATGCTGATTTCGCCTTTCAATAATAGGGGATAAAAACTCATGAAAACGTGTGGGTTCAAAAGGAACCATTTCATAAGTAGCAATACCCTGCTGGATAAAAGGATCCTCGCTCATAATTTGAGCAACCCGTCCGCGAATAGACGCATCCATCACAATGACGCCGCCCTTTTCTCGAGGAATGCGGGGTCCTGAAAGAATGAACTTTCCTTCGTCATAATACTTTTTCAAAAAACCCCGATGCGCCTCAATATGAAGATCAACTTGATCAAGAGGCACTTGATAATGAAGGAAAACAATAAACATGGATCAATCCTCGTATAAAAAAAGAGAGGTCCAGAATGTGTATCGCTTTTGATATCGCGTCAAGTGCGAGGCGTTATCCCCTTCACTTTTCACGTTATAGGATTCCATTAAATACTTATTTCCCCTTAACAAAAAAGGCGGCCCGAAGGCCACCTTTTGGAAAAACTTATCTTCCTTGAAGAAGGTTATGGAATTGTAAATTGATTAATTGAATTCATGGCAGTTTCTATACTAATATTCACCTTCTGCATCTTTGTTTCTTTCAACAAAGAAAGCTGACTTTCTAATTTCTCTATCTCTGAATTCAAATCTTTTTCTACATTAACCTTTATTAGCTTTGTCACTTTTTTTTTGAGAAATCCTAAAAGAGTGAGATCATTTAGATTGATATCCTGTTGATTCTCCAGATTGAAAGATGAGAGTCGGGTCTTTTCCAGAAAAATGAGATTCTCTGTATTTTCTGTAGGAAGACATTCCCCAAATCGCTCTTGAGAAAGCTTCACATGTTGTGCCAATTTTGTCCATTTTTCTGAAGTTTTTGACTCAACGAGGACCATCTCGTCCACTATTTCTCCCTGAGTATTTTTTACTTTTTTAAGTTGAGCATCCTTCTTTATCCCTATCCACGTCTTCAGGTCGGTAAGTGCGTTTAAAGTTTCATCCACTTCAATGTTGAAGAAACTACTTTTTTTATGAAATTCAGTCAATAAATTAACCTGGGTTTCATATCCTGCGTAGAGGGTATATTTAGCAGCAATTGCTTTCTTTCCACTATTATCATTAGGATAATCCTTATGCCCAGCGATGAGCGCATTTTGCCCAGAAGATAAAATGGCAAGGGCAAACATCACTACACCTAACTTTTCTTTCATTATAATAACTCCTTTTACAATTAAAATTATCCATTGACCTCAACACAGTCTAAGGGCTTAAGGAGGGTCTAACCTCTCCCTCTCTTTGAAAGCCTGTTCAATGGGTTAAAAAATAATAGGATGTTTTTTTAAATATTAAATGGTTATTTTTTGACCATAATTAAACCTACAAAAAAGGCGACCCTAAGGCCGCCTTTTCGATAGGCTATTTAAATTACTAACTGAGTTTTTCTAACTGGGTTTTTCAGTTTCATTTTTGGAGGGGTATAAAAATGAATCACGAATCTGAGCATTTACTAATTTTTTTTTAACAATGTAGTCTGCAAGGCTTGTTGCACCACCTAATCTTACCAACGTACCCTCAAGAATATTTTTTCGATCGGATTTTTTTATAAGGTCTGTATAGTTATATTCCTGAAATGATTTTAATAAAGTTGATGGTGGAACCTCAATCGGCACAGAGCCAACAGCATCAGGATAGCGCCTTCTGGCTTCATTGATTTGTTGAGCAAGACTTTCCCATGTTTTACGAGATTTTTTTTAGACTTGAGGGGTTTTCATCTACTTTTTCATCTACTTTTTCATCTTTTTGATCACCTGTTTTGGAAAGTTGAGAAAGTTGAGAAAGTTTAAAGGCTTGTGCTTTTTCCCGATTGGCTAAGAACAATTGCACTTCAGTAAGAGCCATTAACATTTCATCTTTGTAATCCAGTATTAGACTAACGCCATGATTGCTTAGGGCATTCAAATGGGCAAAATAAAGAGCCTGTACATCCTCACGAAGTATGCCGTAGGTCGCTTTTTTAGCTGTAATAAGATTCTTTGCATCTTCAAGATTCATTTTTGCATAGTCTTTCTTTGCCTCAAGGTTGGGTGAGATAGAAAGGGCAACCAAAGACAGGAATAAAGTCATAGATGTTTTTTTCATGATTAATACCTCTAACAGTTTGTAATTATTAATTTTCACCCCCTAAAAAGGGAGCTTACTTGCACTTCTAACTTCTTTTATACCTCCCATTAAGTTGATTTTTATGAAAATTTTCTATGCAAAAAAAGGCGACCCTAAGGCCGCCTTTTCGATAAGCTTTTGGATATGAAAATGGATTAGAAACCCATACCACCCATACCGCCCATATCACCCATACCGCTTGGCATTGCAGGCGTTTTTTCAGGCTTTTCGGCAATCATAGCTTCTGTTGTGATCAAAAGCCCGGCCACGGAAGCTGCATCTTGTATGGCTGTACGCACGACTTTAGTCGGGTCTATAATACCGCATTTCACCATGTCGCAATATTCGCCAGTTTGTGCGTTGTAACCATAGTTGGTGTCTTTGCTCTCAAGGAGTTTTCCAACAACAATAGATCCATCAGATCCCGCATTGAGCGCGATTTGACGCACAGGAGATTGCAGCGCACGACGGATAATATCGATACCTACGCGTTGATCGTCGTTCGCGGGTTTCAAGCCTGCAAGAACTGGCGTTGCATAAAGAAGCGCTACACCACCACCCGCAACAACGCCTTCTTCAACAGCGGCACGTGTTGCATGCATTGCATCTTCAACGCGATCTTTGCGCTCTTTTACTTCAAGCTCAGTCACACCACCAACGCGGATGATTGCAACACCACCTGCCAATTTCGCCAAACGCTCTTGGAGCTTCTCGCGATCATAGTCAGAGGATGTTTCTTCAACTTGTGCACGGATTTGATTGCAACGTGTTTCGATGTCTTGCTTGTTGCCAGAGCCATCAATGATTGTAGTCTCGTCTTTGTTGATCACAACGCGTTTAGCTGATCCCAAAGCATCGATACGAACGTTCTCAAGCTTCATCCCCAAATCTTCAGAGATAACTTGGCCACCGGTCACAATCGCTAAATCTTCAAGCATTGCTTTTCTGCGATCGCCAAAACCAGGAGCTTTCACCGCCGCAACTTTCAAACCACCGCGGAGCTTGTTGACAACGAGTGTTGCCAAAGCTTCACCTTCCACATCTTCAGCAATGATGAGAAGAGGGCGGCCGGATTGAACAACGGACTCAAGCAAAGGCAAGAGAGGTTGCAATCCACCCAATTTCTTCTCATGAAGAAGGATATAAGGATTGTCCATCTCGCAAACCATTTTCTCAGGATTTGTGATGAAATAAGGGGAGAGATATCCGCGATCAAATTGCATACCTTCAACCACATCGAGTTCGGTCTCAAGAGATTTCGCTTCTTCAACGGTTATCACGCCTTCTTTACCGACTTTTTCCATCGCGCGGCCAATCATCTCACCGATGTCGGTTTCGCCATTGGCAGAAACTGTTCCGACTTGTGCTATTTCAGCAGCTGTGGATACGGAGCGGGAGCGTTGTTTTACATCAGAAATGACAGCTTCAACTGCCATATCAATACCACGCTTCAAATCCATTGGATTGAGACCTGCCGCAACAGCGCGAACACCTTCACGAACGATGGCTTGTGCCAAAACGGTTGCAGTTGTTGTACCGTCTCCAGCAAGGTCAGACGTACGGGACGCTACTTCACGAAGCATTTGCGCGCCCATGTTTTCAAAGCGATCTGAAAGCTCGATTTCTTTTGCAACAGACACACCGTCTTTTGTGATACGGGGGGAGCCGAATGATTTTTCAATTACCACATTACGACCTTTTGGACCTAATGTGACTTTTACAGCATCAGCTAAAATATCAACGCCACGGAGCATCCGCTCGCGGGCATCAACGCTAAATTTGACGTCTTTTGCAGCCATTGTTTTATTCCTTTCTTAAATTAAAATTATTCCATGATTCCCATGATGTCGGACTCTTTCATGACGAGAAGATCTTCTGCGCCAATCTTGACTTCCGTGCCGGACCATTTGCCAAAAAGCACTTTGTCACCAGACTTCACGTCGAGTGGAGTGACTTTTCCGTCTTCTTGACGGTGCCCAGATCCAACAGCGACGATTTCGCCTTGCATGGGTTTTTCTTTTGCTGAGTCAGGAATGATAATTCCGCCGACTGTTTTTTCTTCAGCTTCGATACGACGTACAAGCACGCGATCGTGTAAGGGTCTAAATTTCATAATGTCTCCTTTGTTTTGAGAATGACTGTTGCTCTTAAATTAGCACTCTCTTATCAAGAGTGCTTAATGTTTAATAAATCCCCGCAAGATTGTCAACACTTTTGGGCAATTAAAATCTTAAAATGCTTTTTTCTCACTTAAAAATAATAGATTTTTTTCATCGAAATAGAAGCGATTGTATGGCGTCCTAATGATAGGGATATCAAGACGCTTATCTGTCAATAAAAGCCTCATCAGTCCCGCTTTTTGCAGATTCCTTGAAGCTTCTGGAGAAAAGACGAACTTGAGAAAACATCGAAAGCCCCAGGGATCCATTCATAAACCTCTGTAATGGGAAGGGAGCGTTGGCGAGAGGGAATATGATGTCTGGATAAATCCAAATCATTTCCCCGTAATAATTTTTCCATCTCCCAAGAACACGTCTGGACCGGATAAGCCGAGGGCAAAAAATGGGAAAAGAAATGTTTTCCATGTTTATACCGTAAAGAATCCTTTTGACTGGGAGGGATATTATGGTCATTTCCACCAGAAACCAGACCTACAATCTGAGAAGAGTTGTTGTAGGTCATAATAACGGGCCCCCCGCTATCTCCCATTTCAATTTCCCCTGTAAGGCGCTCTTCGGAGGAAAGAATAGTGCCCACATTGCGAAAACGCTGAATCGGAACTCCTGTGGAATGCGGGACTGCCAGAGAAGAGTCCAAAAACTCTACCGATTTAAACTGAAAGGCTCTCTTTTGCCCATCTGAGGCCAAAAGAAATTCGGCGTCCGTACGTCCAAAAAGACCACACCCAATCACAGTCAAGACAAGGTCTTTCTCAACTAATGGATATCTCGGCTCCATGCACAAGGGCAGAGGTACAATGTTTTGAATAGGGGATTTCAACACACCGATAGCGATATCCCGAGGTAAACTCATTGAAAACAAATCACAACAATATTTGACTTGGAAATCAGGAAAGGGATAGTATCCTTGTAACTCTACGGAAACCGCCCCCCCCCCCCCTCTCCTTCTCAAGAACAAAGTCCATCTTTGTCTCTTTTTGAGACATTTTTTCCAGGACGTGTTTATTAGAAAGAATCAATCGACCTAAAAGCTCCTCTGGACAGTTTGGAATTTTGACCAGACTTGCTGTCCCGTAATAGGTGGTAATTTTTTCCCCATTATGTTCGATATAATGATCCAACCTGCCCACTGCAGGAAATTGTAAAGCAAGCTTTTTGCTGTCTTCTTCAGTTGACGGAGGATTATGGCGCACGGCTTGGGCCACGCCTGAAAGCATTTGAAAAACAATAATTAATTTTATTAAAAGTTGGGCCGCATACATATTAAAAACTAATTTAAAGTTAAATTATGAAATATTTATATATTTTAAAAAACAAAAATTCAAGAAAATTTATTTTGAATAGTCTGCAAGTTCTTTACGGACAGATTTTGCTCACAGGGAAAACACTATTTTTGTATAGGAGCCGATAGAGCCCTCCCCTACCCGTTTGTTTATGTTGCTCCCATCAAAATTTGCTGAAGATTATCTGCAAGAGCATAGATAGAGAATTGATCTTCAATTTTTTGCAAAAGTGGGCTCTCTCGATATAATCGATCTTCAATTTCTGAAGCGGTTTCATAAGGAGATTTTACTTGCTCTTTCCAAATTCTGTTTTTGAGAATACCATAGTCAATATTGCTTGAACACGAGTTACGCAGTTTGCAGGAGAAGAGAGAAGAGATAAGGTGAGAGGGAATATTTATTAAATGAGAAGAAATGATGTCTCGACACAAATGCACAAAATCACTTTATCGTTCATTTTTACAAGCCAGCAGTGTGCGCTATTCAGGGTTGGCACTTTCGGAGGTGTCACCGATTCCATTGTCGCATGACAGCGTCAATCGATGGTTGAGTTCTAGTGCATTGCGTCCGAGCGGAGTGTGGAATCTTACTCAATCTCTTATTAACAAGAAAGAACCTTGTTTTTTAGTATGTGACGATACAATTTTGGATAAAAATCGGAGCGAGAAGATAGAGCTTGTGCATTATCAGTATTCTGGGAATGCCCATGATGTTATTGCGGGGATAGGTCTTGTCAATTTGGTATGGCATGGCCTGAGGAGTCATGACTCTATTCCTGTTGATTATCGTATTTATGATAAAGCCAGCGATGGCAAAAGCAAGAATGACCATTTCAGGGAAATGTTAAAGCTGGCTCAAGACAGAGGGATAAATCCGGATGACGTGGTTGCAGACGCTTGGTACTCGAGCTTGAATAATCTGAAGGCCATTGAATCCATAGGCTGGACATGGGTGATGGGGTTGAAGAAAAACAGGAAAGTGAATCGTGGAGAAACTCTTGAAAAGCTGGACATTCCAGATGAAGGACTGAAAGTTCACTTACGCGGATATGGATGGATTACTGTTTTCCGGTTTGTTGCCAAAAACGGTCGCACGGATTATATCGGAACCAATAGGGATAATCCCTCTCGTGATCATATTGAACTGGTCATGAAATCGCGTTGGAAAATCGAAGTTTATCATCGGGAATTAAAGCAAACATGCGGTCTTGAACGCTGTCAGTCTCGCACGGGACGAGCCCAAAGAAATCATATATTTCTTGCCATTTCGGCTTGGATTCAAAGATTTAAAAGACGACTTGCTGGAGGCTTCTCTTTTTATCAGCAGCAGTGGGATGTTATTAAGCATGATATCTCTAGAGAAATAACAAAACTCATGTCTTTCGCTTAGATTCCCACCCTTTTGCTGCAAACTGCGTAACTCGTGTTGAAGATAAAATAACAAGGGTCATTTCCCTTTCGGGATAATATCTGAGCGTTGAACTGACGCCATCAAATCCACCATTGTGGTAAAATACTGTGGCATTATTCTGAGTCAGTATATTGATGCCCCAGCCATAATTTTGGAGGAGAGGGGTGAACATTTTTTTTAATGTCACCTCTTTGCAAATCTTCTCTTGCACTAATGCTCTCATAAACTTTCCCAAATCAGCTACTGTTGAAATGAGTCCCCAACTGGCATAGGCGACCGAAAAAGTCCAATCGGATGATGGCTTGAGGATGTGCTTACCCTGAGGATCAAAGTAATCATCAACGCCAAACCCATAAGCGTAATTTTCAAGCTTTGCACCTGGATTTTGACGGCTTCCCTGCACGGGAAGAAACGTATTTTTAAGGCGCAATGGAGCACAAATTCGTTTTTGAAAAGCATCACTTAAATGCATCTTTTCAAATGCCTCAATAAGCCTTCCCATCAGTGAGACGCCTGAATTTCCATAGGAGAATTTCTTTCCTTCCGAAAAATCTTTAGGCATCGAAAATATCCATCGCGCCAGCTCTTCTGGAGACATCATCTTTTCTGGCCTTTCCTTCATAAAATGCTTTTGTGTCAGCATAGCAATGAATTCCAGAACTATGCGTCAAACAGTGATAAGGTGTCACACGTTCCGTCCAATTTGGAGGGGGGGCTCCGGCCCAAAAACCGTGAGTGCTAGGAAAAATCTTAAGAAGTGGGGCGTCTAAATCAAATTTTCCCTCTTCCCATAATTTTAGAGTAAGAAAGCCCGTAAAAATTTTCGTAATAGAGGCCACAGGAAAGAGCATCTCTGGAGAAATCGGCAAGGTCATCTTAAAATCTTGCCAACCTCTACTTTTCTCAATGACAGTTTTGTCTCCATCCAAAAGATGAACGGCTCCATAAAAATCAGAAGATGCAAATGAGGTGCGAACTGTATCGACCAATTTATCAAATATGGAATCAGGCTTTAATTTTAGGGCTGTCATAATCAATTCTTACTCCCCTTGAGTTTTGTAAGTGATGAAAATTTATGAGAATTTACACCCAACTTTCATTCACAATATAGATTACACGCTTTCAAAAATAACACACTCTACATCGTCATGCTAAACGTGTTTGAGCATCTGAAAAATCTCCTCTCTCCCCACCTTGACAAGTAAGTTGTGGGGACTTATGTTTCCGCTCAACACAGGGTAAAACTTATGACAAAAAAACAAGACCTTGAAGATTTAAAGGCAAAACTTGATGCCTTTGAGGGTAAAAAGCCCACGGATGAAAAGCCAGAGTCCTCAATGGGAGTGCTTCTCAACGTGGGAATCGAGCTTATTTCAGGGGTTTTGGTGGGTATAGGTGTGGGACTTCTCATCGATTGGGCATTTTCCACAAAACCTTGGGGATTAATTGCATTTTTTGTTTTGGGTTCTGGCGCAGGCATGCTAAATGTCTACCGAGCATTAACAAAAAAACAAAAATAACGAGGGATTAGAAGAGGAAAAAATGGCAGATCCGCTTCATCAATTTGAGATTCACACGATTATGCCCCTTCAGATTGCTGGCATAGATGTTTCTTTTACCAACTCGTCCCTCTTCATGGTTTTGGCTGTTTTCGCCTCCACTCTCTTTTTAGTAGGTGGTATGATGAAATCCAAGGCCATCCCAGGCCGTTGGCAGGGGCTCTCAGAGATGACATATGAATTTGTGGCGAGCCTTTTAAATGAGAATGTAGGCCCTAAAGGACGCTCCTATTTCCCTCTGATCTTCACCGTGTTCATATTCATCCTCATGGGAAATCTTTTAGGGATGGTGCCCTATTCCTTCACCTATACAAGCCATATTATCGTGACCTTTGGCCTTGCGATGCTGGTCTTTTTAGCCGTAACGTTGATTGGAATTTTCAAACATGGATTTCATTTCTTTTCACTCTTTTTCCCCAAAGGGGCCCCCGTCTTTATGGCGCCAATTATCATCCCGATTGAAATTTTATCCTACCTCTCCCGTCCTGTCAGTTTGTCGGTTCGACTATTTGCCAATATGATGGCGGGACATACCATGCTCAAGGTCTTTGCGGGATTTACAGTCGCCTTAGGCCTATTCGGCGTGGCACCCTTGGTTGTCAATACGGCCCTGACGGCATTTGAGGTCATGGTTGCACTTTTGCAAGCGTATGTTTTTACCATTCTCACATGTATTTATTTACATGATGCGATTCATCTACACTAACTATTAACCAGAAGGAGAAAACAAAAAATGGATATGGAAGCAGCACGTTTTATTGGGGCAGGACTCGCCGTCTTTGCGCTTTGTGGTGTCGGAATTGGAATTGGGAATATCTTCTCATCTCTCATCAGCGCAATCGCCCGGAACCCCTCCTCCCGTGAGCAAGTATTTCCTATGGGTATTTTGGGATTCGCACTCACTGAAGCGGTGGCCCTTTTCGCGCTTTTGATCGCGTTCTTGATCCTTTTCAAATAAGAAAACCAGATAAAAGACAAGGAGTTTAAAAATGCCACAATTGGATTTTACAACATATCCATCTCAGCTTTTTTGGCTCTTTGTCTGTTTTATCGTACTTTATTTTATTCTCTCTTACATCGCGACCCCTAAAATCACCAAGGTCATTGAGAATCGCGCCGGCGTCCTTCAAAAACTTTCTGAAAAATCTCATATTCATCGCGACAAAGCCGAGGAGCTTTTGGCCGAATATGAATCCACACTCCAGCAAGCCCGCAATGAAGCCCGTGAGAGATATAAGGCAATGGCCGATCAAGTAAATATTGATTTTACGAAGCGCCAAAAAGAAATCATCGAGAAAGTAACGGAAAAAATGCGGCGTGCCGAACAAGAGCTTCATCAAGCCAAAGTGGCCGCACAAAAAGATCTTCATGGTATTTCGTTGGGGGTGGCACAAACGATTCTCGCAAAAGTCGCCAATCTTGAGTTGTCCCAAGGTGAACTTCAAAAACGTATTAGCAAGGCAGGGAAATGATGTTTGAAACTCCTGAATTTTGGGTTCTAATTTCTTTTATTCTGTTGCTCGCAGTCTTAGGGAAGCGCGCCTGGAAAGAGCTCATAACAATGATTGATGAGCGAACTCATCGTATTGAAAAGCAACTGTCTGAAGCCCAACGCCTTCATGATGAAGCCTTAAGCCTTCTTCACACCTATCAAACTAAGCATGAAGCGGCCATGCAACAAGCGATAGAGATTGTTTCCCGCGCAGAAGCAGATGCCATTGATCTTAAACGCTCCATTGAGGAAGAGCTCACAGATATGCTGACTCAAAAAGAAAAATCCACCCACGAGCGTATTCAAATTGCCCAAGAGACGGCCAAAAACCAACTCAAAGAAAAAGTCGTGGAAGAAGCCCTTTCCTTTGTTGAAGAAATTCTCAGTGCAGAACTTCAGAAAAAAGGAGCGCAAACAAATAAAGCCCTTGACGAAATTGGAAATATTGCATTGAGCCAAAAGGTGGCGTGAGGGGCATAAAAAACGTTACCCGCCAGAAACGAAGCTATGGCGAGGCCGTCAATCTTAAAAAACATAATTAACCACCTTATATTTATCCAGTACGAAATTTTCTCTCAAAAATCAAGTTTTTCAATTGCCCATATAAATATAGAGTGCATTTTATTGAGCCCTCCCCCACAAAAAAACACCTCAAGCGATTTGCGCCTAAGGTGTTTTTTCAAAGATAAATCTTTTATATTAAGCAGCTAAAGCTTTTTGAGCTTGATCCACAATGGCTTTGAAAGCCTTGGGTTCACGCACCGCAATATCAGCCAAAACTTTACGATCGATTTCAATTCCAGCCTTGATAAGGCCGTTGATGAAACGAGAGTAGTTTAAACCGTGCATACGGCTTGCCGCATTGATCCGTTGAATCCAAAGTCCACGAAAATCGCGCTTACGATTTCTACGATCCCGATAGGCATATTGTAATGCTTTTTCGACTCGTTGAACGGCAATTCTAAAACAATTTTTTGAACGACCACGATAGCCTTTTGCCATCGCAATGATTTTTTTGTGACGTGCATGTGCCGTCACTCCACGTTTAACGCGTGCCATAACCTAACCTCCTATAAACCATAAGGCATAAAACGACGAACAATCTTCGCATCGCACTCAGACATCGTCGTTGTGCCACGAAGCGCGCGGCGTTGTTGAGGGGAAAGTTTGCGCATACCGTGGCGCTTTTTTGCGTGAGCGGTGATAACCTTACCGGTGCCGGTAAGACGAAAACGCTTTTTTACGCTGCTTTTCGTTTTTAACTTGGGCATTTTTGTCTCCAAAAATAATGATTTATCATAAACTGTAGGTCGGCATGCCCGGGGTTTGCCCCTTCGCCTGGCTACATCTTAAGCCAAGCTTATAACAGCGTCTTAAGGAGAACGCAAGGAATCCGGAAATATTTTTCAAATAAACGCTTTTTAAACCCTTCGCTAGAAATTTCTTAATCTTATTTTGCTAGAGTAACACTATAAGACAGTGAATAGGAATTTCCATTATTTAAAGGAGGATACCATGGCTCAAGTTATAGATCTCGATTTTTATCGGAAGTTTCGAGTCATCCTGCCTGTGCGCACTGCATTAGGAGAGGGTCCCCAGAAAAAACTTAAAAGCGCCAGCAAAGCTCAAGCGCGCAGGTATTATAGAAGGCGGAAACTTAACTCTCACGATTCATCATCAGATAACCAAAAGACACGGTGACATATGTATGATGAGATTATTTTTTCTAACGATGTCATAAATTTTCCAGATTTCATTCTTTGAAATATCGAGCATCCACTTATACCATTTATCTATTAAATAACGTGGTGTTTCCTCATCCCCGCTATATCTCCACACAAAAACGGGGATTCATGGTGAAAAAAACCATTTTATGGATCCCCCTTCCGCCGGGATGGCAATGTGCTGATTTTGATTATGCTAAATATTTTTTGGAAATGGCATTAATAACCTTAATGCAATAAAATGACTTTTTGCATTTAATTAATTTTTTAATTGACTTTCAATCACATTTAATTATGTTTTATCATCTTATTTTTAAAGGTGATTTGTGTTATGAAAAAATTATTAAAATTCTCTTCAAGTTCTCTCGTATTAATAGCGCTTCTGGTGGCCCCTCAATCCGTTTATGCAGGAAACGTATCCTCTTCGTCTAAGGACCCAAATAACAATAATAATAACAACGAAAAGAGGGTTACCACACCCCGTGCAAAAACAGGTCATTCCGAACTTGATTTTGTACTGAATGATGATGAAACCAAAGTTGTTGGAAAAGAAATTACCCCATTAACGTCTGAAGAGCTTAAACAATATTCAAACATACTTTCGAATCTCCCCCAAGATCTACAACATTTAATCTTCTCCTTCATGTCGTTTCAAGATTTTTCTACAATCCAACTGACTTGCAAACATTGGCGTCAACTGAGCTTGGATTATAGCGATTTTTTGAAAAAACAGCCTAAATTTATGAGCAAATTGGCTTTTTCCAATCCTCGCAATTTCATTTGGGCCTATAATAAGTTGGCCGAAAAATTTCCTATTGAAAATTATCCCAAGATTCTTCTGCCTCAGACTCCTAACATGACAACAACTGATGTTACCCCAGAAAGTGAAACTCCAGAAGACTTCAAAGACTTAATTCAATCTATCGAAAAATTTGCCCCTTACAAGAAAGGCCTTACGAAAAAATACATTCGGATCGACCTTTTTGACAAAAAAGCCGTTGGGTTTGCGGCCTCTGTCGTGAAAGTTTCCCCTGAACTTCAAGACATCTTGAAATTGGTAGTTAAAAGCACTCACTTTAATTACGAAGAAATTGGCAAGTTAATGAAAAACTCCCAACTCTACAAAGGAATGCAGCTCCATTTAATGGCCCTTAAATTGTTAACGCTCGCAGGAGATTTGGAGTCAAAAACTGCACTCACAACCTTTGACTCTTGTTTTCTTAACCGCCTTTACGATTTAATTAATAAAAATGCTTTTAACCGTGACCATTCTCAACTCAAATCTTCTTTTGCTTATCTTGCAGATCAACCTTTGTGGGCCCTATATGGAGATGCTGAATACACTCTCGGGGCGCAAACCATCTTGCTAACCAATTTCCTGAATATTTATTGCAATACCAGGAAAAACAAACCCAACATTGAGAATCTTACAAAATTAGCGGACTATACTCTGGCCTTTTACCCTAATACAAAAGGTTTCAATATTCGTTATTACACCCAAACACTATCAAATTTTTATCATATCGACGGACAAAGAGAACAAAATACAAAGATATTGACTCAAGGCGCTCAACTTTTAAAAGAGGGGGATCCTTGTGAGCTCATGTTTATCGCCTCTGATTTGATTGATAATTGTCAATATTCTGATGCTCTCAAATATTTAGAATTAGCATTAGAAAACGCTAAAAACTCAAATTCTCTGCTACATTTTCAAATTAAGTATTATATTGTAACCGCCATTTTAGAATCTGGAGATATCTGTCAGCTTGCACGTGCAGACACATATCTTTCTGAAATTTTTCAGGAATTTAAAAATCAAAAGAAGAAGAAAGAGATAGAATTGCCTTATGAATCAGAAGGTTTAAAATTTGATATTGCAATTGAAAAAGGCGGTCTTCTTGAGCTCCAATCTGCACTTTATATTTATCAAGGAGACTTTGAAAAATCCATTGCATGTCTTCAGGAAATGAAAGAACCTCAATTGGACATCTCAACGCTCAACGCCCTTCAAACTCAAATCAATAAAAAAGCTGTTTTTCCTAAATTACTTCTTAAATCTTTAAGTCTTAATTTTAAATATATATGGGAACAAATCTACAAAAACAAAAAACAAATTTCAAAAAACATTGGATCTCAATCTGTAATTTATGACATTCTGACAAATAAATACCCCGATGTCTTTAGCTTATTGATAGGAGACAGCACATCCACAAAAGAGAAAGTAGAAAAAATAACGCTATTATTTGCACCCTTTGAAAAAAAGGAAATGAAGTAAGCCAATAACTCGCCCCAGAGATTGAATTTATTGACTTTTATTTGAAAAAAACAATTGCAAACGATTAAGCTATTGAATTAAGCTCAAGAAGCTGGCTCCAGATTGATGAGGAACGGCTGCAGAGAGAGTATCTTTCCCACGAAAACGTTCATCCAATCGCTGAACACGGAGATAGAGGGCATAGCTTTGCTTCAAAAGATCGCGCAAACGTGGCGGAATTGACAAATCCTCTTGAGACGACGTGTCTAAACACGTGCCCCCCACCAAAAGGCGCGCATCTTCTGTAATGTAATCCTCTTTTGACACTTCGCCCGCGCGGATTGCTTTTTGCATCAAAAGCCACGCCATGATTTGGGTCAGGCGCGCTGTGACGCGCATAGCTTCACAGCTGACCTTAAGGCGCTCAATAGGTGGCAAATGTTGCACATCTCTAGCTGCATAAAATTTTACATATTCTCGGGCTTCCAACAGCATATTATTCGCTTCATCAAAAGTCCGGTTAAACACCACCAGGGCTGGATTTTGATCCATAGCTCTCTCCCAACAACAGAATTAAAATAAAACCAACTTCTATTATTAGGATACAAAAAATAAATTAATAAATTGTGAAAATTCGTATTTTTTAAATCTAGATTTGAGGGGAAACTTCCTCTTGCGCCGTGGATTTAACTTCGCGCCAGCATTCCGCCATCTCTTTGAGGCTTTGAATAGCAGCAAGACAGGTTTCTGGTTTATTGTAAACATTGATGCGCGTCAGAAGATCATTGATCACAACGTAATAGTTTTCGAGAGTCTTTGATAAAGTTTGAGTTTCCTCATTATTTTTATTAAGAGACGAACTGAGCCCAATTAAATATTTACGTGCCTTTTCAGTTGCCATAAAACGATCCTGAATGCGATTGTCGTTGATGGCTTGAAGCGCCTCCTCAAGGGCATTCACAGCCTCATCATAGATATCAATCACCAGATCAATAGCTTGAGCATGGTTTGTGCTGTTTTTTTGATAAAGTTTTGTTGCATAAGACATTTCCATTCTCCCTGTTGTTTAATTTTGTTTGTTTTGAGCTGCAAAATAAGACGCAATCATAGCACGCATATGCTTGGCCATTTCAAGAATCCCCTGCATACGCTCAAATTGCCTTAGAATTTTTTCACGCTCTCTTTCAGCTTTTTCATTTATTTTTTCAATCTTTATTTCATCTTTTTGAATATCATCACCAATGCGTTTATCTTCATTTTCATAAGAACCTGCTTGAACAAGCGTTTTTCCGCCCACAGACAATCCCTTTTGTACAACTCCCTTCAAACTATTACCCAAAACATCTAAAATACCTTGAGTTATTGTTATAGTTGTAGATTGTGTATCACCAACGCTCAAACTATTATAAACAGAGGGCATGAGGTAAATTGGAGAAAGTGATGATAAAGGCGTTCCGTCTTGGGGTGTAATTGTTCCTTTAGAATCAATATTAGCCGGATAATTTACAGTATTCAATGTATAGTATGCTGAGATCACTCCCCCTTGATTTGTGACACTCACGCCAATGTTTTTTCCTCCCAAACCACCGTCAAGCGCTTGAGGAGAAGTTGGCATTAAGAAAGAGGAATTTGTTGTCTGAAATCGAAACGCTAACACTTGCTTTACTTGATCTGGATTCGTGTTCAGGGCCTTGTTCAATTGGGAATCATCGAGTTTTAAATGAAAACCATCCTCATCCTTTTTAAAACTAATTCCCAAATCTTGAAGCGATTGCAATTCTCCACTTTGAATCCCAGGAACAATCATATTAATACTCGAACGAATTTTATGCGTCAGGTCGCGTAAGAAATTATTTCCTGCCAAAAGAGCATCTTTAACGGGTTTTCCGTCTGGGCCACGTTCGTTTTGCTTATTGAGGAAGTCCAAAACCTTATTGGTAAGATCCACAAATGTTACTATACGACTTTTAATCTGATCTAAATAAGGCTCAACACCGACCGTGACTTGTTCACCATTAGGTGTCACACCCGTAATCGTCAACGATACCTTATCTATTATATTATCTATGGTATTGGTGGTGCTGGTATTGTCAATCCAATTCCCATCCCCGTAATTAATGGAATATTGTGCACTTAAATCATTCGCGCTCTTTCCAGATCCGGACAGAGTCCATCCAAAAGCTGAAAGAATACTGGGGTCCGTCCCCACCAAAGACATTGGGGGGCCCCCGTGTCTTTTCGGCTGACAAATAATCTGTAATCGCCATTTCCGCGAATATCAACATCTGCGGTTGCTGGCTGACTGAGTTGCTGAGAACACTCAATTCTAATCGCGTTTCTGACATCATAAATTGTCATGCTGGGATCAATGGCAATCGTTCTGCCATCAATAACTAAGTTTCCCGTCAGATTTAACGAGGTATATTCATTATTTACAAAGTGAAGCGCGTTTTTTATAGCAGATCCCTGATCATCACTAATGGTCAGTTTTCCACCCATTTGAGGCGTTAAACTGAGGCGATTAAAAGTAACACCCAAGAGTGTTGTCGTTTGAATTTGGGCTTGTACACCCTGCACCGTAAAGATGGGAGACGAATTGATGGCATTCATGACATCTGTCAAATTCATGGTATTGGTAATGGCTACAGAAGATCCATTAATAGAAAGATTTCCGGCAGCAAGTCCTAAGGCTGTGGTTGTATCTCCATAATAAAGCGAAGCGCCTGAGGTTAAAACATCTGAGGAAGCTTGTTGCTGAATTTTTATGTCAAAGGAGCGAACGCTTGCACCATCTTGTGTATTAACCGCAACATAAGTCTGATCAAGTTTTGAGACGAGTCCAGAAGCCATTCCAAGTCGCTTATCAAAGACATTCTCGACGCCTGAGGCTTTACTCATGCCTCGCAGAGTATCTACAGTTTTCGACAAAGCCAAAAGATCTGGCTTGAGATCATGGAGAACATCTCGCCGTTTTTTAACACCATCAATTTTCTCTTGAATAATTTTTGTACGGGCTTCTGCAACTTCAATAGGACCATCGGCAATAGCTGCCGCATCAATCTCAGCATCACCCATTTTGCGTTGAGTCATGCCATAAGCGCCACTGTCACGTTTTGTGACGCTCATTGAAGATGTTGGGCTTGAAACCGAATCAACCACTCTCTTTTTCTCCATCTTTCTTATTCATTTGATGATTTATATGCGAGATCTGTGCCAAATAATGGTGTTCCAAAGTCGTTTAGAAAATATCCCCCCCAAGCTCAAGGCTGTGCCAATACAGGGAAATGAACTAACCTTTCCGTCCTTCATGAATGGCCACAATGCCTTGAGAGAGGTTTTTGTAACTGGTCGCTTGAAACCCAGCGTTCTCAATCATGGACTTGAGTGTTTCTTGATTAGGGAACATGCGAATACTTTCCACCAAATAGCGATAGGCATTTTCATCTTGAGCAACAATTCTGCCAATTTTAGGGACGATTTTAAAAGAATAAAGGTCATAAAAAGGACTGAGGCAATCCCGGACTTTGCTAAATTCCAGGCAATAAAATTTTCCACCTGGTTTTAAAACGCGGAAAGCCTCTTGAAGGGCCTTGTTTTTGTCAGTGACATTTCTCAATCCAAAAGCAATGGTATAGACGTCCATAAAATTATCAGGAAACGGTAAGGATTCGGCATCTCCGCAGGTCCAATCCAACGACAAATTTGGTGCACGACGTAATCCTTCCTCAAGCATTCCTTCATTAATATCAGAAATAATCACACGTCCTTGAAGTCCATATTTCTCAAGATTTTTTAAAATAAGAGTCGCAATATCCCCGGTACCGCCAGCCACATCAAGATAAGTATTTCCACCACGATAAGGAAGTGCCTTCGCAAATTCATGTTTCCAAATTCGGTGAAGCCCCCCGCTCATGAGATCATTCATCAAATCATATTTGGAGGCCACATTTCGAAAAAGTGATTTCACACGCTCCGCTTTCTCTTTTTTTTGAATGCGTTCATATCCAAAGTCGATCTCATTTTCCGCCACAATTATTCCCCTTTATGAATTTGTCGCTTGATACTAAAATGAACTTCAGTAGAATGCACTCACAAAAATAAAATGCCGATGGGAGGCTATGAGTGGACGGATTTAATCAGCGCAAGCTTGCTTTTGAGGCCAAATATCATCACGATGAAGAGATGATGTTTCGGGTCACGTCAAGGCGAAATCATCTTTTTGGCCTTTGGATTGCCCAAGATATTTTGGGTTATGATGAAGAGGCAGCAGAAGCTTATGCACAAATGGTCATAAGCATTTATTTCTCAAGTGCCGGGGATGCGGGGCTTATTTCAAAAATACATTTTGATCTTGAAAAAATACAAATTGATTGCAGCCAACATCGACTTGAAAAAGCGCTTCTAAACTGCCATGATCAGGCCAGAGAAGAAATTGCACTGGAAGAAGGAATTGTTTAGTGGATCAAAAGCATGCAGAAACTCTAGCACTTCAAGCACTCGCCTTTTTGGCAAAACATGAGGAACTCTTAAATCAATTCGTCAACCAAAGTGGGCTTTCTTTAAATGATCTTAAAAAACGCGCCCATGAACCCGAGCTTTTGGGGGGTGTCTTGGATGTTATTTTAGAAGACGACAAAACCTTACTCTCCTTTTGCAATCTGGCAGAAATCAGTCCCGAAACGCTTATCAAAGCCCGAATTGCCCTGCCCGGAGGTATGCACATTTCAGTATGAATGGTTTTTTTTCGAAGTTCTCAAAACTTCATATTTTGTTTGTTTTTTCACTTCTTTTCGCTGGTTCTAGTTGGATCTTTGTTCGCATACAGGTTCAATATGTCCCTGCAGACCTTGCCGTTTTTTACCGATTTTTGATTTCAGGCCTGGGGCTTCTTCTCTTCTCAAAGTTCAAAGGTGAAAAATTCCAAAAGTTCCCTGTCGCCAATCTTCCCTGGCTTGCGGCATTTGGAATCACATTTTATTATCTCAATACCTGGTGCTGTTACAAGGCGGTGGATTATTTACCTTCAGGCATTGTGGCCATGGGTCTGTCTCTGCTGATGATTCCAAGTTCTCTCCTTGACTCTTTCTGGAACAAAAAACCTGTTCAAAAAACGATTTTGGTCTCAGGATGTTTAAGTTTAATTGGACTTCTATTTGCGCTAGATAATAATAACACCTTTAGCAAAATTGAAATTTCAACACGGGAAATGGTTGGTTTTAGTTTTATTTTGATGTGCTTGAGCTTTGCATCCGTAGGCTCCCTTCTTTCCGTGCATCTCAAAAAACTGCCCCTCACCGTAATCCAAGGAACGGCCTATGGACTTTTGACGGGAGCCTTTTTTAATGGACTCGTTTATTTCCTTTCGGGCCGCTCTTTCTTATGGTTCTGGGAACCTGAATTTTTGATCTCACTTTTTTATCTCAGCTTTTTCCTCTCAGGATTTGTTTTTGTAAGTTATAATCTTTTTCTTCAGGCCTGGGGTGTTGGAAAAGCCAACTATTTCTTTGTGTTAGCACCCGTTATTGCCATGAACGTCTCCGCTCTTTTTGAAGGGATGGAATGGACATTACCGCGAATTTTTGGGACAACCCTTGTCATTTCATCGGGCCTTATTATTTTAAAAGCCACAGCAATAAAACAATTTTTTAAGAGGGTCTCATGACCGAAATCCCCCTTAAACACCTCTATCTTATTGATGGCTCTGGCTATATCTTTCGCGCCTTTCATGCCCTTCCGCCCTTAAGCCGCCCGGATGGAACGCCCGTGGGGGCAGTTTTGGGATTTACCAATATGCTCATCAAGCTTTTGAAAGAGATAAAACCGGATCATATTGTTGTCGTTTTTGACTCGGCACGTGAGAATTTCCGCAATGAAATTTACCCTCAATATAAAGCCAATCGTGTTGAAACACCGCCTGAACTCATCCCTCAATTTCCACTTATTCGCGAAGCCTGCGAAGCCTTCAACGTACCGCAAATTGAGATGCGCGGATTTGAGGCCGATGACTTGATTGCTACTTACGCACGCGCCGCCCAAGCTCAAGGCGCTGAAGTCACCATCGTCTCTTCAGACAAAGACTTGATGCAACTTGTAGATGTGGGAATCCGCCTCTGGGATCCGATGAAAAACAAACCTATCGGGGCCTCTGAGGTTTTTGAAAAGTTTGGTGTTACCCCCGATAAGGTCCGTGATGTTCAAGCTTTGGCAGGGGATACTTCCGATAATATTCCAGGCGTTCCTGGAATTGGGGTCAAGACCGCAGCAGAACTTATCAACACCTTTGGCGACCTTGAAATTCTTTATCAAAACCTTGAAAGTATTAAGCAACCCAAGCGTCGCGAAACCCTTCACAATAATAAAGAGTCAGCGCTCATTTCCCAACAGTTGGTAACATTAAAAGCTGATGTTCCCGTTGAAAAAATGCTCTCTGAATTTGCGCTTCCTCAAGTGGATGATGAAAAAATCGCCTCTTTTTTAAGGACCCAAAATTTTACAAATCTCTTGGGACGACTTTCCCGCCAAAAGGAAGAGTCTAAAAAAACGCCGCCTTCCGAACGAAAGTATGAATTGATTCTTGAGAAACCTCAGCTCGAATCCTGGATCAAACGCATTCGTGTCCAAGGTTTTGTTGCGGTTGATACGGAAACAACGTCTTTAAATGCCTTAGCGGCCGATCTTGTTGGTATCTCCCTTTCTCTTAATGCCCATGAAGCCTGCTATATTCCCGTAGGTCACAATCTACCGCCACGAGATCTTTTAAATCAGGGAGAGGTTCCCGAACAACTTCCCCTCAATTATGTTTTGGCTCAACTCAAACCCATTCTTGAAAATCCCGGGATCCTCAAAATTGGGCAAAACATTAAATACGATATGTTAGTATTAAGTCGCTATGGCCTTAATATTACTTCCCTTGATGATACGATGCTGATTTCTTATGTTTTGGATGGCGCACAACATGGCCACGGCATGGACGAATTAGCTAAACTTCATTTTGATGTGACTGCCATTTCCTATAAAGATGTGACGGGCACGGCCAGCAAAAAAATCAGCTTTGCCGATGTGCCTTTAGACAAAGCCTGCGAATATGCCGCCGAAGATGCGGACATCACGCTCCAATTACATCAAACTCTAAAGCCTCGACTTTTGAGTGAGCATTTGCTTAGCATTTATGAATCCCTCGACCGTCCTCTTGTCCCCGTTTTGGTTGAGATGGAAAAGACTGGCGTCAAAGTCAATGCAAAATCCTTAAAAGAACTGAGCCATGAATTTGGCGGACGCCTTGAGATTTTAGAAAAGCAAATTCAAGAACAGGCGGGCGTTATTTTTAATGTGGGTTCGCCCAAACAATTGAGCGAAGTATTATTCCAAAATTTAGGCCTTCCCAGCGGCCAAAAAGGCAAAACCGGAGCTTTTAGCACCTCAGCCGACATTTTAGAAGACCTCTCCAACCAAGGCTATGAAATTGCCGATCGCATCCTTGAATGGCGACAATTTTCAAAGCTCAAAAGCACGTATACGGATGCCCTCATTCAACAAATTGATCCACGGACGGGCCGCGTTCACACTTCGTTTTCCCAAACGATTACAAATACGGGACGATTGTCTTCGTCTGATCCGAATTTACAGAACATTCCCATCAGAACAGAGGAAGGCAAAAAAATCCGCCGCGCCTTTATTGCCGAAAGTGGACACAAGATCCTCTCTGCCGACTATTCTCAGATTGAACTGCGACTGCTTGCGGATATGGCTAATATTGAGTCTTTGAAAAGGGCTTTTCTCGAAGGCAAAGATATTCACACCACAACGGCCGCCCAAGTTTTTGGAGTTCCTCAAGATCAAGTTGATTCCTCCTTACGCAGAAAGGCCAAAGCCATTAATTTCGGCATCATTTACGGCATCAGTTCTTTTGGTCTTGCCAAGCAATTAGGTGTCACAAAAACTGAAGCCGCCCATTATATGAAGCTTTACTTTGAGCTTTATCCAGGAATTAACGATTATATGGAGCTGAAAAAACGAGAAGGTCGAGAAAAAGGGTATGTCAAGACACTTTTCGGAAGACGCGTTTATGTGCCTGGAATTCACGATCGCGATTTTAACAAGCGCGGCTTTGCCGAACGACAAGCGATCAACGCGCCGCTTCAAGGCACCAATGCAGATATCATGAAAAAAGCCATGATTCGCATCCCTCCTCTTTTAAAAGAAAAAAACCTTGATGCGAAAATGATTTTGCAAGTGCACGACGAGTTGGTCTTTGAAGTCTTGGAAAAAGATCTTGAGCCCACAAAAAATATCATTCAGAAAGTCATGTCTTCTATTTGTTTTCTTTCAATTCCACTCGTGATTGGAATTGGGATTGGAGACAATTGGGAAGAAGCCCATTGACAACTTAAATCAAAAAATTATTAGATATAATCAGGTTTAAATTTTATTTGATTTTAACACAGGATGTTGTCTATGCGTATTTTGATCTCTTCTCTTGCTTTAAGTGTGCCCTTCTTTCTTTCTCAACCGCTTGATGCAATGTTTAATAAAAAATTTCTTAAGGAAGAAAACATCACCTCGTCAAAAGTGCTCAACAAAAAAAAGCATTCTTGGGAAGACATTCAAAAAAGTTTTCTCCCAGGAGAAAATGATGACGATATCTGTCACAAAATTGCATTGCTTGTGTCAGATGAAAATCAAACCGTAGCAGAACTTGAGACGTTAATTTCTAATATTTTCAAAGAAACGAAATTTCATCGTGTCGCCCAAACCGCATTGACGAATGTAAAACATCAACACAGTATGAAGACAAATGATAATAGTATCGTTCAAGATTATTCATGCTCACTGATTCATCGACTACGTGCAACAGGATTTCAAGCTCGCGTTCATCTCAGCGGATATGAGAGCTTTGGATGGCTTCTCGCAAATAAAGATGAAAAGTTTGAAGAACATCATGTAACTCTTGCCGAACAGCTTTTTTCCACCATTATTTTTTTACCAGAATACGATCATTATCAAGACATTATTAAGGACACATTAGAAGAAAAAAAGAAATTATTTTCTCAAAAATAGACTCCTATTTTTGAGACATCTTTTCCCAATCTTCTTCATTGAGGATTGGGATATCATATTTTTCAGCATCTTTGACTTTAGATCCTGCATCTTTTCCTACAACCACAAAATCTGTTTTTTTCGAAACAGAGCTTGACACTTTTGCACCCAAAATTTCAGCTCTTGCTTTAGCTTCAGAACGGCTCATATTCTCTAGCGTTCCCGTAAAAACAACGGATTTTCCAAAAAGAGGATGAGTGCTCGTTTGTGGTCTTTCTGCCTCAAGAATTTTAATTTCAGACAAAAGACTTTGAATAATTTCCCGATTGTGCGGCTCATCAAAAAACGCAATTAAATCCTCGGCCATACTGGAGCCAATACCATCAATCCCAATTAAGTCCTGAAAAGCCTCACTTTCAGGATTTTGTGCACCGATAATAGACGTTTCAAAGGCTTCAAAACTCTGATAATGGCGCGCCAAAAGTTTTGAGGTCGCCTCCCCAATTTGCGGAATCCCTAAAGCATATATAAAACGGGAGAGCGGAATCTCACGACGCCTATTAATCGCCTCAAAAAGATTCTGGACAGACTGCCCTCCCCACCCCTCTTGCAGGCGCAAAGGCGTTAATGATTTTGAGTCTCGGGCTTCCAGTGTGAAAATGTCCACAGGTGTTTTTAAAAGCCCCTTTTCAAAAAAAGCATCAATATGCTTGCTCCCCAAACCTTCAATATCAAAGGCGCCGCGAGAGACAAAATGCCGAAGCCGCAATGACACTTGTGCCGGACAAATAAGGCCTCCAATACATTTTCGGGCAACTTCTCCGGGAAATCGAATCGCATGGCTTCCACAAATGGGGCAAACGGTCGGAAAAGAAAAGGGAGCTGATTGAGAAGGGCGTTTTTCTAGGATAGCCCCCAAAACTTGGGGAATTACATCTCCTGCCCTTTGAATGAAAACGGTATCCCCTACGCGCACATCTTTTCGCGTAATTTCATCTTCATTGTGCAAAGTGGCGCGCGAGACCACAACGCCCCCCACAGTCACGGCCTGAAGATGGGCTACCGGGGTTAATGTTCCTGTTCGCCCAACTTGAATGACAATTTCTTTTAAAATCGTCTGCGCTTGTTCGGCCGGAAATTTATACGCAATAGCCCAACGGGGAGCGCGCGCTGAAAATCCCAAACGCTCTTGATAATCCAGGCGATTAATTTTAAAGACGACACCATCAATGTCATACGTCAAATTTGCACGGCTGGTTTTAAGATCTTCGTAATAAGAAAGCGCATCCTCGACATTTTGACATAACTTTGCCAATGGATTAACGACAAATCCAAGGGTTTTCAAGGATTCTAAAAACGCCCAATGAGAGCTCACTGGAAGGCATTTCACATCATCACAAGCATAAGCAAAAAAATGGAGGGGTCTTGCGGCTGTAATCCGTGCATCCAACTGACGCAAGGAACCTGCAGCCGCATTTCTGGGATTGGCGAAAACCGGCTCGCCTTGGGCTTCACGCTCAGCATTAATCGCCATAAAATCGCTATGCTTCATATAGACTTCGCCACGAATACCCATTTCATCCCCCAGAGAAATCTGACGCGGGATGTCCGAAATCGTTTTGAGATTTTCGGTAATATCTTCGCCCACCTCTCCGTCCCCGCGGGTGGCGCCTAAATGAAATTGCCCCTTTTGATAGTGAAGATTGGCGGCCAGACCATCGATTTTAGGCTCAGCCACAATTTCTAAAGGCGCCTCCTCTGAAAGTCCTAAAAATCGAATCACACGGCTCAAAAATTCCCGAACATCCACCTCATCAAATGCGTTGTCCAGCGAATACATTGGTTTTTGATGGCGTACTTTATGAAATTGTGAAACGACCCGCGCGCCCACGCGAAATGTGGGACTATCTTTGCGAACTAACTCAGGAAAACGTTTTTCAATCGCGCTATTTCGGCCCCTAAGATGATCGTAGTCCGCGTCACTAATTTCTGGCCGATCTTTTAAATAATAAAGGACATCATGGCGCTGAATTTCCTTAGCCAAATGCGCAAGCTCAGTTTTTGCTTCTTCAAGCGTCAAATTAGAAACTGGAATTTCAAAAAGATCATTCATGTGAGAGCCCTTCTTTCGCCTTATTTTTAACGAAGACTTTAGAAGAAGTCGAGATGTAACCGTCCCCTTCAAAAACGATCAGGGGCATTTTCTCGAACCACAACCTGAGCTTCCCGAACTTCCAAAATCGAAAGTCCGCGCTCAGCGATGTGATCTTTGAATCTGAAAATGCCATCGATTCCAGAAAAGCCTTGTTTTACTTCAAGGGCTTGTGGGGAAAAATTACCTCTGGTAGAAAGCACGGCCGCCAAAGCCACCGCATCATACGCCAGAGGCGCAATCCGAGGAGATTGAGAGATAAACGCAGATTTATAATGTTCCTCAAACTCTTGCCTTAATTGAGGCGCAGGTGAGGCAAACCAAGCCCCTTGAAGACCCTGAATTTTCCAGACGTCGGAAGAGTCCCATTGACCTGATCCTAAAAGTTGAACACTTTGCGAAGTCAACGCATAAGATTCCAAATAAGGCAAAAGCCCCATCAAAGATTTCCCGCCTTCCGGCACTAAAAGTGCTTGTGGAGTGGCTGCTTGAATTTTCTCAATTTTTGAGGTCAAAGCCGGCGTTCCGATATCTTGAGACGCATAAGATTCACGGGCTACAATGGTGATAAGGCCCTGCTGTTCAAGATGATTTGTAGCCTCCTCCACCAACTTTCCATAAGGATTGGAGGGTATTAGCAGCGCCACACGAATGAGACCCTGAAATGCGGCATATTTCAAAACACGCTCAATTTGCTCTTGAGGCGAAAACCCTAAAACAAACACATTATCATCAGCCATGGATTTATCCGTAGTAAAGGCCAACAGTGGAATTTTCCGCGCAGAAACAAGCGCTTTAACAGCTTGTACTTCTTCGGCAAACACAGGGCCTATAATCATCTGAGCGCCTTTTCTAATGACCTCTTGAGCCGCCTTATGCGCACCTTCGGCAGTACCTTGAGAATCTGCAAAAACCAATTCCACGCCATCTTTTTTCATATCAAAAAGAGCGACTTGTGCTGATTGCTGAAGGGCGCGTCCCAATTCCGCATGAGAACCTGAAAGCGGAACTACAAATCCGACTTTTGTTGTTTGAGGCATCTCTTGCTTGATTACAGGTTTGGTCGGCAACGGTTTAACAACAGACGGCTTAGGTGGTGGTGGCGCTGGCAGAACAGGCTTTTCTGAGGTTGTTCCACAGGAGACAATGGCCAGGGCCAGAGACATAACAGCACCCCATCGAAGTGCATTTAAAGAAAATTTACGGATAAGCATTCCTAATCCTCTGAAAGTTTGGCATGATAGGAGCCTATCCTTTTCAGTGAGTGAAGTAAATGCCACTTTATTTGGTTGCCACCCCCATTGGAAATAGGGGGGATATAACATTGCGCGCGATTGAAATGCTGAAGGCCTCAGATTTAATCGCGTGTGAGGACACCCGTACATCAAAACCGTTTCTTGTTAGTCTTGGAATTGATAGCCCTCTTTTTCCCTATCACGATCATAATGCTGAAGGAGCGCGTCCCAAGCTTTTAGAAAAGCTCCTCCAAGGTGAATCCATTTCTTTGATTACGGACGCGGGAATGCCATTGATTTCGGATCCTGGATATAAATTGGTGCTTGAATGCCAACGTCTCCAAATTCCTTATACAGTTATTCCCGGGGCCTCCGCCGTTTTGGCCGGACTCTGTCTTTCAGGTCTCCCCCCCTACCCTTTTTATTTCGGAGGATTTCTCCCTAATAAAAGCAAGGCCCGGCAAGACGCTTTCCGCAATCTAAAAAATCTACCCGCAACTCTTGTTTTCTTCGAGTCCCCCCATCGAATTGGAGCCTCAATCAAAGATGCGTTAGAGGTTCTTGGAAATAGGGATGCGGCTCTTGTACGAGAAATCACCAAGAAATTTGAGGAAGTCCGACATCTGTCTTTACAAGATCTTTTCGATTCGATTGAAACCAACCCTCCCAAAGGTGAAATGGTGCTTTTGATTTCTGGCGAAGGCAAAGACGATGAAAATTCAATAAAAGAGATTGAAAAACGTCTTAAAATTTTATTAAAATCGTATTCAACAAAGGAGGCCGTCAGTGCCCTTAAAGATGAAACCGGGAAAAGCAAAAAAGAACTCTACGCCTTGGCTCTCCATCTCCAAGACAAGCTTTAAAAAACGTCTGAGGGCTTGGAGATGGGGACAGTTTGCGGAAAAACTCGCAGCTTATTATTTAAGACTCAAAGGCTATCATATCTTACACCACCGTTTTGCCTCCCCTGTGGGAGAGATCGATCTGATTGCCAAACGTAATGATTCCCTCGTGTTTGTGGAAGTCAAAGCACGCAAGACTAAAGCGATTGCAGCAGAATCTATCTCACCCCATCAAAAACGCCGTATTGAACGGGCGGGAGAATATTTCCTTCAAAATTGGAAAGGCCCCTCTCCTCAAACCATTCGATTTGATGTAGTGTTGATTGCGCCCTGGCGATGGCCAGAGCATATTCGATCCGCATGGATGACGTCTTAAAGGAGTTGAGAGCATTATGGTTGTAAAAAAATTAATCGCATTGGGAACTCTTCCTGTTCTTTTGAGTGGATGCTTTGTCCCACTGATTGTGGGCGGCACTGCAGTTGTGGGAACGGCCGCTACAGAGTCACGTGGCATTGATGGCGTTGCGAGGGACAACCGCATTCGCTCTGAAATCACCTACAAATGGGTTGTGGAAAAAGCGGATGCTACGGGCATTGATGTGACCGTTTACAATGGCAAAGTCCTCCTTGTGGGTCATGTTAAAGATCAACTCACAGAGAAAAAAGTTTTGGAGGCTTTGAAAAAAGTCTCTGGTATCAAGCAAGTTATTAACGAACTCAAAGTCGGTGGTGGCGAAGGATTTGATGAATTCACAAGAGATGCTTGGATGACCACGAAATTGAAATCCAATATGATGCTCAATAACAAAATCCCCTTCCAAAATTATACGCTAAGAACTTTTGATAAGACAATTTACATCTTTGGAATCGCACAAAGTCGTGAAGAACTAGATGCCGTCTTAAAAGAGGCCCGCGCGATCAAAGGGGTGAAATCGGTGAAAAGTTTTATCGAAATTCTAGCTACCAAAAAGCCTCTCAAGCGTGGTGAGGATCCTTATGCGCAAAAAGAGGGCATTGCCTTCCAAAACCCTGAAACACCTAAAGAGAAGTGAGTTTTTTTAAGGGTCGAGTGGCACAGTGCTCTTATGGCATCGTGCCCTTCTTTCTCTAAGGAAATTGATGAATGGGCAATTGCCAAGTTTGTACTTTCTTTCAAAATCTGGTAGCCTGAACTGTAAGTTAATTTTTAATTATTCTATTCGGAGTGGATTATGCATTTTTCATACTTTTCATTTATTACCCTTGTGGCGCTGGTATCACCCCTTAATGCGACGGATTTAACACCTGCCCGTTTAACCCCCAAAGTTTTTTATGGACCAACCAATTTGAGTCATAAAACTCATTCCGATTTGACAATTCATGGGCCCTCCGACCTTGATACACTCAATGTCAACGGCAAGCTTGAGGTGACAGGCCCCCTCACAGCAAAGGGGTTAAAAGCATCTCATCTGAAGGTGACAGGCCCCCTTTCACTCAAAGCATCAGACATCGGAGATGCAACGGTACATGGTCCAGTTGAATTAAAGACAATAACGGCAAAGGGAGCTTTTACGGTCTATGGGCCGCTTGTTTCGGAAGGAAGTCGATTTTTAAACAGTCTCATCGCTTATACCAATAAGGTAGAACTGATAAATTCTCACATTCGTGGAATCACCATTGTTTTTCAAAACAAACAAAGTGGATCCTTTGGATTTGATGTTGGAGATAGTATCTCCGTGACAATTCAAGGAACTATTTATGATCTTAAAAATCTAAAGAAAACGGAACCAATACTCTACGTTGATAGTAAATCTACAATTGCAGGAAATGTGGTTTTCCAAGGGCGCCAAGGTTTATTGGTATTAGGCCGTGGTGCCACCTTTAACGGAAAAGTCATCAACGGCGCAGTTGTCTGGGCGAACCAGTGAAGTGCCCCTACTCCCGAAAGAATCTAGACATAAGAGTGCCCCTGAAGAATTTGACATTTTCTCTTTTTTTTGGTAAGAATAAATATCTCTCGGAAAGGAGATTATAATGAAAATATTTTATATGCGGAACAAAGGCCACATCATCACAGGATGATTAAGGCACGCGGATTATCAACAAATCCAGCGTGCCGTGAAAATTCAACACTCTTTTTTTACGGCACCATTTTCTCTTTAGACTTGATTATACTTAGGTGCCACAATGATTTCTCTTCAAAATCTTTCTCGTCGCTTTGGCGACCGTTATGTCTTTAAGGACGTAAATTATCGTTTCCCTGAAAAAGCTCGCATCGCCCTTGTGGGTGCCAATGGTGCTGGGAAAACAACGCTTCTCAATATTCTTTGCAAATTAGACGATCCTGACGATGGTGATGTAATTCGCCCAGGAACGTTAAGGCTAGGATATTTACCCCAAGAACCCAACCCTACCCCCAAAGAAACCATTCTTGAGGAAGCTTTATCGGGTGCGGGCGAGGTCTATCAACTGCATCACGATCTTCACGCAACCCTTCATGGTATGGAGACACATTATTCTGATACGCTTTATGAAAAATACGAAAAAATAGAAAAGCGTTATCAAGACCTCGAAGGCTATGCTTTAGAGGCAGATGCCAAAGCGATTTTGGTGGGGCTTGGTTTTCATCACGCACAATTTGAACTGCATCCCAAGTCGTTATCAGGTGGATGGCGCATGCGTTTAGAGCTTGCGAAAATGCTCATGAATCGCCCAAACTTTTTAGTATTGGACGAACCTACAAACCACTTGGATCTCCCCAGCATGATCTGGCTTGAGGACTACCTTCAGGATTTCACTGGAACCCTTGTGTTCGTATCTCACGATCGCGCCCTTTTAAACCGATTATCAAATAATACACTTCACTTAAAAGGCGGCACGCTTACTGCTTATAAAGGCAATTTTGATGCGTTTTTAGAAGCCTTTGAGCTCAAAAATACGCAAAATGAGCAAATGGCAAAAAATCTACAGAGTCGATCTCAAGAAATTGAGAAATTCGTGAGTCGCTTTCGCGCCAAACCCTCCAAAGCTCGCCAAGTTCAAAGTCGGCTCAAAATGCTTGAGAAAATTAAGGTTCTTGAGGACTCCATTGATTTTAACTCCCCAGATGCGGAAGTTGCAATTCCTTTAAAAAAACCTCAACCATCTGGACGCGTGGCTTTAACAGTCACGGACCTTGCCGTGGGATACGCGCAACCTCTGGTGAAAAAAATAGGATTCCGGGTTGAGCGTGGGCAAAAAATTGCAATTATCGGAGCCAATGGCATTGGAAAATCAACGCTTTTAAAAACCATTGCAGGAAAAATTCCACCACTTGAGGGTGAGTTCAAATGGGGTCACAATGTGGAAATGCGCTACTTTGCCCAAGAACAACTCGATGTTTTTGATCCCAAAAGAACGGCCCTGGAGAATTTGATGTCCTCTGCCCCCAATCTTTCCGAACAAAAAGCGCGGCGACTTTTAGGCGCCCTTTTACTCAAAGGGGACGATGTTTTCAAACCCATTCGCGTACTTTCGGGGGGTGAGAAAAGTCGGGTAGGTTTGGCCAGCCTTCTCTCACAAGATGCCAATTTATTGCTTTTGGACGAGCCCACAAACCACCTGGATATGGCCTCTTCCGAGCTTTTAGCACAAGCCTTGGATGAATTTGAGGGCACAGTCATATTCGTAAGTCATAACAGAACCTTCATTGATTCAGTGGCCACTCACATTCTGGCCATTTCCGCCAAAGGCCATGCTCAACTTTTTGAGGGCCAGATTGAGGATTACGTCCATCACGCGGCATTGCGAAATTTCCCCAATGTCTTAAAGGGTGAGGAGTAGATATGCCTCAAATCAGATAATGGCTTGTCCAGAGAAGATAAACTGCAAAAACAATAAGAGCCGTGCCCGAGACACGATTGATCCAGGTGAGCGCATCGTCGTTGAGTTTTTTTCGCAAAAGGTAAACGCCTGAAGACAGCACAAGCCACCACATTGTGGCGCCAAGAAAAACCCCAAGCACAACGGTTCCTGCTTGAAAAGCAGAGCGATTGAGGGAATTGAGCCCCAATGTGGCAAAGGCTGCCGTAAAGGCAATCAAGGTTGCGGGATTGGCGAGAGTTAAGAAAAACGCAGAGGTCAGCGCTTTGAAATAAGCTTGAGATTCATTATTGACGTCATTTTTTAAATGGTGGTGGTCACGCATCACTTTAAACCCGACTGCAATCAAAGCGCCACCTCCTACAAATCGGATAAGGGGATCGTACTCATGTAATAAAGAGGCAATACTTGCCAATCCAAAACAGGCCACCGCTCCATAAAATGTATCTGCAAGTCCGGCGCCCACACCTGTTAAAAATGCGAGAATAAAATGGTGATGAAGACTTCGTTTAATACACAAAATGCCAATCGGGCCCACAGGAGCCGCAATCAAGAATCCCGCAAGGACTCCACTAAGTAATAAAGTTGTGAGTTGTGCGACCCAATCCATCCCATTTTTTAGCCTTTTAAATTTGATCTCGCAAGGGATTCTTGCTTGCGGCAGATGTAATTTATGTTAATCTTTAGAAAAATAATAATTATAAAATTGGGGAGCCGCCGTGAGCGCAGAAGCTCAAGAACAAATGCTCGCAGATGAGTCCGTAATGGCAGAAGGGGATAAAGAGACCCTCAGTCATGAACTCAGCCAAGAGGAAATCGATAGCCTTTTAGGGATTAGCGGTGACGCTTCTGAGGAATCTCAAGGTCTCAAAGCTCTCATTGGATCGAGTCATGTGACATATGAGCGTCTGCCGATGCTCGAGGTAATCTTTGATCGTTTGGTGCGACTTCTTTCCACAACACTTCGGAATTTTACGGGCGATATCGTGGATGTTAGTCTTGAGAAAATTGACTCCATTCGTTTTGGAGATTATATTGATTCGCTTCCTTTACCGATTCTCATCAGTGTTTTTGAGGCCGCAGAATGGGGAAATCCGGCACTTGTGACAATCGATACGCACCTTGTGTATTCCATTGTGGATCTTCTTTTAGGCGGCAGAAAAGGGCCCGGGATCACCAAAATTGAGGGGCGCCCCTATACAACTATCGAGCGAAATTTGGTTGAGCGGATGATTCATCTTCTGCTTGAAGATTTTACAAAGTCATTCAGTCTTTTTTCTCCAGTGACATTTAAATTCAAAAACCTAGAGAGCAATCCCCGCTTTGCAGTGATCGCAAGGCCCGTCAATGCCTGTATCCTTATTCGCCTTAAAATTGAAATGGACGAACGCGGCGGATTTTTGGAATTTGTTATTCCTTACGCAACTCTAGAGCCCGTACGTGAGCAACTTTTACAAATGGTCATGGGCGAAAAATTCGGACGAGACTCCATTTGGGAAAACCACTTTGAGGAACAACTTTTCGAAATTAATGTAGATCTTGAAGCAATCCTCGATCCGGTTTCAATTCCTCTCAGCGAAGTCCTCAAATGGGAAAAGGGATCTCAAATTGTTTTTAAAGCCAAACCGAGCGAATTGATTCCTTTATGCAGTGGAAAATTCCCCCTCTTTTTAGGAAAACTAGGGCAAAAAGAAGGCAACATTTCTCTTAAGATTTCCAAAGTCAAAAAGCTCAATCGCGATAAACTACTGGGTGTGGCGCCAGCGTGAGATTGTTAACTCCGCCGTTCCTCAAGAGACGATGCACAAAAGATCTTGTACATAGCCTGAGGGAAACGGTTGGAGCGTTACCGCCATGATTAGTCCTTTTTCTCTTCGATGGTTTTTCCAAACCATTCAAGAAAGACACTTCTAAATTTTGCCATTGATCTGGGTCCATAGAAATCTCGTCCAGATCCATGAAGTTCAATAAGTGTAAGAGGCGTGAAATTTTTAAATTTCAGGGTGCCATGTGATCCCCCGCTATCTGAGGTAAAAGTTGCTCCAAAGCTTTCAAAAATCTTTTTAATGTCCGCTGTGTTAAAAGTCTTTTGGGGATTGCTCAAATCCTCGAGAACAGACCTGAGTGATTTTTCCGGAATAGCCTCGAAGTCAATAGACTCTTGAAATTCTTTTAAAGATATCGAGGAAACTTCACCATTTTTCTTTCCTGAAGAATTGAGTGGTTTTTGTTTGGGAGCGGGTTTTGGGTCTACTACGTGTTTCTTCCCTTTTTTAACGAGAGGATTCCTTGGTATACTTTCCCCTTTCGTGTTCATTACAAGAGTCATAGTCGGAACTGAGAAAGACGCAATTTTGACATCCTCTTTTTTTTCTGCCTGAACCACAGAAGGCGTAGAGGATTTTAATTCTGAAGTTACCGCTACAGGAGTGGAAACTTTTATGGATTCAGAGTTTGCAGAAATGATTTCTTTTTTGTGAGAAGGTTTTGATTGAAGGTCCTTTCCACTAGAAGGCTTAGCCGACACTTTAGGTTTTGAAGAAATGTTTTTTTTCACAAATGCCTTGGCTTGATCTTTTTTAAATAAAAGAAGTTCGGGATGACCTCGTTTAATCAGAAAATCATCTGGGATGTTTTGCAGTAATTTTGGATTATTTTTGAATAAGGTCTGCACCTGATCAATATTTGTTTTATTCTGTGTTTTTCCCATATTTGCGATAAGATTTTCAGCAATTTCATTCACGTTAGGCGAATCATAAAGAACGTAACCCATATTTTGAAAAAAAATAAACTCAGACTTGTCATTAATATCAACAAATCTATATATCCTAGTTTGAGGATTATACATCACTCGGTTTTGGGCCGCTTCAAAAAAAATCGTATCAAAATGATAGTCCTGTATAAATAAAGGTTCAAATCCCTCTTTCAGGTGTTTCTGATAAAGAGAGCTAATATTCCACAAAGTACTCACGAGGGGGGAAAATGATTTTTCAAAAATCAACTGATCTTCTTTCGTTTTTGGATAGATTTTCTCAAGAATCATATCAAAATAATTAGTAGTATTTGCGGCCAAATGAGCATTAAAATCTGATTTAAAGAGACTCTTAACTAAAGATAGATAAGAAAGAGTCCAGATATTTTTTGAAGACTTCAGGATTGGAGAGATGGTAAAGAAGAAGTAAGGAAAGATCTACCATTTCATGGCTTCGAGACGTGACCTTGGAGCGCCTTCGAAAGCGCGCGAGATAATGACGTGTGTTGCTGTTATCCTGCTCGATTGGGTAGGTTAAATCCTTGCCAGTAAAAAGTTGATGTTCAGGAATTAGACGATGAAATCCCTCCCAATCGTCCGTGATGAAAGTGAGATCCCTCGTGCCGATTTCGTCGATTAAGCTTTTGGCTGTTCGATCATCACGGCGACCCAAAGTCCAGGAGATAACTCGCCCTGACACAGGGTCAAAGGCTTTCCAGATCCAAATTTTGTTTTTTTTCCATTCACGTAATGCCACATCTCGTCGATTTGAACGAGCTTAAGGTCAGATGGAACGGCAGGCCTTTCCAATGATTTTGCCTCTTTTCGAATCCACTTCAAAACAGCGACATTACTGACTTTAAGAACCTTTCCGATCATTCCAAAGCTTGCATTTCCCAATGTATATAAAAGGATTGCCAAGGCTTTCATGGCCTCTGGCTTTCCGCGCTTAGGTGTATTTGTGAAGTTGCAGCCGCAGCTTTTACAGCGGTAGCGTTGGATCCCTCTGACCATTCCATTCTTAACATACTGAACTGAATTACATTTCTTGCATTCCATGGCCTATCCCCCTTTAAATAAGCCATCTTATCACGTTATCTATCTTTAGTTAAGTGTCTCAAAATTTTAAAGGAGAAAGGAGTTTGCTTTTTTCGGCAAGTTTTTTGCTATTAAAAAGGTTTTGAAGGAGAAGATTTTCTGCTTTATAATTTTCATTAATTTCATCTTGATTTAAATTTCTATACTCATCTGAAATTTTATGATCTTTTACAAAGTCAGAAAACTTCTTACGTACCTCTTCTGGCAGAGCCTTCATAAGATATGCCGTATAATTTTTTAAATTTTGAAACTGTGCACTTTCTTTGAATTCTACACCTTCAAAAGCATTCTCAAAAATACAGATTAATTCAGTTTTAAGCTCGTCGATGGTTTTTCCAAAAAGAGAGGGAATACCTTGCTTTAAGAAGGCAAAAGCTTTTTTAACAGCACCTTCCTGAGGTTCATTTTTTTCATAATAATTAATAAGATAAGCATGCTGTACTGCTCCGACTTCGTTTCTATAAGAAAGAGAATCCTCGTTAAATGCTTGAAATGCCTCAAGTAGCTCTGTCACTCCTTCAACATCCGCAGCAACTTTAATGTCTTTTTTCTGAGGGGAATTGGTTTCAACGGACTCGCTCTTGCTATTGAGATCTTTTTCTTTGGGGGATATTGAAAACGTATTTTCATTCTCTTTATTATCGTCAGCAGCATAAAGCGGGACTGAGAATCCCGACAGAGTCAATGCACTGAGTGCCAATACGCTCGTAAAATTTTTTGAAAAATAACAATTCAATAAAAACACCATAAAATCTCCTGAATCCAAAATTATAATAAAAACATATAGTTTATATACAAAATATAAATCAAAAACTCAACATTTTTTTTAAAAAGTGATCCTAGTACTATTTTGGAGATTAACTTCAAGTCAGGATGAGTGTATCTTTTCTTGAAAAGTTTTATTATACTCACCGCCATGACACTGATTCACTCCACATCTGAGCTTCTGGCTTTTATAGAACGCGCTCAAAATGACACTTTCATCACCATTGACACGGAGTTCATTCGCGAAACGACGTATTGGCCGCAACTGTGCCTTATCCAAGTCGGAACCAAAGATGAGGCTGTGGCCATAGATCCGCTTTCACAGGAGTTGAATCTTGAGCCCTTTTTGGATTTTTTATACAATCCAAAAATCCTCAAAGTTTTTCATGCGGCCCGCCAAGATCTTGAGATTTTCTATAATTTAAGAGAGGCGGTTCCCTCCCCCCTCTTTGATTCGCAAGTGGCCGCCATGGTGTGCGGTTATGGCGAATCGGCCTCTTATGAATCCTTGGTTGAAACTTTGGCCAAAGCCAAGCTTGATAAATCTCAGCGTTTTACGGATTGGTCTCGTCGCCCTTTGAGTAGTCGTCAAATTGAATATGCTTTGGGTGATGTGACTTATTTAAGAACGGTTTATGAAAAACTTCAAAAACGCCTGGATGAAACGCACCGTGGATCTTGGGTTCAGGATGAAATGAAGGTTTTATCCAGTCCTGACACTTACAAAGTTGATCCCGAAAAGCAGTGGGAACGCATCCGCTATCGCACCGCAAAGCCCCGCATGCTAGCGATTTTAAAGCTACTTGCAGCTTGGCGAGAAATTGAAGCCCAAAAGCGAAACGTGCCACGGGGCCGTATTCTTAAGGATGAAACGCTTTTGGAAATTGCGGCCATTGCGCCTAAAGATAAAGATAGCCTTGGGCGAATGAGGGGGCTGAACCCTGCAATTGCTAACAGTCGTCTTGGGGAAGACATTATTTCAGTTGTAAAAAGTGCTCTCGCGCTTCCTCTTGATCAATGCCCTCAGATGAAGGCTACACTCCCCTCTCCGCCTGGAATGAACTCAGCCCTTGAAATGTTGAAGATGCTTTTGCGCATTAAGGCCGATGAACACAATGTGGCAGCCAAACTTTTAGCGACATCTTCAGATCTTGAAACTTTTGTAAGAAGCCTTGGAAAAGAAGCTCCCTTTTTGGAAGGCTGGCGCTATACCGTTTTTGGAGAAGATGCCCAAAAAATTCTTGAGGGACAAACTGGCATCGTCTTTAAAAAAAACAAAATTAAGTTGATCCCCGCGCCTTAACAAGGACTGCCAATTTTTGAAAGCGTTTTTGGACTTCATATCCTTCAAAAAGTCGTGGATCAGAATTGGAAACCAAGCGCAATTCTTCATCATCCACAAGAAGTTTTGTTCCATTTAAAATCTCATGGCTTCCTGCCGACAGTGTGTATGCTAAATACATAGCACTTCCAATAATGCGCCCCCATTTCAATTCATCTTTTGTCAAAAGCGTAAGAACTTTTGGCAAAGAGAGCCTATCCAATTTTCCACCATACCTTAAATACAGGATGAATGCTAAAAGAGCTCGATTATCATGGGTTAATGTCACAAAGGGCAATGAAAGTGCTCTTTCAAACATGATTTCCGCTTGAAAGTTATGGTGGTCTCGCCAGACAACATCGCTGAGCAGACAAGCACCATAAGTAAGACGTCTTAAGGCTTGATCCTCTCCAATCAGGGGATCTAACCACTTATATAAAGCTTCAGCAAATCCAGGCAGACGGGAAGATCTTTTATTCCATTCTTTAGCAGCCCACAAAAAGGGATCTTCTTTTTGATACTCAGGAGGAAGTTGATTCATCAAGTACCCCTCCCTTAAGCCGTAGCTGGTAAAGACGACTTGCTGCGGCTGTGTGACCTTCAGAAGCTCTTTTAAAACAAGCGCCGACATGGGTAAAGTTAATTTTCGCCCTGCAGTCGCGCGTGACCAAGACGCCAATTCCTCAGGATTGGCTTTGATAATTTTTGAGCACAATCGTGATGTTGTATGAGGCGACAAATGATAGCCTTGGGAAATAGGAATGGGATAGTTTGTCTTTTGCATATGATAATTTGCAAGCGTTCTCCAACCGCCTCCCACAAGGTAGAGTGACTTTGGTTTTTTAATCCATGTGATGTTACGATAAGCTTCTTCTAGGAATTTTTGCGCTTTGCTTATAGACTCTTGAAAAAGACTCTCAATACGCAAGGGTCCAATAGGAAGACTTATTTTTTCCTGTGGCTCTCCTTTGTCAAAACGCACCAGTTCAAGACTTCCGCCGCCCAAATCTCCCATCACACCTTGAGGATTTAAAAACGCCCATTGGATAGAACGCGCCGAATTGATAGCTTCCTCTTCTCCTTTAAGAATTTGAACCTTGGCCTCACAGAGGTTTTCAATAAACCGTATATACTCCTTACCATTTTTAGCCTCCCGTAAGGCTTGCGTTGCAATAATGGCGCAATAACTCACATTCAGATCACGAACAAGACTCACAAATCGACTGAGATTAAAGTTGGCAATCTCCATGCCTTCTTGATGAAGCACTCCCGTTTCTGTAAGATTTTTTCCTAAAAAGGCAACGACTTTCTCACTATGAAGTAAAATGGGAGCCGGACCAAAATGATCGTAAATCACAAGTTGTAAAGACCTGGATCCGATATCAATAACGGCCACGCGATCACCAATGACGGGGGATGTTGCAAATGTCATGGTAGAATTTCCGGTTCTTCTAAAGTTAAATGAGGAAGATGCAAATCATGAGTCATGGACCCACCACCTGAAAGAGATTGATGCCGCATAAAATAGTGGTGAGCATTGAATCCCTCTCCCTCTGGATTGATTTGGGTATAATTTCCATCCGCGCCCAAAGACCAACTATTGGCGGTATCTTTGAGATAAGCCATCATAATTTGATCTAGAATTTGGGATTTGACCGTATGGTTTTCAATGGGCACCAAACTTTCAAATCGCCAGTCAAAATTTCGGGGCATCCAATCTGCAGAAGAAATAAAAACTTTGGCATGTTCAGAAGGAAGATCATGACCATTTCCAAAACAGACAATACGAGAATGTTCGAGAAAGCGCCCCACGAGACTTTTAACATGAATATTCTCTGAAACGCCGGGAAGTTCAGGACTCAAACAACAAATTCCTCTCACAATCAGATGAATTTTAACCCCATCTTGAGAAGCCAAACAAAGCTCATCTATAATTTCATGATCCACCAACGCATTCATCTTGGCCCAAATTATGGCAGGCTTTCCTGCTTTGGCAAAATCTCTCTCTCCACGAATATGCTCAATCAACGTGGATCTAAGACTCAGGGGAGAATACGCCAGTTTCTTAAGTTTTTTAGGTGATGCCGATCCTGTCACATAATTAAAAATTTTGCAGAGGTCTTCCACAATTTTATGATCGGCCGTAAACAAAGAGAGATCATCATAAACCCTTGCAGTTTGGGGATGATAATTTCCCGTTCCAAAATGAGCATAATTCTTAAGATGCCCATCTTCACGACGCGTCACCAAAGAAAGTTTTGCATGGGTTTTGAGCCCCAAAAGTCCATAGACGACAAGAACCCCGGCGCGCTCCAAATCTCGCGCCCATTTTAAATTTGCCTTTTCATCAAAGCGCGCTTTAAGTTCAACGATGACCAAGACGGATTTTCCATTTTCTGCCGCTTCAATAAGTGCTGCCACAATGGGGGAGTCGTTCGAGGTTCTATAAAGCGTTTGCTTGATAGAGACCACGTTGGGATCACGCGCGGCTTCTTTTAAAAAATCTACAACCACGTCAAAACTTTCATAAGGGTGATGGACGAGTAAATCTTTGTGTTTAATGGCAGCTAAACAACTTCCACCAAATTCTCGAATTCGCGCTGGAAAGCGCTCAACATAAGGCTTGTATTGCAGATCATTGCGTTTGGAGATGATGACCTGATCCAAATCTGAAAGACCCAACATCCCGTCTACTTCCATCACTTCCCCAATAGAAAGATCAAGCCCCTCCTCCACAAATGCGCGCAGGTCTGGAGGCATAGATTTTTGAATCATTAAAAGAATAACAGCGCCGCGTTCGCGTTGTTTGAGGGCCGCTTCGAAATAATGCACAAAGTCATCGGACTCCTCATGAATTTCAACTTCACTATCGCGCACAACGCGAAAACATCCCATGCCACGCAAAATAAACCCGGGAAAAAGTTTGGGAATAAAAAGCGAGATCACATCTTCAAGGGCAATAAAACGCGAGCCCCGATTGGGAAGCTGAATAAATCTTTTAATTTTGAGGGGCAATGGTACCAAGCCTTTTAAAATCTCCCCTTCGGGATTCTCCATCTCAAGGGCTACGGTCATCCCTAAATTTGCAACAAACGGGAAAGGATGGGCAGGGTCTACCGCCAAAGGTGTGAGTACGGGGAAAATCTCCTCTTTGAAATAAGTACTGAGCCAAACTTTGTCTGACTTCATCAAACCCTCAGCCGTTACAAGAAAAAAGTTTTCGGACTCAAGTTCCTTTTTTAGAGTTTGAAGAACATTAAACTGATTTTGAATCAGAGCGGAGGCGCGCTCATGAATTTGATCCAAAAGTGATTTTAAACTCACAGGTTCAGGATGTCTACGCTCAAGTCCTGCTGCTTCCTGGTTTTTAAGCCCCGCCACACGCACCATAAAAAATTCATCTAAGTTTTTAGCAGCAATGGCAATAAATCGAAGACGCTCGAGAAGCGGTTTTTGCGTCATCATGGCTTGCCCTAAAACACGTTCATTAAAAGCAATCCATGAGATTTCACGGTCCAGATAAGGGAATTCTTTATGATTATTTTTCTTCCCCATAAGCGAGGTCGCCTTTTTCCAAACAACTCTTTGAATTATTATACGAAAAAAAGATTAAGGAAGAGTTAATTAAACAACTTCGGAATCCTTTTCATAATTCTGATTTAAAGCCGCTTCCATCTGGATTAAACGGGCTCGCATTTGCTCTTTGCGTTTGAGGAGATTTTCACGCAATGCCTTGGCCAAACGCTCTTGGCGCTCTCTGCTTTGCTGGGGAGTTAAAAGCGCAGGGGCATCATTTTCATTGGGAACTTGGGGTACTTTTGTCAAAACATCAACTCCTTGAAATATAGATCGGCTCATGGTTTTTCTCACTCAGTCATCTAATCCTTAAGAAAGTCTAAATGATTTTTAAAATATTTACTATAACGATTATGAGGCCTCAGTTCCCACGTAAATATCAATCACCGCTGCCATGGGATTTTGAGCACGTTCGTCATAGACTTCAAAATCAACCCCCCAGGTTCGCTTTCCACCAAGGTCGCCTTCTGACATTTGCCAGATTTCTTGCCAGGCGTGGATAATGATCAGAGGCATCGGCCCAGGTGAGGTTGTGAATTTCACATAAACTCCCCCCGGAATTTCTGTTGTTATTAAGCCTTCGGAAACACTCTCTAAAGAACTGGCTTCATCCCCGATGAAATACGTATAAGGCCCCTCATAACCCGCCGCCCCCCTTTGAAAGGAGAGATCATAGGTCTTGTAGCCCGCAATCATCACTCCAGGGGCAGTTTTATCCTGAATTTTTTGAGAAACCCCCTCTTGAAAATATCTTCCTATCAAAGGGCTTATCTTGGCCGTCAATGGATTGCATTCATTTTGAAAACTTGTTCGCACTTCAAGCCCAATGACTTTTTTGGGCGCTAAAGTGACAATTGATTTTTGAAGGGACATTGATTTTCCTTTGATAACAAATAAGTTTGAATAAGTTTAAGCGACTGTAATGAAACATGTAAACAAGATTTATTCATCTCTAAAAGAACTTCAGTTTGTGTAAAATTTTAACAATATTTAAAAATATATTGACTTTATAGAATTTAATACATACTTAATTGAAGGCAATCTCATGCTAAAATATTCTTCTAAAATGTACGTTTTTAAATTTTGTGTTAAAGGTGTTAGTATAATGTTTTTGAATCTATTTTTCTCGTTTTTTGTAATGTTTGGCCTTATCATCCAGCCACTTGGTGCAATGGAAATTACGTCTTCCGATAATGAAAAAGAAAATCAAGAAAATATGACCAAGAGAAAATTTGATATCTACGAAAGAGAGATATCTCAAGACAATTCAAACATTCAGAAAAAATTTAAAACGGAAAAAAAGACAGTCAGATTTTCTGAAAAAACAATTAATGGAGATTTTATTCAAAGCCCCTCCGAAACACTGCCTCAAAAAATGGGAACTCTAGATGATGTCGTGCAAAACTACATACCAAAGGAGAATCACTCCCTAAAAATAATTAAAGGACAGCCAAAACTAATCCCAAATGAAAGCATCCAAAATAAGTTAAAAATTAAAATGGTTTCTCTCCTTTCATCAACAATTAAGGACGAGACCTGGGAATGGGGATTTAATGTTTTGGCTCGATTTTGGGGCCTTGAAACCGAAGCCTATAAGATGAGTCTAGACGTCAAAGACGAAACAATTCTCAGCTATATTGATTGCGGACTTAAAGCGATTTTGGAAGATGCTGACGGATACGATGAGTTTTTTGATGACCATTTTAAACACATCCGCAAAAATGCATACAATGAATGGAAAAATGCCTCAATTGAATCATTAACAGACTCAAAATCCAGAAAAACATTCACCCTTTCAAAAGACGTTTTCAATCAATACGGAATTACGAGAACAAGCTATGACAAGTCCCTTACAAGAGAAGAAAAGGAAAAAAATACTGCTGAGTTTCTGAAAAAGAAAAAGGAAATTCTAAAGAAGAAATCAGACGCTTATTTCAAGCGTTACGATAAGCGTCATAAAAACGCCCGAGACCTGATAAATTTCCACTTTGCTCCAGAAATTAAATCTGATTCTGAATCCGAATCCGATTCTGACTCAGACTCAGATTCTGTTTTGGCAATGAATTATAAGTTAGTGATGTCTACGTCTCAATTTGCCTTAAAAGACTCTGATGGTGAAATTCAACCTATTAGTGATGAAGACACATTTACGACATGCGATCAAAGACGGCTCCTTCTAATCTCTTTAAAGATGTTTCTTTACAGGCCCGTTTCATGGGAAGAAAAAAGTTTCTTTAATGATTTTTTTGAACTTTTCTTAAAAAATAATGAATTAAAAGAATAATTATTAAATTTTAAATATAAAAAAATAAATTAAAAGATTTTTATAATGTTATTTTCAAAATCAAGATTTTTTCTTACAACGTCTTTATTAGCAATTCTCATGTCGCCTGTACTCTCGGCGATGGACGATCAAGATCAAACACCAGGCACAATTTCAAAAAAGAAGAAGACACTTGCGACTCAAGAAGAAAATGAAGATCAAAAACTTCAAAACATCAAGGATTATTTAAACGCTTATGAAGTTTATGCTCATGCTTCCTTAGACTACATATCTGAGAAGCTTTCAGATTTTGTGGGCCCTATTGTAAATATTATTTATAATTGTCTAGACACCTATGATTTGGCCGAATCAAAGTCAGCATCTTTAGCGGACGCTATGAAAGTAATATTAAAATCTGATGTCACAAAAGAAGATTTTCTTGATTCTGAAAAATTTACGATAAAATTAAAAAAAGCCCTCCTTATAAGCATCACCTCTTCTACTTCCTCTGATTTTTTAACTGCCCCCTTAATAGCGTTCATACAAAACAAAGTTACATTGCGTGAACAAGATAATTTAAAATTCTTTACACATCTCTCATCGACCCTGTCATCAAATGCATCATCAATCCATTCAACCCAAGTATCTTATAACACAAAAGAATCTAAAGTTACTTATGAAAACGGCAGAATTAACGAGCTCTTTGATTTTTACCAATTCACTTTTGAAGATTTTCAAGCCTTTAAAAGATTACAGCAAAAAGTGAAGACCTCTCTTACGTTAGAAAACGCCCGTAATTTTGTAATTGAATATAATAAGATAAGACAAATCACTCGTTTTGAATTTTTGATTGTTGCCAGACAGAAAAAAGTTCCGTTTTATCTTCTAACAATGAATTTTGATGATCCTTGGATAAATCAAACTTTGTTTCACAAAAAAGAAGACGTCGCGGCCTCCAAGAGATTAATCAAGATGTTAAATATACCAAATAAAGAAGCTCCTGATTTTGATTCACTTCCTTTTTACATGAGGGGCGCCGAATTATTTTTTGAGGGGTGGTGTATTAGCGATGATTTTGAAATACAAAAAAAACAAGATAACTCAAAATTAAAGTCATTGCAAATTGTCGATCCAAGCGGCTATGTAACAAAACAAAAAATTCAGCACGATTTTCAATACTTTTCCACCGCTTTTGTGAAACAAGAAAATTCTAAATATGCTGAAGCCATGAAAACCCAAAAAAAGAGGAAAAATGAGCTGAAAAAAAAGCAAGCTGAAGAACAAGAAAAACTTGAAGCGATAAAAAAGAAAACCACAACACCTTCCAAAACAAACGCCCCTCAAACGACGCCTAAAAAAACAAAAGAAACATCCTTAAAAGTTGAAGACAATATTCTCCTTTCCCAAAGTGAGGAGACACCCGTCCTCATAACTTCAACAGCGAAAATGAATGAAATTAAACAAGAAGTTCCTGGCCATATACCTTCGGATCATCAACTTTCCCAACTTTATGAGGGAGAAAAATTGCCAAAAAATCCTGTTAAAAAGGAAAAGCCACTTAATAAAGGCAAAAAAGAGGCCATTCTTAACGAAATAGAGGAAAAAAAAGAGGTTGAAAAGAAAAATGAAAATCAAAACGTACGTCCCTCCTCTGTCCTCTATGATTATGACGATCCTATTTTTAATGATATTTTCACAACAAATAAAACTGTTGAAATGAAAGTCGTTTTTCAAGTTTTTAAAAACTTAAAACTGAAATTCACAATCACAGAGGGCTCTCACGGAACACTTCATTATTTTCCAGATTCAAAAAGTAAAACGCCCCATCCCTATACCGGGCATTTTTTTGAACTTCATGGTGCACGAACCCATTACTACTCCAATGAAATTGGATGGCTTGCGACAATTTTTCAAAATTGGGGTCTTATTGGTGACTTGAGGGATTACAGTCCAAAATCTTAAGATTGTGGGCCAAAACCATTTTGATGGCATTTTGAAAGTTCATCCTTTATGATCACGAAAACTTAAAATCGTGTTGTGACGTGATGAACATTTTTGCAAAACCTCAATACCTGACTTTGCTTCTAATGGCATTTGTTATCCTTTTCGGATCCCTTATGCCAAATGCTTTTGCTGAGGGGGCTTATACATTAAGCCTTCTCATCAAAGAGTTTTTAATGTGGGTTTTGCCCTTCGCTGTGATGATTTATATTACCTTCACACTCTCTCAATTTCAAAAGCAAGCTTTCGCCTTAGTCTTCATCCTTTTGATTTTTGAAGCCCTCTCCAACGCCTTGAGCGTCAATTATGCCTGGGGCATCGGTGCGCTTTTGGAAGATATGTTCCGCGCAACAGTCACAGCATCCATCGTGGGCGAGCCCCAATCTCTCAGTCCTTATTTTACGATTTCTTTTTTAAGGCCCTCTTTTTGGAGCGCCTCAAAAGGGACTTATATTGGATTGGGATTGGGGCTGATTTTGGCGTTCTCTCCCCTCACCTCTTTGCAACGAGGGCTTGAAAAATGTAAAACACTTGTGGATTTTATATTCCAAAAAATCTTTACACGCTTTGTACCCTTTTTTGTCTTTGGATTTTTGCTAAATATTCAAAAAAGCGGACATGTTTCTTCCCTTTGGGCCGCCTATGGCCTGTCTCTTATTTGGATTGTGGGAGCTATTTTAGCGTATTTAGTTGTGCTTTATGGAATTTCCTCAGGATTTCGTTTGAAGGTTTTGATAGCGCAATTAAAAAATACGCTACCCACAGGCCTCATTGCTTTTACCTCAGCCTCCTCAGCAGCCACCATGCCGTTTACAATTGAGGCCGCGCGTAAAAATGTCCACAATCCTGACTTTGCCTCTATGGTTATCCCCGCCACAACCAATATTCAACAGATTGGGGATTGCATCGCCAATGCCCTTTTTGGAATTGTCTTGATGCTCAATCACGGAATTCCTTTTCCAGACGCCTCAACTTGGATTCCTTTTATGGTTTTATTCGTGCTCGCCCGCTATACAACGGCGGCCGTGATGGGAGGTGCCATTTTTATAGTCCTTCCCCTTTTTGAAGCTTACCTTGGCTTTACGCCTGAAATGTTGGCCCTTCTTTTGGCCTTTAATATTATTATGGACCCTATTATTACGGCCTCTAATGTTTTAGCCAATGGATCCCTCTGTATTACCTTTGAAAAAGTGTGGAGGATTTTTCAAAGGTGCCCTCTTCCTCAAAATTAGATTTTTACTTTTCCTGTCAAGGCAATTTAGAAATGTCCGCTTTGAGTTGAATTATTATCCACAAGTCCATAGCCCTCTCTCGCGCTCTCAAGCGCAAGAGAGACTTGGGGCTGTGGACCCTGTGGGTAATAAGAAGTCTGGGTTTATTTTGGGGAAGATTTCCTGGTCAAAAACATGATCTAAGTCCTTACGATCAGCTAGAATGGGCCCCCTTGTCACCCTATCCAGCGCCATCACGCTTAAGACTTCTTCTCCAAGCATCACCTCTATTGCCCCCGTATAATGTTGATAAATTGTGACTTTTTTATTCTGGTAGCGATAGCCTTTTCCAGGCACTTGAACTTGATAGGCCTGCCCTTCCAAAGAGAATTCAAGGTTTTTTGAAAGCTTGCGCGTGACGTGATGAGATAAAATTCGTCGCAACCTTTGCGCGTCGATAGGTACGTCACGGTGCAGATCTTTCGGGTTTGCCGCATCAACGGCGAACTTTTGGTTATACTTCTCGATAAACGCCGGCAAATAGGCATTGGCAGTCGCAATATCGCAGATACCTCTCAAACGCATCTCTTTGATTAAGCGATCTTGCAGCGTTTGATTCGCCCGCTCGACACGGCCCTTGGCTTGGGGTGAGTAAGCGCAAATCAACTCAATTCCTAAATCTTTCATGGCGCGATGCAGCTCAGTAGCTTGGTAATATCCGTCAGTTGTGCGCGTTGTTTTAAAAATGCTGTGCCGGTCACTATAATAGGCCAGAGGCAGACCATGCTGCTCGAGGTGTGATTCCATGGCTCGGAAATAGCCGGCAGTGGTCTCCGATTCTTCAAATCGCATAGATACGATGCGGCTGGTGGCATCGTCTACAAAGACGAGCAAACAACACTTTGCACGCCGTCCCTCAAACCAATCATGGTGCGACCCATCAATCTGTACAAGCTCACCAAAGCACGAGCGGCGCTGACGGGATTGATGCAGAGGCGAGCTTTTCCGAATTTTCCCGCTCCATAATGCATCGGCTATCATCCATTGTCGCAGAGTTTCTTTGTTGATCTTAAGCCCCTCATTCTCCAACAGTTTCTCGCTGGCTAGCGTCGGACCAAAATCCGCATAACGATTCCGAACTGCCTCAAGAACTCTGGCTTTGAAGCCCTCTGAATGCGCACGATTACTGCCCGATATAGCACGCCGTTTAATCCCGGAAGGTCCCTCAACAGAAATTCTCGCCTGCAAACGCCTCACTTGCCGAGCACTCAAACCTAACTCTGCCGCACCTTCACCTTGGCGCAGCAGACCTCGTTTTATGTCATCCAATATCTTTAGTTTTTCCATCTCGGCCTCGCTATACAATGTCTCCATTCATCCTCCTGCTTGCTGACTGCATCAGCATAAAACTTAAGGACAAATCCGGACATTTCTAAATTGCTTAACCGGACATTTTCAAATTGCTCCTACAGATTTTTACTTTTCCTTGACAAGAAAATTAATTTAAAATTATATACTCCCAATTATTTTTTTGTTGAGTCATTTTTATGAATAAAGTTTTAAATTATTTTAAAATCACCATCTGTTTAACAGTAGTTTTCTTAACGGCTCCTGTGGTTGCTGTTGAGGAAGGCACTGATTTATGGGCTTCTCATCTCATCGTTGTGAAAAAGCTAAATCTTGCTTTCTCAATATTGAAGGAAAAGATGACTCTGGTTAATCAGGGGATCCCTCAAGCCAAGAATTTTGGATATAATTTTCCAGGGGTGCTCCCTCCTTTGGAAAGCGCCCTTACAGAAACGCATAAATTGTTTAAATCTCATAAAGAGCCCCCCTTAATATTGGACGCCCCATCAGGTTGGGGATATGCCTCTTGGAAATTTCTGGTGGCTGGCGGAAGAGTTGTTCCTATGGAGCTTCAAAAGGAGCTTGAACCAAAAATTAAAGAAAATTTAATGCGCGCAGAGAACTACCTTCCAAATGAAAAAAGCTTAAAAGATCTGGAAACTTTCAAAGGCCTTGTTCCTTTAATTTCGATGGAGAACGTTTTGAACTTTGAGAGACCTGCGTATGACTATAGGTATGATGGTACTTATTCAGGAAATCTTATCCACTTTTTAACTCCAGATGAAACTGAACTCTACACTAAAAAATTGTATGAAGTTACCAAACCGGGAGGTTTTGCAGTGGCTTCTGTCGTTGGCCCTTGCGCCGAAGACGTCATTGTAGATTTTTGGGAAAAACAACGAAAACAAGAGGTTAAATCCCCGGGGTACATGACCCATGAAATAGACGAATTCAATGATGATGAATACGTGGGTGCCTATAAAGTGGGGAGCACGAAACCTCATTTTGGAAAGAGATATGTCACTGTCCACAGTATGGACCCGGAAACTCTTGCTAAATTTTATTCCAATGCTGGGTTTGAAGTGAAAGAGTCTTATTGGTATGATGCTGACTATAGTGAAGAATCAAAAAAATATAAGTTTGATGAGCTGAGCTTGAGTCAATTAAAAGAGCAAAGGCTTCGTTATTCTGGAATCTTGGCCTTTAAGCCTCAATCCAACACATCAAGTAAAGGCGAACAAAACTGAACACCTTTGCTCGGCTGCCGGTCAGTTTGTCTTCTGTGTGATTAGCGATATATATCCATCGTGAATGAAACTTGGTGATAAAGATTTGAATAAAAAATTAACGCATAAACGCTAGGGTTCTGAAATTCTAAAGTGATATTTAATTCAACTTGCTAGGCGTTATTTCAGCGCCGACTCAAGTATTTCCTTAAAGGCGAGGGTGTTTTCCCTATCCCACTTATCTTCATAAAAAAGAGAGGGTGCCATTCAAACATAAGCACTTGCGGCGCGAATGAATAGCCCTCTCCTCAAGAAAAAGCAGGGTCAGCTATGACTCGGCACCATTTGAGAAATCTATTTCTCCGGATGATTGTGGTAGTAATCTTTTCTTGAAGGGAAGGTTGATTTCGCTTTCTTTGTTTTCGGGTGTTTTCTGTGCATCAGGCATGGTATTTTTGTCGGATCCATCGTTTGAGAATAGGAACTTCCTCTTTTTATAGGCAAGCCTAAGATTGCTCTCATTTAGATCTTTGCCTTCCCCTAAATTCAAAACAATATTCATGGCAGAGGATTTGAAATTTTCACGCCCCTTTGAGGTCTCCTGATGTGGAGAGCTTAAATTCAACGTCTGCAAAATGGGGGAGAGCTTTTCATTAAAATAGCCGAACTTTTCTTGCTCGTTTTTCAACAGATTCCATTCAAAATAAGGGATGGCCAGAACAGAGCAAACTTTTCCCTCTGAGTCATTGAGAAGAATGTGTTCCTTAAGCCTATCTTCTGGTTTTGCCGTTTTGTGATCGCTGAGAAAATGAGAAGGCCCCTGAACTTCAACAACAATTCCATATTTTTTCAGATAGATATCCACAGGAGACATTACGGACTCAAAGAAAGCCTCTTCCTCAAGATCTCCAAGGTCTTTGTCTTTGGAATAAGATTGCAGGCTTTCAAAAACAGAATTTTGAAGTTGGGACGTTGTTATTTTATTTTTTTTTCCATGTTTTTTCGAAAGCAATTTGATCTCTTGAAAAAGGTCTTCAGCAAACTCTTTTTGAAGATTGAATCGCTGGATGGCCAGATAAATACTGTGTATTTCTGCTGAGGGATCCTGAAATTCCCCGTTCGTCCTTTTACTCAAAAAGGTTTCTTTCCAGGCTCCCACAAACTTTTGAGAGAAGGGGTTTCCTAAAAGAGCCTGCCCATAAAAAATGTTCGACAGTTCTTGCTCGTTAAACTTTGAGACGTGAGAAAGGGCTTGTATTTCCCAGTTTGCGAGGAACTTATCACTCAATTTTCCGCCCAACTTCGCATTGCCATAAAAAATGTTCGACAGTTCTTGCTCGTTAAACTTTGAGACGTGAGAAAGGGCTTCTGTTTCCCACTTTGCGAGGAAATTTGAACTTAGTTTTCCGCCCAACTGCGCATTTCCATAAAAAATGTTCGAGAGCTCTTGCTCGTTAAATGATTTGAGATGATTAGTGGCTTCCTCCTCCCATTTTTTGAGGAAATTACTTCCTAATATTCCGCCCAACTGCGCATTGCCATAAAAAATATTCGAGAGCTCTTGCTCCTTAAATTCATTGAGACGAGAAAGGGCTTGTGTTTCCCACTTTGCGAGGAAATCTCGACTCCACTTTCCGCCCAAAAGGGCATTTCCATAAAAAATATTCGAGAGCCCTTGCTGGCCAAATTTATCGAGACGAGAAAGGGCTCTCTCTTCCCAAGCTTTGAGGAAGTTATCACTCCACTTTCCGCCCAAAAGGGCATTTCCATAAAAAATGTTCGAGAGCTCTTGCTCGTTAAATGATTTGAGATGATTAGTGGCTTCCTCCTCCCATTTTTTGAGGAAATTACTTCCTAATATTCCGCCCAACTGCGCATTGCCATAAAAAATATTCGAGAGCTCTTGCTCCTTAAATGTATTCTGCTCTAGAAAACTAAAGGCGCGGTCTTCCCACAAGTCCAAAAATTCGGTTTGGGCTCTAAAATACTCATCTAAAACTGATTTGAGTTTAGGGTTCTTTTTAACTGCTTGACCCAGACTCGTCAGGACTCTTGCGATAAAGATATTGTTGATATTTCTTTTGTAATCTCTGTGATTTTTGTCTTTTATGATGTCCCGAATGGTATTGCACCATTTTACAACGCTTTGAGGATTGTGAAAGTTATCTTTGAGAAAGGAGAATAAGGAATTAAAATCTCTGATCGATTCCAAGGATTTTGTGAAATCAATTTTCTTGAGATCTATCTTCTCCTGAGAGGGTTGGGAATTGTTGGACGCACCAGAACCTTTTTTCTTTTTTCCTTGAAAATTTAAAGAATTTTCGCTCTTTTTATTCTCTGGGAAATATCCCTTTTTCTCATGTTTTATTTCGGAATTACTTTTGCCGTCGGAACGAGTTTTTTGTGAATAATCACGCTGATCATTAGAGTGTTTATTGTTTCCTCTGTGATCCTTGTGATACCCCTCCCCACCCGAGGCCTCTAAAAGCGCCGGCGATGAAACAGAACCCAGAATTGTACCCGTCAATAACACCAATGAAACACGATAAAACAAAATTTTTCCCCAAAAATAAAACTAAATCAAAATTAATATAACAATGATTTTTATTTTTTCAATACTTTTTTCAATTTGTAGGAGTTCATATGAAATGAGACTCAAGAGGCCTCGAGAATATGAGAGTGAATATAGTGCAAAGGAGTGAGGCCTTTCAAGGCGCGATGAGGCCGATAAGAATTATACTTTGAGACAGCTTGAGAGAGCTCAAAGCGCATAGCGCGAGAGTGTTCAACTAACTGTGTCAGCGGTTAAACATAGACCCCAGTTGGAGCCTTCCTTCAAAATATACATCGAGCTGAGAAATTGTCAAAGCCCAATTTTGCAAAAACACTGTCCCTTTTTCTGTAATTTTTTCAATGGCACAATAAATTAGGTTAAAAAGCGCAGATTCACTTGTAAAAGCGCTTTCTCCCCACTGACTCTCCTGACCTCAATTCTATTGAACATTGGTGGCATAAAATCAAATCCATCCTCCTCTCCATCGTCCAGAAAAACCCAGAAAACCTTCATCAACTCTTTGATAAACTCCTCCGTCAATATCTATCAATGTAACAGAGAAGTGCTATACTGTCTGACCTCAGATAAAAATCAGGAATCCCATGCAGACGCTACTTCTTCGTCAAAAACGTGTAATGCCCCTCAATTGAAAGGATAGTGACTTTCACTTTGTCCGGGTTTTGTGGGTCACTCTCAACGCTATAGACAAGTCGATCTTCTTTATTGATGCGCCTTGAAACTATTGTGCCTGATATATTTGAGGTATTTTTTAAAATCTCTGGCTGACCTGTCCCTTTGAGAAGGTTTCCACATTCGATGGACTCCAAGGCGTCATCCCAAAGTTCTTTAAGCTTGCTGTTTTTGACTTTCCCCTCTGCAACTTGCATGTCAATTTCTGCTTCAAACGCGCTCTCCAACGTGATGTCGGCGAAGTCCAAGATGACGTCTTTCTTTTCGTCGCCCTTTGAGAGGGTTAGAAAATCAATTTTAGAATTTTTAGAGCCTAAATCCTTTTTTGAACTCACATTATTGTTAGGTTTTGTCTTCTGTTTTTTAACCTGCCCCGCATTGATTGTGGGGGGTGTTATGTCAATATCTTGCTTACCTTCAGAACGAGAAGCTTCTGGTATAGTTTGATCCTGCTTCGTGACCAACTCCTCTTGTGGCTGATAGTTGTTGCTATTTTGCACGAACGACGTCTCAGAGGGGAGATTGCGGTTTGAGTTTTCCTGAGCCAGAAGTTCTAATTTTAATAATTTATTTTGATTACTGAGTAAGAGCCTTTTTTCAGAGATATCTTGGAGAGAGCTCTCATACAATTCTTTGTCTCTTGGTAAAATATTTTTATTTCCGTTGAGGGCTTCCTGAAAATAAATTTCAGCCAAATCTAAATTTTCATCAATACAAAGAGCCCACTCTCCTTGCAGAGCGGCCTTGTTATGCCACCTTACGTTTCTCAAACTTTTCTTAAAAAGCTTCTTAAGTTCGTCAAGTTTTCCCCAATACCCAACATTTGAAGGGGTGGGAGCGATTTTTCCTGTTTTATGAAGGTGGGCAACCTGTAAAAAACCCTTTGGTCTTCCTGATTGAAAGAAATACTCAACGGCTTTTTGTGGGGCATACAAGGGAGAATCGATCAAATAAGCTAGGCCTATATTAAACAATGAATGAGGTGTGTCAGAGACCTTATACTTTTCAATGGCTAAGGGGAGATTTGTCTTAACATCCTGCCCTTTTAAGGCGAAATGAAGATAATAATTTCCCATGCCGAGCGAAATCAATTTGTCGCGAGAATCATTCTTTAACTCCGCCCAAAACGGCTTTGTCTCGAGCTGAGGATTTTTTTTAAACATCTCTTTGAGTTGTTTCTCTTGCTCTTCAGCCAGTTGTAAATATGGAAAAACCTTCTCCTCCGTAGCACCTCGCTCCCGTTCATAATTTGCCAGGAACAGGTAAAGGGCGGGAAAAGGTCGTCCTTCTGTTTTCGCCTTTTCTTTTGATTTTTCCAAAAGGCGAGTGACTTCAGCATCATTGTTTTTTTTGTGATTCTCTATCCACGCCAGTTGGTAATATCCCAAAGACGTGTCGGATCTTGAGAACCAATTCCGTATCTTTGCGTTGTCTCTTTTGTTATGGTAATAGCATCCAAGACGATAGGCGACGAGGGATTCCATGTCTCTATCCGCCTTGTCATCCTGGGCTTTGGAAGAAAAGTAGTTTTCCGCAGCTTCTTTGAATTTTTCTTTGTTCGTTCTTCAATAGCGATGTGAAAGGTTCAAATAGGATAAGGCTGTGTTTGCTGCTATGTAATGCTTTTCTGCACACTGATCATATCCTAACGATTCGTACATTACAGCCAAATTTGTCCGAAATTTACATCCATTCTGGGCTCCCTTCTTGGACTTTTTACCCTGAGTCAGTTGCTGACGTGTCTCCTCTTTATGTTTCAGGTTCACAAATCTTTCCAACAGCCCCGTGTCCTTGCGGGTTTTCAAGTCGTTATTCAAAAATGTTGTATCCGTCTCAAAAGGGTTCTGCTGAGTAAATCATGTTATTCTGTCAAACTCTTCGGGCGCATCGCCCCCCTCCGTCGTATCCGGGTAATATGTCTTAAATTCATGGAGTTTCGAAAGAAAACCAGTCACTCGAGAGTTTTTGATGAGATCTTTTTGTTCCTTCCACTTTTCAAGTTGCTCCAGGGCTTGGACGTGCGGTTTACCAGTCTTAATCCACTCCCACTGAACTGCAAAAACAGTCCAAGAGAGGGCTCCCAGCGCGTCCCCCTTTTTCTCACACATCATCCCTAGCTTGTACATTGCGGACGTCTGTTCTGCCTCAGCCAAATCTTCCCAGATTTTCTGCGCGGAATCATTTTGATTTAGGATCATAAGCTGCACTGCAGAGCGGGTTTTTTCTTGAATCGAATTTGCGTCAAGTTTTTTAAACCGCCCCATGTAAAGGCGCTCAATCAAAGGCAATTGCGCGATCTGCTCCTCATCTGTTTGGATTTTTCTAGGAGTGGACTCTGTGGGGGTTTCTTCGTCAATCGGCTGCTGCATTGAAAATACAGGAGAAATAAACGTTGAAGCCAAAAGAATTGAGTATAATAAAGTGCGATTCATTGTAAAAAACCATTTAAAAATGTAAAATTATCACCCCTATAATATAAAATATCTATTTTTTCAACCGTTATTTCTAGACAATTAAAAAAGCACATAGTGCAGCAAGATGGCTTATTCAAAAGCGGGCATAGAATGCAAGAAATACAATGCAATTCAGCATGTTAAGAACGGAAGAGTCATTCGGAGGTTTTTCCCAAAAATCTCTGTTTTTCAATTCCAAAATTCTTGCATCTGATGTTATTAAAGTCATTCCCTTTCCTTTTTGTAAGCCTCTCCCTCAAACGCAAAATTTGAGGGGGGGGGATTTACTAGCCTACTTATTGACGTGGTTTTCTTTCGGCAATAACTGAAAGAAATTTATCTTCGTCATCCCACTCAGTCACCTTTGAATCAACAATATCAAAATCTTTCTCTAAATAGGATTTTAAACTCTCAAGCGTATGATAATACCGACCTTGTATCATGGTATTCGTCCAAGCCGTTTTATTTTCTTCCATAAACTCCATTTTATGACCAGGACTGGGAAGTTGACACGTCTTCCTGTTAACCATGGCGAACGTTTTGGGGAGAGCCTCAATGATCAAATGATCTACACCATTCTTTCTTATAGTTTTAATAGTTTCATAATAAACGAGACCAGGATCTTTTAAACCTTGTTGTGTTTGTTTTTCAATCCACTGAGCTTCGCGTGAATCAGGCACAATTGTTGAAACTGTCAAAGAAAGCCATGCCCCATCTTTCATCATACTTGCAAGGTTATCAACGAGTATTGATAATTCTTCTCCATTTAAAAAATGGGCTACACGGCTCATATTCACGCCATTAATCGCGTTCATATAGGCAGTTGGAACAGATCCTTTTGTTGCAAAATTACGCTTTAACTTTGAAAACCATTTTTTCTCAAAAATTTCCGGAAAAGATTTTTCAAGTTTGTCTTCAACCCTTAATCCCAGTTCATTCAATTGATTCTGCTGAATATCAACAGAGATTACTTGCGCATTACGCGTCATAAGGCACGATATCGTGTCATCTCCTTTTCCCCCACCAATATCAAGGATACGTTTAAAGGAGCCCGTACCACAATATTTTAAAAACGGACCCTGCATTTCCATTGAAGGTGGAAAACTATACCCTCCCTCTGTTTTAATTTTTAAATTCAATTTTGCATCGTCTTCTTGAATTGGGGTTGCTTTTGATTTCAACAGGGAATCAAACACCTTAACAGCGTCTTTCTTTTTCTCGACAGGCAAGTTGGGCATGCATTTTTCGATGTACTCTTTCACACTTACACTTTCAAACTCTTCAAATATAGAGGTCTTTTGTTTGGTGACCGCAGAAGCAGAAGCAGTAGAGCTAGAAGCTGAAATCTCCATTCCCTCTTTGGCCGTATTCATAGCCTGAAGATCAAAAAAGGACACACTGCACAAAAGGGCAAGTGAAATTGAATTGAGTGTTAAGTTGTTTTTCATATGTAAGTTCTCCAAAAGATTAAGATTTTCACAGTCTAAAATTTAGGACCGAAATTTCAAGCACAACTCTTTCATAGCACCTCTGCAAAAAGCAGTTCCCCAATTTGACGAAATCTGAAAAATAACGGATAAGTAATCCAAATAAGATTTCACTGATGTAAACACGATGATCATACCCAAAATATTGATGGTTGATGACGAGAAAGATTTAGAATTTCTCGCGCGCCAAAAGTTTAGAAAAGCACTCGCCGCCGAAAAATTTCAGCTTATCTTTGCACAAAATGGGCGGGATGCTCTATCCATTATTGAAAATGATCCCGAAATCGCGGTTATCATTTCAGATATTAATATGCCTGAAATGGACGGACTCACCCTTTTAAAACATACGCATACCCTGCGTCCGCATATCCGAACCATCCTTGTCTCAGCTTATGGAGATTTAACAACCCTTCGAAAAGCGATGAATTATCGTGCGTTTGATTTTGTGACGAAGCCCGTTGATTTTCAGGATCTTGAAGAATCGATCCTGAGAGCTCTTGAGATATAAACCACTTTTAAAATGGTGCGGTCGAGAAGACTCGAACTTCCACGGGATCTCTCCCACAGCGACCTCAACGCTGCGCGTCTACCAGTTCCGCCACGACCGCACAAAAAACATTCTTTTATAAGGATTGAAAGAATGCTACACCCTTCAACTGATAGAAACGAAGAATGTAGGGGCGTGTTAACATGGAATGTCCTCCTTTTGCAAGAGGTGAAAGTAAAGATTTTTGTCCTCCCCTACCGGAATGGAAAATTGAGGAAGGCCTCATCGATTATCCTAACGCTTTGGCGACCATGGAATCACGGGCTTTGGCCATTTTTCAAGATCAGGCCCCTGAATTAATTTGGCTTTGTGAACATCCTTCCCTTTACACCCTAGGCACCAGCGGCAAAGATGAGGACGTTTTGGAAAATGCACCATTTCCTGCCTTTCACTCAGGGCGCGGAGGTCAAGTCACCTATCACGGCCCCGGACAGCGCATCGCTTATGTGATGCTTGATCTTAAAAATCGCGGGGCTGATCTGCGGTCTTATGTCCGCAATCTTGAGGGATGGATTATCCAGGCTTTGCTCCACCTTGGCGTGACTGGGTTTCGTGCTGAAGGGCGCGTGGGAATTTGGGTAGATATAAATGGTCAGGAGAAAAAAATTGCAGCTATTGGTGTGAGAGTCAAAAAATGGGTAACCCTGCATGGGATTTCTTTGAATGTGAATCCAGATCTTTCTCATTACAACCATATTATTCCTTGCGGATTGCCTCAGTATGGCTTGACTTCCCTTGAGGACCTGGGAATCACAGCATCTTTCAAAGAGGTCGATCACGCGCTTCAAATCGCCTTTACTGAGGTCTTTCATGCGCATTAAGGTTCGTGTTATTGCAGGCGCACGCACTAATGAAATTTTAGAACTCGATGAACCTCACCATTACAAAGTCAAAGTCACAACGGTTCCTGAAAAAGGAAAAGCCAATACGGCCGTCATGAAAACTTTAGCAAAACATTTTCAAGTGAGTGCTTCAAAAATCAGGCTAATCAAGGGAGAAACTGCGTCCGATAAAATCTTTGAGATTATCCTCTAAAAATATTTCTCCCTTTTATTTGACTGTTAACCATTGGAGGATTATCCTGAAAGTAGGGAAAAACATTAAACTAAAGGGTGCTTCAAATGAAATTTATTATGACTGGTAAAAAACTTGATATTGGTGAGTCTTTGCGTGATCACACATCCTCAAAGATTGATGAAATCGTCAACAAATATGCCCTTGAGCCAATTGATTGCTCGGTGATCGTGACAAAAGATGGGTATCGCATTATCACAGATTTTGATCTTCATCTGGGAAAAGGTATTAATGTACGCACCCATTCAGAAGCGGACGATCCTTATGTGAGCGTGGATGCAGCCCTTGAAACACTTGAAAAACAACTTCGCAAATACAAAAAACGCATTACAGATCACCACAAAAAGCGCGATGTGGAATATGTAAAAACGTCCGCACAACAATATGTATTGGATAGCAGCTCTGAATCGCAAGAACTTGAAGCGCCTGTGATTATTGCTGAAATGAACACGGATATCCCCACTTTGTCTGTGGGAGAAGCCGTCATGCATATGGACCTCTCCAATTCTCCGGCACTTTTGTTCCTTAACGGATCTCATGGAAAAATGAATTTGGTTTATAAAAGAGCCGATGGAAATATTGGCTGGGTTGACCCCCATTCAGCCTCATAAGGAGACAGCCATGAAGACGATTTTCTCAAGCATTGTCATGATGGGGCTGCTTTTAGCTGCCCCTTCCTTAAGGGCGGAAGATAAAACGGAGACGCTTTATATTCAAGCACCCTCCAACGGTATTCAGCCTCCACCATCTATCCCCACCCCAGACTTTGCAGAACCCAGTAAAGCCGATGCCGTGGAGATTGATGTTGACGCTCTCAAAGCACGTGTAGACGCCCTTGAGAAAAAACTGGAAACCTGTGGTTGTGAGAAAACTCCTTTGAAGTAGGGAAATATAATCCTCCTTCCCTTGCGTTTTTGAAGTCCTCAAAAAAAAACAGATATTTTGACAAACTAACCTCTTGAAGGAATCGAAACCAACATTTAAAACACTTTTATGATTATTTGTCCTCATTTGATTTTAAGGAAGGAGAACCAGATCCTTCTTTTAAAGCGCAACCTTAATGCACACATTTATGGCGGTCATTGGCATTGTCCTACGGGTAAAATCGAGGGGGACGAAACCCCACTTCAAGCTATCATTCGAGAAGCTCATGAGGAAGTAGGAATCACTGTAAAAACGCCTCAATTTTCAACGGCGGTTTATCTCGATGCTATTTCCTGGGAAGATCCTTCCAAACGATGGCAAGATTTAAGCCTTTTCTTTGTCCACAATCTCCTCGTAAATGAAATTCCTTATAATATTGAACCTCAAAAGCATACTGATATGGGATGGTTTGATTCTGAAAACCTCCCAGACCCCATGATTCCAGTCGTTAGGCAAGGCATTCTTCAAAGCATTGAGAATATTTCTTATGGAGAACTCCTGGCGTAAAAAAATATTTTGCACCAAAAAGTGATCAAATTCCAATAATGGGATAGTCCGTATATCCTTCGATTCCTGACGTATAAAGAGTTGCGAAATCTGGTGCATTGAGGGGTGCATTATGCTTAAATCGATAAATTAAATCAGAATTTGCGAGGAAAGGTACCCCAAACGCAATAGCATCCCCCTCCCCTTCATTAATCGCTTTATTTCCAGTTTCCAGATTATAACCTCCATTTGTGATAAGGACGTTCTTGAAAACCTTACGAATATGAGGCGTCACCCGGGAGCCTTCTGTGGCCAACATATGACCTGGCAGGGCTTCAAGCGTATGTAAATAGCAAATATTTAAGTCATTCAATAGTTCTGCAGCGCGCACGAAAGTCCCAACAGGATCACTATCATTCATACTATTGTAATGAGATGTAGGAGAGAGGCGAACGCCGACACGATCAGATCCAATTTTATCGCAAACAGCTTTTGTAACTTCACAAAGGAAACGCAAGCGATTCTCAAGCGTACCACCATAGTCATCTTGACGCAGGTTGGAACCATCTCGAATAAATTGATCAATGAGATAACCGTTGGCCCCATGAATTTCCACACCATCAAAACCTGCCGTAATGGCTCTTTCAGAAGCCTCAGCATAGTGTTCTATAATTTTATGGATTTCTGGAATTGTCAGAGCCCGGGGTGTGACATAATTTTTTTTACCTTGAGGTGTATGAGTTTCCCCCTCAGCTGCAATCGCAGAGGGGCCCACAGGCAATTCACCATTAAGAAAATCTGGATGAGAAACTCGCCCCATATGCCAAAGTTGGACACGAGTTACGCAGTTTGCAGCAAAAGGGTGGGAATCTAAGCGAAAGACATGAGTTTTGTTATTTCTCTAGAGATATCATGCTTAATAACATCCCACTGCTGCTGATAAAAAGAGAAGCCTCCAGCAAGTCGTCTTTTAAATCTTTGAATCCAAGCCGAAATGGCAAGAAATATATGATTTCTTTGGGCTCGTCCCGTGCGAGACTGACAGCGTTCAAGACCGCATGTTTGCTTTAATTCCCGATGATAAACTTCGATTTTCCAACGCGATTTCATGACCAGTTCAATATGATCACGAGAGGGATTATCCCTATTGGTTCCGATATAATCCGTGCGACCGTTTTTGGCAACAAACCGGAAAACAGTAATCCATCCATATCCGCGTAAGTGAACTTTCAGTCCTTCATCTGGAATGTCCAGCTTTTCAAGAGTTTCTCCACGATTCACTTTCCTGTTTTTCTTCAACCCCATCACCCATGTCCAGCCTATGGATTCAATGGCCTTCAGATTATTCAAGCTCGAGTACCAAGCGTCTGCAACCACGTCATCCGGATTTATCCCTCTGTCTTGAGCCAGCTTTAACATTTCCCTGAAATGGTCATTCTTGCTTTTGCCATCGCTGGCTTTATCATAAATACGATAATCAACAGGAATAGAGTCATGACTCCTCAGGCCATGCCATACCAAATTGACAAGACCTATCCCCGCAATAACATCATGGGCATTCCCAGAATACTGATAATGCACAAGCTCTATCTTCTCGCTCCGATTTTTATCCAAAATTGTATCGTCACATACTAAAAAACAAGGTTCTTTCTTGTTAATAAGAGATTGAGTAAGATTCCACACTCCGCTCGGACGCAATGCACTAGAACTCAACCATCGATTGACGCTGTCATGCGACAATGGAATCGGTGACACCTCCGAAAGTGCCAACCCTGAATAGCGCACACTGCTGGCTTGTAAAAATGAACGATAAAGTGATTTTGTGCATTTGTGTCGAGACATCATTTCTTCTCATTTAATAAATATTCCCTCTCACCTTATCTCTTCTCTCTTCTCCTGCAAACTGCGTAACTCGTGTTGGAGAAAAATTTTTCCACCTTTCTCATGAACCGCATCTGTCACAAGTTTCCACTTTTTTGTTTGATCCTCATTCCAAATACCCGGCGCGCCCAACCAACCATAACCCAAAGGATGAATAGCAGTAGCTTCAGTGATTAATAATCCAGCATCTGCACGGCTAGCATAATACTCAGCCATAAGCTCATTGGGCAAAGCTCCTACATCCGAACGTCCCCTGGTCATAGGCGCCATAATAATACGATTTGGAAGAATATATGGCCCCATTGAGAGGGAATCAAAAAGCGTTGTCATGAAAATCTCACTTGTTCTATTTTTTAAATTCAAACGACACTCAAAAAGAAGACTCTTAGAGTCTCACCCATTCGCAACCAAAGGCATGGGATTAAAAGCGGCGTCAAGATAATCATTCACATGATTTGTGAGGATATCGAGTTTTCCTGCAAAGAAGTGATCGGCACCAGGTACCAAACGATAATCAATATGAAGCCCCCGTTGTGCCGAAAGTTTTTGTGCAAGCTTTGCCACAGAATCTTTAGGCACGATATCGTCTTCAGTCCCTTGCAAAAGCATTCCAGAAACAGGGCAAGGCGCTAAGAAACTAAAATCATAATGATTGGCAGGCGGGGCTACAGAAATAAATCCATCAAGTTCAGGGCGGCGCATTAAAAGCTGCATACAAATCCAAGCTCCAAAGGAGAACCCTGCAACCCAGCATTGCTGTGGCTCAGGATTTTGAGATTGAAGCCAATCGAGGCACGCGGCCGCGTCACTGAGCTCACCCTCACCATGATCAAATTTGCCTTCAGACCGACCCACGCCACGGAAATTAAAACGCAGCACACGAAACCCCTTATCTGCAAATGCACGAAATAAGGCATAGGACACTTTATTGTTCATCGTCCCACCATGCTCAGGATGAGGATGGAGAACAATGGCAATAGGCGCCTTGTGGTTATTATTATGGTGATAACGGGCTTCAATGCGTCCGACAGGACCGTTGATCAGAACTTCAGGCATATCAACTCCTTTATTAAGATGAGCTTAATTACCAAAGAATGGTCAAAAAGTCAATTTTTATTTGCGTTTTCACAAACACCAATTAACGATACGGAACTCTGACGATTAGTTTCATCCTTGAAAAGAATCAGAATTTAACCTTTGTACCCAAGACAAAAGCATCAGACTTTTGCTTTGGACCCACGGGACCTGTAAAGGAGCCACCTGTTGCGGAAACGACCACACCTGGAGTAGCCGCCGGAGCAAGGTTCAAACTGTTGTGTAACATCGCATCAACATTAAAGCCTTCGTTCTTCATGTCATAGTGAGCATATTCAAAGTATACACCCACACCCGGGGCCAATTTATGATCGATTGAGGTCGAGAGAATATTGGTACGGTTTTTGGCTTTGAAAAATTCCAAATTTCCGTTGGCAAATGTTCCACGCAATCCCATGGCTTTACGTTTTGTATACATATAGCCAATACTGAATTTTGTAGGGCCCCAGCTGTAGGCTAAACCTGTATCGATAAACCAACCAGAATTGGTTTTTGGCCCTCCAGTTTCTACTTGTAAATCTTTAATTTGACCAGACCTGCTATTATTTCCAAATTCAAACCCCAGCTCGAATCCGGCATATCGCATCATCGTACCCAGCGCAAAAGAAGCTGTGTTCTTACGCTCTCCACTATTATTACCTATGTTAGTGGCAACAATTTGTCCATCAGTATCGACCAATGTCCAATTATCACCCGTATACTCAGGTTGAGTTTTTGCGAAAATAGCTGTTCCAGAAAGACCCAGTTCAAAGCCATTATTCCACTTGTTGAGGAAGTTCAAACCACCAGCGATGCTACGACGGTCGAAAGCATTGAGCTCCCCTTTTTTGCCATAATCACGTGAGCTGTTGATCTTAGCTTCGCCTTGGTGACCTGTTTGTGGTGTAAAGCTGATACCACCTTGGAAGCCATAGTAGCGTGGTGTTTGATACATGACTTTTGTGGATTTTCCTGTGTCACCAACGAGGTCAATAGAAGTGACCGTACCTGTCACAAAGTTCACAACACGGTCGAAGTTACCGTCAAAACCGCCTGTACCGCCCAATGGATCAAATCCACCGAAAGCCATGATGTCTTCAACGCCATCGGTGTTACCGAATGTGAGGCGACCCCATGAACCACCAGCCCAGATATAGCTTTCTTTGATAGTTTTATCATAAGATGTTTGCTCTGTGCTTGTATTCACAAGAACGGCAAAACCGTAATCCATTCCTGGATCTGTTTTTCCACTGACATCAAATTTCAAGCGACTGTCGTCCATCGTGAAAAGATATCCACGACCATAACCACGCATTTGTGAATTATCTAAAGGCAACCCTTGTCCAGGACCAAATATTTGTCCCAATGCAAAACCTTGCCCAAAATCACTGTCATTGCGATACTTTTGCTGTTTGTTTTCAAACCACCACGCATTAAACGTGGACTGACCGGAAATGGTGAGTTGAGGAGCACTCATTGAGGGAGATGCCGAAAGGCTGGAAGTGAACGCTCCCAAAGCCATCGCAAAAAGGGGGGTATAGTTTTTATGTCTGAAATTGAAGGTCATATCATCCTCACCTATTTATTTTTTTAAGAATGTAAAGACTTTTTGGAAACACCGCAATTCAGCTTTCAAACGCATTTTTATCATTAACTTTTCATGATACAAAAATGCCACTATTAAATGTTTAAAAATGCTTAAAAATGGGTTTTGTAAAATTCTTAAAATTTAGTTAAACTGTAGAAAAAATTAAAAGGGAGCGCCAACTTTGAAAAAATTTAGCCGAATTATTATTCCTGCAATGAAGGGAAACGCCCTCGAGTTTTACGATTTTACGCTTTATGGAATTTTTGCAGTTTCCATTGGGAAATTATTCTTTCCTTCTGAAAGCGCGACAATCTCCCTTCTCGCGAGTTGGGGCGCATTTGCTGCCGGGTTCATGATGCGCCCAATTGGCGGACTTTTCTTTGGATATTTGGGAGATAAATTCGGACGCAAATATGCCCTCAGCTGGACGATTCTTTTGTCAGGCGCTCCTACACTCATCATTGGACTTTTACCCAGCTATGAAACTCTCGGGATTATAGCGCCTCTCACGTTAATTCTCTGCCGACTTTGCCAAGGCCTTTGCACCGGGGGTGAATATAATGGCGCAGCCATTTTTGCCCTTGAGCATATTGGAAATGTCCAGCCTGGCGCAGCCGGAGGGCTCATCACCTCCTCCGTGGTCATTGGAGCCCTTATGGCGACTTTTGCGGGATATCTTGTGACCTCTTTTGGCGATGAGTGGATGTGGCGAATTCCCTTTATCGCAGGAGCTCTCATCAGTGCCCTTGGATTTTTTATTCGGCGCTATATGAATGAAACGCCTGAATTTGAAAATCTCCAGAAAAGACCACAAGCCAAAAAACTGACACTCGTTGAAATTTATCAAACCCATGGACGCAGCTCCACCATTGCCTTTTTCTTAGGGGCTTTTAACGGCTCTCTCACCTACTCTCTCTTAGGGTTTTTGAATATGTATATGTCAAAATATCTCGGATGGGACATGGTATTGGCTATGCAATTGAATCTCGCAGGTCTTTTTATCTTTATGATTCTCTCTCCTGCTGCAGGCTATCTTTTGGACGTTCAAGGACACCAAATGGGCATGAGAATTCTCTCCATTGCGGTTTTTGTCACAATTGTACCCGTTTATTATCTGCTTCAAAGCCAGGACATTTATTCCATTATTTTAGGGCAAGCGCTTTTAGGGGGATTGGCTGCAGGCATTGCAGGATCTGGTCATATTTTCCTTCAAAAGCTTTTCCCGCCAGAAGCGCGCTATCGTGGAATCTCAGTCAATTTCTGCCTCGGCATGGCCATTTTTGGAGGGACAACGCCAATGATTCTGACCTATCTCATCGAATCCCTGCATCTCAGTCTTTATGCGCCCGCCTTATATCCCATGGCCGTTTCGGTCATCTTCTTCGCCGTCTATCAACTTTTGGGAAAGAAAGAAACGCACACACCCGAAACCTTCGCCTATGCCGAGCAGGGTGTTTCTGGATAACATTTTCTAAAAAAGATTATGTCCGAATAAATAGTCCACCCTGAAGAATTGGTTTATCGGCAGAATAATGGGGTAGATGGGGAATTTTCCAGCTAAGTTATCCGCTAAGGGTTGCCATCAAAAGCAGTGTCCGAGTTCAGATAAAAGTAAAACGCACCTTGACAAGAAAGGCTGAAACCCTATCGATTTGATTAAGGTCAGATCAGTCTCATTTTATATGAACCCGTAAAAACACCATATTTTCATTTTTTTCTACCCTATTTTGTGCTATTCTGGCGAAAACTGGATTTCAGGGCGAGCTTTTAAAAACAGCTCCTTTGTGATTTTTACTTTTCTTTCATTTCCAAGGAGGCAAAATGAATAAGCTTTTTTTAATAAGCCGTAAGAAAAGATTAGCTGTAGTGGCTTTCAGCTTTCTAGTTTTTTTGGAAGGGACAGCAAAGGCTGCACCTGCTGCATCTTTAGGTGGTAAAACACCTTCTCCTCAAGACTATCTTTGGACAGCACAAGTTAAAAATGATACTGACGTCTCGATATTCTGCCAAATAATTGATACTACTCATGCCCCGACTTATGGTCCCAACCAACCCTGTGTTTATGTAGAGGCTGATGTAGAAGCTAACACGAGTCATAATTTTTACCTTCCTGCTAAAGAATGCCCAACGCCTTGGACTTTGGAACCTAATCCTAATACAATAAGAGTCGATTGTTATGATGGAGAAACCATTCATAATGATCATTATGATGTTCCATCCAAATCAGTAATTGTTGTAACCGCTCCTCTTTGAAAATAAGGGGAGAAGGATACATAAGAGAGATAATTGAGGGCTCAACCTCAGGTGAGTCCACGCTGTTTACTTAGAAAATGGATTGAACTTTTTGATATGGCACGCCGTGTTCTGGCATAGCAGGCCTTCATCTGAAGTATTCTCTTTCCTATGACAACTTTTATGAACGGGACAGGCTTATAAAGGTGGATTTCAATGTGAGCTTTTAAAAACAACTCCTTTGTGTAATAAGCTTTTTTTGAGACACTTAACCAAAAATAGATAGCGTGATAAGGTGACTTGTTCAAAAGGAGACTGGTCATGGAATGCAAGAAATGTAATTCAATTCAATGTGTTAAGAATGAAATGGTTGGAGACATCCAGCGTTATCGCTGTAAATCATGTGGTTACAATTTCACAAATACGCCCAAGCGCGGAAAGCCAGAGGGCATGAAAGCGCTGGCAATCTTTTTGTATACATTGGGAAACGCGAACTTTGGGAGGGTTGGAAAACTTCTTAAGGTCAGCAATGTCGCTGTCTTAAAATGGGTTGGCAAAGAAGCAAAATCACTGGAAAGGCCTTTCCTTGCTTCTTCTTTACCACCTCTCCGATCCTGAGGTCTTGAAAAAACACCTAGACTCTTTCTTTTCTATCTTTACTTAATTGTCTTCGAATAATTAACCGCGAAAGTATCAATAAAAAATGAATAAAAAGCTTTTAAGAAAAACTCTTGTGGCTCTGGTTTTCTATTCTACATCAAACCCCTTGTTTGCTTGTTATAAAGTTTTAGAATGCGAAAACACTAAGAACCTTGATGGATGGACCATTGATCCTGATGACTACGGCATTTCAAAGGACAAGATGTTTTGCCATAAAGCAGGCTTACTCAATTGTAAACAATCAGATTCCGCGCTCACGCAAGACGAAGGTGATGCAGCGTGTGCCGCATCTGCATCGAAGAATAACGAGAGTAGAGGGAACTACACAATGACAGGATCATATTGCACAATCTGGCCTGTGGGAGCTAAGAAACGATAACACTTTGAATTACTTGCCTCTGATTCAATGGAATTTCGAATTCTCGACATCCATTCCCTTACATTACCGCCGCCGGGGGCTATATCACTGTGCCAGTTATTGATCGTCCAAAGATAAATATCGAGAGCTTTAAGGCGTAAGAAAAGCAAAAAATCCTCAAAATTTAAAAGCATCTGAGGAAGTACCTCAATATAGCCTTCGAAAAATGGTTTAGATTTTTCAAAAAGACGCAGATCATTTTCCACATAGAGGTCGAAAAAAGGGCGCGCAATATCTTTCATAAGGCAGGCGTTTAAGGGCTCATCAAAATCAATGAGGAAAATACGCCCGCCTTGAATCAAAACATTGCCCGGTCGGTGATCTCCGTGGATCACACCAAAATTAAATGGCGTCCTCGGAAGCGCTAGGATTTTGTTTTTTACATCATTGTACTCATGCTGAAGGGCTGAATTTTCTTGTGATACATACCCATCGAATTCCTCAAAGATATCGTTCCCACGTTTAAACATAGGAGCCTTCGCATACCCCTGAGCAATTTTATGAAACTGTGCCAAAGTCCGTCCCCAATTTTTAAGGACCTCAGGCGTTAAATTCCCAATTTTATCGAGGGGTGCAATACTTTCTCCCAAAACTTCTTTCATAACATGGGCCAAAAAGACATCCTCATTTTGACTTAAAACTTCGATTGTCTTGCCATTTTGCGAGAACACAATTTCAGGAACGGGAAGAGTGTTTTCAAAAAGAAACTGATGAAATAAAATTGCCTCTTGAAGAGCCGTTTGGGGCCTTAATGCCTCATGGGTGAGTTTGAGATAATATCCTCGCCCTTCTTTTTCAAAGCGAAAAACAAGGTTGATCCCATTACTAATGAGTTTTACAGATTCCAAATCTGCTCCATACGTCTTTTGAAGAAAGCTCGGGATTTGCCTCTGATCCAATCGTTGCAAGGGCGCATTCCACATGATTTTGTGTCTTTATATCCTTTTCGCCTTATTTGAAATTTTATGAGGACAAGACTTGAGATAACGTCACGCCTTAACCTCATAGGGCCGACTTACATTTACTTATCCCTTATTTTCCCTCAAAAATCAAGTTTTTCATTTGCCTACCCGTAAAAAGCCATTGAAATTTAATTCATATTTGACAAATTGACTGGCTGATTCATTACGAAGATGACGAAAGTAGTAAATTGTAGAAATTTTTTGTTTTTCATGAGGTGACCCTTCATCCACGCCTCCGCGGGGATGACAACGTACGGTCTTTCATTTTGTTAACTATTTTACGGAAATGGTATGAACTCCTACAATTTTTTTTCCACGCATTGACGAAAAGGCCACCTTCGCGTTAAATACAATTCTCATATAAAAACAACTCTTGAGAAAACAGAGATGACCTCGCAACCTGAAAAACGAGACATGCCGCTTTCGCCTCATTTACAAATTTATAAGCCTCAAATGACCTCCATACTCTCCATTTTGCATCGAGGAACAGGCGTTGTTCTTTATTTTGGGACCCTTCTTTTCGTGCTGTGGCTCACCTTATTGTCCTCGGGACCTGAAAGTTATGCATGCGCAAAAAGTTGGCTCAAAAGCCCTATTGGATATCTTTTTTTAATGGGCTGGAGCTTTTCGTTGTTTTATCATCTCGCCAATGGTATCCGTCATTTAGCTTGGGATTTGGGTCATGGGTATGATTTGAAAACAGCAGAAAATTCTGGAAAAATAGTTATTATTTGCGCCATTTCTTTTTCTGTCTTTTCTTGGGCCCTTGGATTTGTGTGGGGGAAAATTTGGTCATGACGACACTTGAATCAAAACTCAAACAAGCCCAAGGATTGGGATCCTCAAAGTCCGGTGTACATCATTGGTGGGCTCAACGCGTCACCGCAGCCCTCCTCGCCCCCCTCATGCTGTGGTTTGCAATCGTGGTTATTGTGTTTTGGGCTGCCCCTTATGAACATCTTATTTTAAAATTTCATTCCATTTGGGCTGTTTCTGCATTGTCAGCTCTTATTATTTTAATGCTCTATCACGGATTTTTAGGCATGCAAGTCATTATTGAAGATTATGTCCATCATGAGAAATTGAAAATATTTCTCATCATCTTTTTCCAATTTTTAAGCTTCTTCGGGGGGCTTATGGCTCTCATCTCTATGATTTCCATTATGACAAAGTAAAGTGAGTCACCATGCAGGGCGAATATAAAATCATTGATCATGCCTACGATGTTGTTGTTGTGGGCGCCGGAGGCGCAGGTCTTCGCGGAACTTTGGGCATGGCCGCAGAGAATTTAAAAACGGCATGCATCACCAAAGTCTTTCCGACCCGAAGCCATACTGTTGCGGCCCAAGGCGGTGTGGGAGCAGCTCTTAATAATATGCAGGATGGTGATAATTGGAAATTCCATATGTACGACACCATCAAAGGATCGGATTGGCTTGGGGATCAAGACGCAATTGAATATATGTGCCGAAATGCCATCCCTGCTGTGATCGAACTGGAGCATATGGGAGTCCCTTTTTCTCGAACGGATGAGGGAACAATTTATCAACGCCCTTTTGGTGGCCACACCATTGATTTTGGAAAATCTATGGCCAAACGCGCGTGTGCCGCAGCAGACCGCACAGGACACGCCATTTTGCATACGCTTTATCAGCAATGCCTCAAGCATCAAGCTGAGTTTTTCATCGAGTACTTTGCCCTTGATCTCATCATGGAAGACGGCGTTTGCCGCGGCGTTATTGCCTGGAATTTAACCGATGGTACAATCCACAGATTCTCCGCCAAAATGGTAGTTTTAGCCACAGGTGGGTACGGTCGCGCTTACTTTTCTTGCACCTCTGCCCACATCTGCACCGGAGACGGCAATGCCATGGTCTTGCGTGCAGGAATTCCTCTTCAAGATATGGAATTCATCCAATTCCACCCTACTGGCATTTATGGATCTGGCTGCTTGATCACCGAAGGCGCCCGTGGTGAAGGTGGATACCTCACCAATTCGGAAGGGGAACGCTTTATGGAACGCTATGCGCCTGTAGCAAAAGATTTGGCTTCCCGCGATGTTGTGAGTCGCGCCATGACCATTGAAATTAATGAAGGCCGCGGTGTGGGAGCTGAAAAAGATCACATCTATCTTCATCTTGAGCATTTGGATCCCGCTGTTCTTCACGAACGCCTTCCTGGAATTAGCGAAACCGCCAAAATTTTTGCGGGCGTGGATGTCACAAAAGATCCCATTCCCGTTCTTCCAACAGTTCACTATAATATGGGGGGCATTCCCACAAACTTCCATGCCGAAGTCATCTCTCCCACAAAAGAAGATCCAGAACATGTAGTCCCTGGCCTTATGGCCATTGGGGAAGCGGCCTGCGTTTCCGTTCATGGCGCCAATCGATTGGGGACCAACTCTCTTCTTGATCTTGTGGTTTTTGGAAGGGCGGCCGCACTCAGAGCCGCAGAAGTGGTGGACCGGAGACGTGAGGCAAAGCCATTTCACTCAGATATTGGCAAGGAATCCCTTGCACGATTCGACAAACTTCGTTTTGCTAATGGCAGTAAAAGAACCTCTGAAATCCGATTAAATCTGCAAAAGACTATGCAAAAACATTGTGCTGTCTTTAGAACAGAAGATCTCCTTTCCAAGGGAACCCAACTTGTCGAAGACATTTTGGGAGATCTTAATGATATTCAAATTTCCGATCGCTCTTTGATTTGGAATTCGGATTTGATTGAGGCTTTAGAACTTCAAAATTTGGCCCCTCAAGCCCATGTCACCATTCATTCAGCCTTAAATCGGAAAGAAAGCCGCGGCGCCCATGCTCGTGAAGATTACCCAAATCGCGATGATCAAAATTGGATGAAACATACCGTATCTCACCAAGATAAGACTAATGTTAACTTCAGCTATCGCCCCGTTCACATGTACACACTCACCTCTGATGTGGAGGTCGTTCCTCCTCAAAAGCGCGTTTATTAAGGAGACTCCAAAATGGTTGAGTTCCGACTTCCCAAAGATTCTCGGATCGAAAAGGGTAAAGTTCATAAATCAAAAGAACCTGCGAAAAATCCAAAGCTTGTTCATATTTATAGGTACGATCCGGATTCTAATGCGAATCCACGCGTTGATACTTACGAAATTGACCTTGCAAAATGCGGTCCCATGGTTCTTGATATTTTAATCAAGGTTAAAGACGAGATCGACTCCACGCTCACCTTCCGCAGATCCTGTCGTGAGGGTGTGTGTGGATCGTGTGCGATGAATATTGATGGTACAAATACGCTTGCATGCCTAAAGCACATTGACGATTGCGGGAAGGAAATTAAAATTTATCCCTTGCCCCATATGCCGGTGATGAAGGACCTCGTACCAGACCTTACATTGGCGTATGCACAACATGCCTCGACCCAGCCGTGGCTCAAGAGCCAAACACCCCCCTCCCCGACTCAGGAGCGTCTTCAAAGCAAAGAAGATCGGGCAAAGTTGGACGGACTTTGGGAATGCATTTTGTGCTATTGTTGCACAACGAGCTGCCCGAGTTATTGGTGGAATGGAGATCGTTATTTGGGCCCAGCCAGCCTTTTGCAATCTTATAGATGGATTGCCGATAGCCGTGATGAAGCCACAGGCGAGCGTTTGGATGAACTCAATGATTCCTTCAAACTCTATCGTTGCCATACCATTATGAATTGCACAAAAACATGCCCCAAAGGCCTCAATCCCGCCAAAGCAATTGGTGAAATTAAAAAGAAAATTGTGGAGCGAGAATTTTAATTTATTTTTAATTTTATTTTAATATTGATTTAAATTCGGAATAAAATATAAGGGAAAAGGATTTCCTGCGTTTTCATGAGAATAAAAATGAATTCCCTTAAAATGGTTGATTCTTTACAGAGCGAATTTCACTCTCCAGAAGAGCTTGAAACCCTTTATAAGGCTGAGTGTTTGAGAATTAGCAAAATTGTGATGGTGCTGCTCGATCAAAAGGGTTCAATTCTTTACGCCAATCCAAATTTTTTTGACCAATTTGGAATCTCTCCATCCGATCTTGTGAATACAAAGTTTTCTGATTTTTTTACTGCTGATCCTGACTTTGAAAGTGACTTTATGTCTGGGATTCAGTCTCTTCAATCTCAGGAAAGGATATCCTTTGAAATTTCAATTCAAAAAGCTACCCAAAATTTCTCAGCAAAAATCTCGTCTTTAAAAGACAAAAAAAATGTTTTCTCTTGTTTGATTGAGGCACACGTTCAAATTAACAATAGGATCGATGACAAAATTCCTACTCAAGCCTACCTTGAAAAAATATTAGAAAACACACATGCCGTTTTGTGGCTCAAAGCACTTCCCTCACTTGAAATGCTTTATGTCAGTGATAATTTTCATAAACTTTATGGCTTTTCAAAAGAAGCATTTTTTAAAGATCACTCCCTCTTTTATAATTGCTTACATCCTGATGACCGAGAAAAATTAGCGCTTAAGCCCTCATATCAGCCATCTGATCAGTTCGAAGAAGTTGGTTTCAGGTTCAAAAAGCCCGATGGAAATTGGCACCACGCCACAACCTACCGTTTTTTACTTTTTGATGACAAAGGATTTCCTAATCAGATTGCAGGCGTTACAATTGATGACACAAAATTATTTAATGCTTACAAAGAAATTCAAAATCAAAAAGAAATTTTGAATCAAAAAAATCAAGAACTTTTTCTTTCTTATAAAAATTTTGAAGAATTAACACATATTGCCTATCATGATTTAAGTTTACCCCTTCGTGTGATAAATGCACACCTTCAGCTTATTGAGAAGGATTATCTAAAAAATCAGGATGATAATTGTAAAAAGTTTTTAAATTCTATTTATCAAAGTATTTATCGTATGAAAGATCTCATTGATTCCATCGCACGTATAACTAAATCAAGTATTTTGGATCCACATCAACAAAAAATAGTTTGTGTCCGGAATGTTATTGAAAATACCATAAAGCCTCTCTTTTTAACGGTTATCAATCGCAATTTAATTATCAAAACAGGAACCTTAAATTTTCTCTATCTTCATCAAAGCGATCTCATTACGATTTTGAAGAATCTCATTGAGAATACTATTAAATACAATAAAAATGAGCGGCCCCAAGTTTATATTCGTTCAAGAAAAATAAAATCAGGCGTTCTTTATGCTATTTCAGACAATGGTATTGGTATTCCCCAACCTCAACTTAAGACTATCTTTTCATTTGGGGAACGTGCAGAAAATGCATTTATTTCAGAAGGCTCAGGAATTGGCCTTGCTGCATGCCACCGGATTATGGAGACCTATGAAGGAAAAATTTGGGTCCGATCTCAGCTTGGCCAAGGCTCTACGTTTTACTTGTATTTTCCCATCCCTCCGCATTTAGGATCACAGGAATAGAAAAAATTTCCTATTCCAAATGATCCCGAGCATGCTCTGGCATTTTCCAAACGAATATTAGGGAAATGAAAGCGGCCAATGCTAAATAAAGCGCGGGCGCAGAATAATTATCTGTCACATGAATAAGCCACGTTGCCACAAGAGGTGCACTTCCTCCAAAAATAGCCATCGCCAAACTGTGGGCAATGGAAAGTGCTGAATAACGGACTTCTGTGGGGAAGAGCTCCATGAGAGTGGCCGGAATGGGTGCAAAGTAGGTCCCCATAATCATAGCCAATCCAATTTGAGCAAAAAGTGCATGCATGAGGCCTGACATTTCTAAAGTTTCAAAAAGCGGATAAGCGCCAAAAATAAACATCAAAGCGCCTGCCATCAAAACGGGTTTCCTGCCAAATTTATCCGAAAAGAAACCACAAAAAGGAATTACAGCCCCCATCGCAATCATACTCACTGTCGTAATTAAAAGCGATTCACTTTTTTCCCATCCTAAAAGCGCAGACATATAATTAGGAATAAACGTCACAATAATATAAAAACCAATGGCAACGGTCAGGTCAATCATCATGACCAGTCCAATGCCTTTGAGATGATGCTGAAAGACCTGTTTTAAAGGTGTAGCTTCGGTTTTATGCTGTTTTTTAGCCGCTTTAAATTGCTCAGGCTCATCCACAGCATTACGCATATAAGATCCCACAAGCCCCCCCAAAACGCTGAGGAGGAAAGGTACACGCCAGCCCCAAGAATGGAGTTGTTCCTCGTTCAAAAGATAGCAAGTGGCGGTAGCAACGCTAGAACCCACAAGAATTCCAATCACAAGACTAAAGACAACCCAGCTTCCAAAAAGGCCGCGTTTATGATCAGGTGCGTGCTCAACGACAAAGACCATAGATCCTGTGAATTCTCCGCCCATGGAAAGGCCCTGAGACAAACGAATCACTGTCAAAAGCACAGGTGCCATCCATCCAATTTGTTCATATGTGGGCAAAAGTCCAATTAAGGCAGTGGGAAGCGCCATCAAATAAATCGACCACAAAAGTGCATCTTTACGGCCAATTTTATCGCCAATGTGACCAAAGATAATCCCACCCAAAGGCCGCATAATAAATCCTGCGGCAAATACGCCAAAGGTGGCCATTAAAGAGGCAAATACTGACGCTGATGGGAAAAAAAGCTGTCCAATGATGGTTGCAAAATAACCATAGAGCGCAAAGTCGTACCACTCCAGAGCATTTCCAATCATGCATGAAAGAATCACACGTCTTAAGGTGGATTTATCTTCTGTAAAAACGGATGAAGCCGGGGATAAAGTTCCTACAGCAGTTGACATCGCGCATCTCTCCTACTTTGTTGGGATGGTAGAAATCAATTTGATTTCTCACTACCAAAATAAAACACAGCTCCCGAGATCAAGGTCGACTCGGAAAATTTTTCTCAGCATAATCAGCAGAACACAAGAAGGCAAGCGCTTTTCCCCAATTGCTTGGAAAACAAGGTGTTGTTGAAAAGACCAAAAAACACGAAGGCTTCCAATTTTTTTATAAAGTTGAGGCGCTTTGAAAAAAGCTCCTTGTTAATATAATTTTAACTTATTTGTGATTACGATATTACAACAAGAAAAAAATAATAAAGGAGAAAAGATCATGAAAAAAAATTACATATCCACATTTATCCTTGCTGGAGCAATTTTTGGGTTTTCAGATGCAAAGTGTATTGCAGCAAAAAGCGTCGTTGAAGATACATGGCAGCCCATTAATATTTCTATTAAAAGTACACAACCTAAATTATGCGGATGCGGAAGCTTAAAATCAAAACCTACAGATTATTTTATACTTATGGTCCAACCAACAGGTATCGGCGAAGAACTAAGCTTAGAAAAAGCCCAGGCAGATGGGTTTGTTAAAAACATAAAATATACCATGGACGAAGAAGGCTATCCCGCTGGAGTTTCCTTTGAATTTGACAATGAAAAATTCCAAGACGAATATCAACAGATAGGACATTCCATTTCTTCCATTGTGCAAATGGTTTTTCCTGGCTCGCAGTCAAACCATGCCTGTCCCAAAGCCTATTCTGTTGACCTTGTCAATCAAGATGGAAAATGGATTGCAAATCCGAATTCCACTATAAACCTTCAATGTCCAACTAGGTAGCATCTGAAAATACGAGTTTTTACGAGATCAAAAACCGTTAATGAGAGCCCTCTTTTAAGAAGCTTAAGCCAGCAGCTAAGAATTGAAAAAAAGAGGGCCACTTGAAAAAGACCAAAAAGATCTTTTGAAAGCTCACACTCACAATACAGGAAGCATCATCACCACTAAAAACGCCATCGGCAATCCTCTTTTGATGTAAAAACAACATAAATCCCACAATTTGCAATCCAAATTTATGATGAACACTCCAGGGGGCAAGCCCCATGGGGTATTAACTCGTAAACTCACATCTTATTTTTTCTTATTGGAATGATGTTGATTTTTGAAAGTGTATCTTTGCCGCTCAGACGTAGATAAACAGGCGCTTTGGCATTGCGTTATAGTTTGCTGACAACTCGTAAAGCAATTGTTCAGGTCTTGTTGGGCATCATTTAAGATTTCTTGACAACTCGTAAGGCAACCTGGAAGATCCGCGTGACTGATACCCTTACAAGGATCACAAAAAGTCCCCATATTATTAAGATTGTACAGCACTGTATTTGGATTTGAACATTGTCCGCAAAATCCAACTAAACTGTCCAAGCAGTCTGAACACTCCGTAAACGATTTTCCAGTTTTCAATTCAGGTTTTCTAGCACTTAATTCACATGTCAAAAGAAAAACAATTGCAAACAATAAATTATAAAATCTCATTTTATTCACCTCTTGCTTTTAAAGTTTTTTGTTTTTTTAATAAAAATTGTATAATTTCTGATTTACATTTTTTAGATTTAAAAAAGATACTAAAATTCATCCAGCATTGACCCAGTCAGAAAATTATAAGTTGTGTTTTTGAATTTGATTTCTCTCGTGATCAGGTAAAAACTTGCCTTCTCCTTGGCAGGGAGGCTGGCAAAAATTTGCATTTGGGTCAATAGTTAAACATAAATCTTGCGTATCAGGTGTTCCTGTTACTCCAACTATGTCACAGTTGTTTTTTAAAATATAAACATAATAAGCTCCCTCCACATGCGCGCAATAAATCTTTTTATTTACCCATCCACAGGTGACGTTTGGTGCATTATCAACGTTACAACAAGGATCATTTGCAAAAAGGGTATTACTTAATACCGATGCAGAAAATGACAGCGCATATAGAGTTTTTAAAGACATGATGAATCTCCCTAAATTTTATTGAAGAGAGTACAGCAAAAATGAAATTTTTTAAAACTTATTGTTTCTTGGAAAGCCGACGGGCGCTAATTTTCCGGCACTGGCTCGTTTTCCGGACCAAGGCGTAAGATTGGCCTCAAGCCGGGTGCGTTCTCCGGATTTCCAGGAGAGGCCTTCTTCCAGTGTGATAAAGCGCGCATCGGAAATGCCGCCGTCTCTATAACGCTGAAGAATAACGCCTCGACCGCGGGTCATTTCTGGAATTTCTTCTGTTTTGAAAATGAGAAGCTTGCGGTTTTGACCAACCACCGCCAAGGCATTTCCTGTGACAGGAAGGCACAAAAGGGCTTTTTCTTTATCGGCCACATTGAGAATTTGCTTGCCGCTCCTGGTTTGAGCAATCACGCTGTCTTCTGCCGTGATAAACCCACGTCCCTCAGTAGACGCGAGGAGAAGCTTCCGGGGCTGTGTTCCGGGAGAATAAATGAAAAGGCTCACGACCTCATCATCGGAGGCCATATCGATCATGAGACGCAAAGGCTCTCCATGACCGCGCCCCCCAGGAAGTTTATCGATGCCAATCGTATAAAAACGTCCACTGGAAGAAAAAACCAAAAGTTTATCTGTGGTTTCGGCCTTCAAAATATATCCAGCTTCATCTCCGTCTTTGTATTTAAGATCAGGATCCTCGTTGTGGCCTTTTAAGACACGGAGCCAGCCTAGTTTAGAACAGACTACTGTCACCGATTCGCGCTCAATTACGGCTTCAATAGGAACAGCAATATCAAGTGGTGGCTCTGACAATTGGGTGCGCCGAGCACCCAGTGAAGTTCCAAAACCAAAAATTTTTTGCTGAGTTTTGAATTCATCAGCAAGTTTTTTCTTCTGACGCGCAGGATCTTGAAGAAGAGCCTCGAGATCTCCCTTTTCTTGAGACAAGGCATCATACTCTTTGCGAATTTCAAATTCTTCAAGTTTCCGTAAAGCACGCAGACGCATATTCAAAATGGCTTCTGCTTGAATTTCAGAAAGTCCCCATTTTGCCATCATGGTGGGGGCTGGTTCGTCTTCCTCACGAATGATGCGGATCACTTCATCGATATTAAGATACGCAATCAAAAATCCAGAGAGCATCTCCAGGCGATGATTAATTTTCTGAAGGCGATATTCGGTGCGTCTTTGCAAAACCACAAAACGGTGTGCGATGAAGGCGACCAAGACTTCTTTTAAGTTCATTACACTGGGAACACCCTGGCCATTCAAAACGTTCATATTGAGGGAAAACCGTGCATCCAAATCCGTTGTTTTATAAAGGGACTCCATCAAAATCATGGGATCCACAGTGCGGGTTTTGGGTTCGATAATTAAGCGCATCACATCTGAAGATTCATCGCGGATATTTCCAATAAGGGGCAATTTTTTATCGAAAAGGAGATCTGCAATTTTTTCCACCAATTTGGCTTTTTGAACTTGGTAAGGAATTTCCGTAATGACAATTTGATATTGCCCGAATTCTAGTTTTTCTTCTTCCCATTTGGCGCGAATACGAAAACTGCCGCGACCGGTTTTATAGGCCTCAAGAATATTTTCTTTGGGCTCAACGAGAGATCCCCCTGTGGGGAAATCAGGCCCTGGAATTAATTCAACGAGCTCTTCAATGCTGGCTTCTGGCTTTTTTAAAAGGAGCAAAAGTCCATCACACAATTCATGAAGATTGTGAGGGGGAATACTTGTGGCCATGCCAACGGCAATCCCTGCAGATCCATTAGCCAAAATATTAGGTATAGCGCTGGGCATTACGAGGGGTTCGTGATTTTCCCCATCATAGGTTGCCCGAAAATCAATAGCGTCTTCGTCAATGCCTTCCATCAAAGCTTCAGCAAAGGCGGTCAAACGCGCTTCTGTATATCGCATGGCAGCGGCACTATCACCATCGATATTGCCAAAGTTTCCCTGTCCATCAACAAGGGGGTATCTTACAGCAAAATCTTGCGCGAGACGAACAAGCGCATCATAAATGGAGGATTCTCCATGGGGATGGAATTTACCCACAACGTCACCCACAACGCGGGCGCATTTTTTATATCCAGAAGAGGGATTCAAACGAAGTTCGCGCATGGCATAAAGAACACGTCGATGCACGGGTTTTAACCCGTCCCGCACATCCGGGAGGGAGCGCTGCATAATCGTAGAAAGCGCATAGGAGAGATATCTGTCTCCCAATGCCTCCACGAGGGCTACGTCACGAATTTTATGTCCAGTCTCAGTCATGAGGCGCAGTATGTCTCTTCAAATTTGGGGCCGAACCTGTGGACGAACCTTTTGAGCTCTCCGCGGATCTTCGGCATTTCTAAGCTTAAGCTACTTAAGAGATACCGCTCTAGGAAGTACCCCGTCAAGTCCAGAGCTTTTAAAATCTCAGAAATCGGGGGAAAATCGTCATTTACCGACGTCAAAAAGGTCGGAAGGGGCAAAAGTCGAGATTGATAAGGTTTTGCTGGCCCGCTTGAAACCGCACGTCCGGTTTTCGGAGAGACAGCCACAAGGTCCTCTGTGGATCCCGTCACTGCACATTTTTTGAGGTCCAATCCAAAACCCAGCTCTTGGAGAAGGTACATTTCGAAATGGACAAAGGCTTGGAGTTGAGAGAGGGCGGAGTGCTCAGCTTTGTTATGCTGGACTTGTTTCAGCATCTTTTTGTGAGATCCTGAAACAAGCTCAGAATGACGATTGGGGGAAGTGCAACTCAATCCTCGCAAGAATCTGAAAAATACCTCATACAGGGCTGGGTAAGCATGCCCCTGCGGAATGCTCATATACGTCAAAACGGAGGCACATTGAAGCAATCTCAATCCCAAAGCATCATCTAAAAGAAGTACGGATGTGGGATGAATCATCTCAAGGGTCAGATATCCCAATTGCGTTTCAAGGCGGGCTTTCCAGCGGGCATTCACTTGGGTTCCTATTTCAAGAAGGGAGACATCTTTTTTAGAAGCACGAACGGCACCATTTTCCTTGCCCCGCTCTCGTGTCAAAAGACTCACAAGATGGGAACGTTCCCCCATGGGACGGGTATAAAGAACAATAGCCTCGTCCCGCCATTCCACTTTTTAAGCCCTTCGCCAGAGAGAGGAAAATAGGTTTGTCATCCTAATAGGAGCCTTAGGGATAAGCCAAGTGACTCCGCTTATCAGGATCTTTTTTCTTAGCCTAGAAATGAACACTTTCATTAATTTTCCTATTCACACCTTAAACTCAAGACCAAAGTTGCGATAGAATCGTGGATCTTCCATCCAATTTTCTTTCACACGGACATGGAGAAAAAGATGCACGGGTCTCTCCAGAATTTCGATGAGTTCTTTGCGGGCTTCAGCCCCAATGGCCTTGATTTTTCGTCCGTCTTTGCCCAAGACAATGGATTTTTGACTTTCCCGGTCCACATAAATGAGCTGGTTAATTTTCACACTTCCATCACGAAATTCTTCCCATTGCTCGGTATCCACAAAAATCGCATAGGGAAGTTCATCGTGGAGTTTATGGAAGATTTTCTCCCGAGTAATTTCAGTTGCCAAAAGGCGCTCGCTAATGTTGGAGAGTTGATCTTCAGGAAAAAGCCACGGTCCTAAGGGCATGAGTTCCGCCAGTGTTTTTTCAAGATCTTTCACGCCTGAGCCTTTAAGCGCCGAGATCATAAACGTCTGTTTGACGTGCGGCGTTGTATAGCGCGCTGCCAATTTGAGGAGCTGTTCATTTTCAGCAATATCCACTTTATTGAGCGCCAAAAAGAGTGGACGTTTTGAGTCCTTCAGTTGCTCGAAAATATGATCAACATCATCATATGAAGGTTTTGAAGCATCAATAAGCACAACCAAGGCATCTGCGTCTTCTAGAGATCTCCATGCATCATGAACCATGGAGCGCTCAAGGCGACGTTTGGGTTTGACAAAAATACCGGGGGTGTCAACTAAAATCATCTGGGCTTCGTCTTTTAAAAGAACGCCCATAACGCGATTGCGTGTGGTTTGCACTTTGGGGGAAACAATCGAGACTTTGGTTCCGACCAATTGATTCACGAGCGTGGATTTTCCAGCATTGGGAGCCCCCAAAATGGCCACAAATCCGCAACAGGTTTCAAGATTTGACATTATATAATACCTTTAACATTTCTTGCGCAGCGAGACGTTCGCCCTCGCGCTTAGAGGTGGATTGAATTTGAAGGGAGGGACCTTCGGGAACACTAATTTGAATTGTAAATGAGGGAGCATGGGCAGGTCCCGTTGATTCCAAAACCGAATACTCCGGCATCTTACCTTGTTTTTGAAGAAGCTCTTGCAATGTGGATTTGGGATCCTTGGGTGCGGTTTTGGATTGATGAAGAATTGGGGTCCAGTATTTTTCAATGAAACGTTCAGAAAGAGTAAGCCCGCCTTCTAAATAAAGTCCCCCCAAAATCGCCTCACACGTATCGGAAAGGATAGTGTCGCGCCGCCTTTGAGAAGGAGTGGTTTCTTGAATGACATTCTCCATAAAAGCTGCAATCCCTGAAGCTTCTGCAATCTCAGCCAAAGTTTCCCGATTTACAAGACTTGCAAAGCGTTGAGCAAGAGCGCCTTCTTTTTCTCGAGGAAACGCCAGGTAAAGTTTGTGTGCAATAATAATTCCCAAAACACGATCGCCCAAAAATTCCAAGCGTTCGTAATCAGCATTGCCTTTGGTACGCGTACTGGGATGAATAAAAGCTTGAAGAAGAGCTTCTGGATTTTCAAGATGCAAATCTTGAGACAAAAGCCATTCTTCAAGCGCACTTAACGTAATGGTCAATGGGGCACCTTAAAGATGCGAGAGTAATGAGCTGCCGTAAGCCACTTCCAAAATTCCCAAATGGCGATATGTCCGCCTGTTGAGAAGAAGAGAAAGGCTGGGGTCCCAATAATATGATCATAAGGAATGAATCCAATTTTACGCTGACCTCGGGAATCGTCTGATCCGTCGCGATTGTCGCCCATCATAAAATAATGGCCTTCAGGCACTACGAATACAGGGGTATTGTCATGAGATGCATATCCAAATTCAATTTGTTTGATGATTTTGTGTTTGATTCCATTGGGAAGTGTTTCTGTAAATTCTCCGGCTTGAAGTGTATCGTCATCATCCCCAACCGTGGAATATTCGCCCACAAGTTCAAGGGTGGCTTCTTTATCATTGATGAAAAGTACGCCTTCTTTCATTTGAACATGATCACCAGGCTTTCCAATCAGGCGCTTGACGAAATCTTGATTGTCCTCAGAAGGGGCACGGAAAATCACAATATCGCCGAGTTCCGGCTTGTTATGATCTAAAATCCGACCTTGAAAGTAAGGAATGTACCAACCAAAGGGAAAAGAAAATCGGCTGAATCCATAGGCCCATTTTTTCACAAACAAATAATCTCCGATCAAAAGCGTGGGAATCATCGAACCAGAGGGAATGTGAAACGGCTCAAAAGCAAATGTTCTAATGACAACTGCTAAAACAACCGCGTAGAAAAGGGCTCGGACATTTTCCCAGACCACGGCACCTTCATTTTTATCTTTTTTCATTATGTTTTATCCTTCCCCAGTGGGATTTGCTGAAATGACAATAAATGCTAAAGCATAGGGATAATCGTCGGAAAGGGAAAGGTCAATTTGTGATTGGTGACCATAAGGTGTTTTTTCCTGTAGAGCTTGAAGCGTCCTTCCTGAAAGCGCAAAGCTGGGTTTGCCCAAAACATCATTGACAACTTCCATTTCCTGCCAGGAAAGTCCACCTCGAAATCCAGATCCTAAAGCTTTCACAAGGGCTTCTTTGGCGGCAAAACGTTTCGCAAAAGCCCTCTCTGGACGCGGTTGATTAAAGGCATACTCACGTTCACGTGGAGTAAAAATTTTGTCGAGAAATCTTTCCCCAAAACGCTCATACGCGGTTTTGATGCGGTTTACATCTACCAAATCACTTCCAATTCCTAAGATCAAAAAGGACTCTCACGTTTTTGTTTTAAACTGATCCTCACTTTATCGGAATTCACTTCAAACGTGAAGGGGGCGGATTTTTGGAGTATGATCCACTATTGCACTCATCTGATTCAACAATTTCACATCCGGCATCCACAATATAAAACGTATAATTAGATATTTCTTGGTAAGTACTTTTTATATGACAGGTTGTAAAATCCAATGACGAAGTATTTCCCTCAATAGAAATTTTTCCATTGCAATGATTTTCTTTTGCCGCAGTTATAAGAGGAATCGCTATATGACTTTGGTCCATGTACTCTACCGATGTTTTAGGAACGTTTAAAAGTCCACAACTGGGATCCCACGTGATTGCGTAAGAAATAGACTGACTGGATCCTGATTGATTGATCACACACGTACCATAACTTTTTCCTACACATCCCAATGTTAAAAGAAGTGCCAGTCCTATTTTCCGCATGGGTCGTGTCCACCTATAATTATTTTTTTTCTAATTATGCATCCTACGGCAAAATCACTCCCATATCAATCCGATGATTTGTAGAGTGCAGAGGCACCTTATGAAAAAAAATCTTACAAACTCTAAAGAACGGACTATAATGATTTGTTGAATTTAGGAGCTTCAAATGCAATTATGACCACTACACTATATGAAATCTCACCTCAGTGAGATTGTCCGTTTGGGCATTGTAGAAGAACCTTCATTCTAATATCACCCTCTTAGACACAAGATAAAATTTATTCAAACCAACAATTTATGGGACTTTACCTTGACTGTAACTCCGCCCCTTCTCACTTTAAATGAAGCGTTCGTCACGTTTGGCGGGGCACCGATATTGGATCATATTTCTCTATCGATTTTCCCAAGAGATCGCGTGGCGCTTGTGGGCCGGAATGGATCAGGCAAGTCCACACTTTTAAAAGCCTTGTCCGGACGCATTGAGCTGGATGGGGGCGAAAGGCACGCCAAACCGAATCTCAAAATCGGCATTTTGGACCAATCTTTGGCGCCACCTTTTGACATGAGCATTCTCGATTTTTTAAAGCAAGAGGTTGGGAAGAAACTCGAACCCCACATCCTGGAAGAAGCCCTTAGCCATTTGGAGATTGATCCTGAGAAAAATCTCGCCACACTTTCGGGAGGTGAATCTCGCCGCGTGATGATGGCCAAAGCTCTGGTGGGGCGCCCTGATATTTTATTGCTTGATGAGCCTACCAATCACTTGGATCTCAAGACAATTGAATGGATGGAGGAGAACCTCACCCACTATCCCGGAGCCATTCTTATCATCAGCCATGATCGCGCCTTTTTAAAGAAACTCTCAAAAAGAACCTTTTGGTTGGATCGCGGGCAATTACGTATTCTTGAGAAAAATTTTTCCCATTTCGAAGAATGGGCGGATGGTATTTTAGAGGTCGAAGCCCGGGGTCAGGAAAAACTCTCTCTGAAGATTGCCCAAGAAATGGAATGGCTTCATAAAGGGGTAACCGCCCGCAGAAAACGTAACATGGGGCGTCTTCGGAACCTTATGGAATTGCGTAAAGAAAAACGTCAGCATCAAGGCCCTCAAGGGGGGGTGGCCTTTACCTCTCAAGACTCTCCCATAGGAAGTAAATTAGTTGTTGAGACTAAACATGTATTTAAAAGCTATGAGGAGCGCCCCATTATTAAGGACCTTTCCTGTCGCATTATGCGCGGCGATCGAATTGGTATTTTAGGACCTAATGGTGCTGGAAAAACAACCCTCCTGAAACTTTTAACAGGGCAGATCTCACCGGATCAAGGACACATTCGTCGCGCTAAAAATCTTGAGATTGCCATTTTTGATCAAACACAAGCCGCACTGAATCTAGACCTGAATGCGTGGCAAACTTTGTGTGAACAAGGGGGAGATCAGATCTTTGTACAAGGCGAACCTCGCCATGTCATGGGATATTTGCAAGATTTTCTTTTTGATCGAAAAAAGGCGCTAACCCCCTTAAGGAATCTTTCAGGTGGCGAACGCAATCGACTTCTTCTTGCAAAAATTTTGGCCAAACCCAGTAATTTCCTGATTCTGGACGAGCCTACAAATGACCTTGATATGGAAACACTCGATTTGCTTGAAGAATATTTGTCAGACTATCCTGGCACCCTTCTTTTGGTCAGTCACGATCGCGACTTCCTTGATCGCATCACAACACATATTTTGGCATTTGAAGGACAAGGCCATGTCCAGATGTATGTGGGGGGTTATACGGACTATGCACTTCAGAGGACAAATGCAACACCTTTAAAACCAGAAAAAAAGAACTCGCAGCCAGCCCCTGAAAAGCCAAAAGTCCAGGTAAAGCTTACCTATAACGAAGCCCGCGAACTTTCCCTTTTGCCCGACGAAATTGAAGCCTTATACGCCCAAGTTCAAAAACTTGAGGAACAGTTGTCGGACCCTACATTTTTCACGCGATCACCTCAAGATTTTGAACGCACAACAACGCTTCTCGAAAAACATCGCACAACCCTTCATCTCAAAGAAGAGAGGTGGCTTGAACTTCTCTCAAAAGAGGAAGATTTGGAACGAGGAAAAGTTTAATTTCAATTTTTAAAATTAGCCCCTTACACCAACCTCAAATAAGTTATAACGTTTCAAGATAAAATAATTAATACAGGGGCTTTTCATTATGCACATCTTTGGGCTCAGCGTATATTTGGTCTTATCCTTAACTTTTTTTGTATCACCCTCCCTTCAAGCCACACACACAAAAGAGGAGTGTGAAAAAATCTGTAGTCATGAGGCCTGCCAAAAGGAACTCGTTGACTCTTGCAAGGAAGGACACGGAGAAAAATGTAATAATCACCTTTATCTCGATAACTGCAATCAATGCAAATCTCTAACCCCTGATTTGGTGAAGGGCTGCTGGGAGATCTACAGAAGTAATCGTTAAAACCCATGGGAACAAAAATGGATTTTTTTGACAAACTGAAAAATTTTTGGAAACGACGCTCCAAAAAATTCAAATTCTCACTTGTCTTTGCCTCTTTATTTTCAATTCTTTATACAGGATGGATACAACCTCAAAAAGAGTTGTTTTGGAAGGCTGAGTCAACTGTTGTAAAATTGAGAGAAGATGCGGCTTGGACTTTGTTCTTTTGCCAATCAATGGAAAACACAGATAATGCAAACGTAAAAAAAGCTGTGTGGTCGGAGGTTCTAAAAACACAAGATTCACGCAAGGAAAAACTAGATGAAGTGGGAGTTATCATAAACGAACTCAATCAAATTGGAATAACTGCAACAAACATAGCAAGTAATGAGTTAAGCAAATTTATTGAATGGAATTATTCAGACTATGCATATATAATCGTTAATCAAAATTGCCCCAATCATTTTGATAAATCAATGAAAAGCCTTCGCGATTGGCAGCAAGAAATTAGTTCGTATTTTCCGCTTGGGACATTTGATTTTATTTGGTTCTATACGTTACCAATTTGGGAGAAGATAAATTTGTTTACAACATAAAACTGTAAAAAGTAAAATGAGAAACATTTAGAGAAATGCTCTAAAAATTTCTCATTAAAGTATTTTCATTAGTGCTTTTTGCAAATTGGGTTACAAGCTGCAATTTTTATTCCGAAGAAACGGGCTTTGATTTTTTCGAGGATTGTCATAAATTTACTCCTTTAATAACACGGTGGTAACATTATCCGTGCATTTATAAAATGCACAGTGATGAATTTTCTAACAGCTTTCTTCTTATTGTCAAGTTGGATATCGAGTTGAATTGCCCATTGCCCCGTTTAAGACCTTTGAAAAGGGCTTAATTACGCGATTTATAGTGAAATTTAAAAACGCAAATTTTAAATCCTGAAATGAATAAACGGCGTCATAAATAGGGGCTCCAAATTCTTCGCCATGCAAACGTTGAAGAAGTTGGATTCCATTTTCGGCTCCGCTCTCTTGAGATTCTTCTTCATGAATGGGTTGATGATGAAGATAACTTCCAAAAACCTTCTCACTCATCTCATAATAATCTTGCGTATAAAGAATATGCGCATGCCAGATTTCATCAATTTGAAGAGAGGGGGAGAGATGAATGTCTTCATGTTTTTTGCACAGAATTAAGAAATTTTTGTAAAATTGAGTCGCCACCTGAACCATGCGAGGGCTCCAGTGTTTTTCTTTCCGAACACGATTCATCACATGAGTAAGGTCCAGATTATTAATGATAATCTTGGCTTCTTCTAAAGAGATCGACATATTTAAACCCAACATTCAATAAAATAATAATATTTTAAGGATATGTTGGAATTCAAATTTAAATCAAGTTTAAATTTTTTTGTGATGTGAAGAGAGAGATTTTCTTACTAAAAAGAGGTTTTTAGCGGCACCTTTTGAAAAACGACATCGCCGACATAATAGGCACACATATTTCCAGTATCGTCTTGAATCACGAGGGACCCGTTGTGATCAATACCTTGGTAAATCCCTTGGGCTACGATTTTCCCCGAATCATGGGTGAGAAGAATCGCTCTCTCAAGACCATAAGCCGAAGCCATCCAATCTTTTTTCCAATTGAACTGAGGATCACTTACAAAATTTTCTGTCATCTTTAGAAGTGTTGTCACAATGGGCTGAATCAATTGGGTCGGATCAAGAGAAACACCCAAAGAGGCCAAAGATGTTGCGGGATAGCGGACATTTTCGGGATAATGAGAAACATTAACCCCAATTCCTACAAGAAGGATGAAACTCCCCTCCTCCACTCCTGGAATCATCTCGAGCAAAATACCCGCAACTTTTTGTCCCTTGATTAAAACATCATTGGGCCATTTTAGTTGAACCTCTGAATCTTTGACATAAGATTCCAAAACATTTTTTAAAGCAAGTCCCACAATCAGTGAAATTTTTCCCGCATCCTTCATCTCAAGGGCAGGTTTTAAAAGCGTGGTCATGTAAAGATTTCCGGGCTCAGAAATCCATGTGCGTCCAAGGCGTCCTCGTCCTTGAGTTTGTTTGAGAGCAACCACCGTAGTTCCTTGAGAAGCACCTGTTTGGGCACGCTTTCGTGCCTCCACCATGGTGGTTTCAAGCTCGTCAAAAATATAGAGAGAAACACCAGGGGAGAGCTCTTGCGATTTCATAAAATCAATTCATCAAAGCAACAACGGCTTCTTGTACAATACGCAAAAGCCCTTGTGGATAGACGCAGAACAAAAGTGTGAACAAAAAGGCACCATTTAAAACGATGGTATTTTCAAAAGCCACCGCACCGCCAGAACCTGCCATAACCAGAGGTGTCTCTGGAAGCGCATCAAAATAAATAGTTTTGACGATTCTCAAATAATAAAAGGCAGAAACAACCGAAGACAAAACGCCCAAAATCGCAAGCCACGTCAGACCCGCTTCAATGGCAGACATAAAAATATAAAGCTTTCCAAAAAATCCGGCCAAGGGTGGAATTCCCGCCATGGAAAACATAAATGTGGACAAAACGAAAGCTAGTTTCGGGTGGGATTGGGAAAGACCACTGAGATCAGAAATGTCATTAAACGTCTGACGACTCCGGGATTTCAAATGAAGAATGCAGGCAAAAACGCCAATAATCATGGCTGCATAAATGATCATATAAAGAATGACGCCGCGCGCACCTTCTTCTGTACCGGCCGCAATACCCATCACCGCATATCCCATTTGTCCAATGGAGCTATAAGCCAAAAGGCGTTTAAGATCGGTTTGAGACAAAGCGGCAAAGGCGCCTAAAATCATAGAACCCGCCGCGATAACAATCAGAATTTGTTGCCATTGTTCAAACAACAACTGAAAAGGATCCATCATTAGACGTAAGAAAAGTGCAAGAGCTGCGATTTTAGGGGCAGATGCCAAAAATGCGGTCACAGGTGTTGCGGCCCCTTGATACACATCCGGTGTCCACATGTGAAAAGGCACGGTGGAAACTTTAAAAGCCAAACTTGCAATCACAAAAACAAGACCTATGACAACTCCAATGGACACACCATCAACAGCCCCAAACCGGAACACGGCCGTTAAGGTATCGAAATTTGTGGTCCCTGCAAATCCATAAATAAGGCTTACGCCATAAAGAAAAAGTCCTGTGGAAAGAGCGCCCAACACGAAATACTTTAATGCCGCTTCAGAAACGCTCAAGCGATCCCGACTAAGACCCGCCAAAATATAGAGGGAAAGCCCTTGAAGTTCGAGCCCCATAAAAAGAGGCAAAAGGTCATTTGAAGAAAGCATCACCATCATGCCGAGCGTTGCCAAAAGGCCCAAGATGGGGAACTCAAATCTCTCAATACCACTGCGTTGCAAATTGGAAAGCGACATGGCAAGAGCTGAAGATGACCCAATCAAAACCAAAATTTTTGTCAAGATGACATAATTGTCGAGATAAAATTGACCATTAAAACTGACCTGCCTTAAATCAACTTGCCAGGACGCCCCTAAAAATACACCTGCAACAATCATGGAGAGAATTGCCACATGCGCCGTGCGTCTGACGGCCACACCTTTTTCAGCGCCGGTCATCACACCATCGAGAAGAAGTCCTAAGGCGGTGATGGCCAGAATAATTTCAGGCAAGATTAATGAAAAATTAGGAAGATAAAAGTCCAACATTAGTAGGCTCCCCCACGTGATTCAATTTTGGCTTGCGCCATTTCTAAGGGCTGCCCATCAGCGTCCAATTCCACCTCAGGATCCAGCGCAATGTTATATTTATCGACAAGGTCTTGAACGGTGGCGTCCATCATTTTTAAAAGTGGCATAGGATAAATTCCCAAGAATAAAACGGCCACGGCCATGGGCGCAAAAACCGCTTTCTCAATGGAATTAAGATCCGTAATATTTTTGAGATTAGGTTTTGTGAGTTTTCCAAAAATAATGCGCCTATAAAGCCAAAGCGCATAAGCCGCCCCCAAAACCATACCACTCGCTGCCAAAAGGGCAGCCCAGGTATTAACTTTATAAGTTCCTAAAAGAACCAAGAATTCGCCTACAAACCCACTAGTTCCAGGAAGACCAATGGAGGCAAAGGTAAAGAGCATAAAGACACCCGCATAAATGGGCATCCGTTGAACAAGACCTCCGTAGGCAGATATTTCGCGCGTGTGGATTCGGTCATAAATCACGCCCACGCACAAGAAGAGCGCCGCTGAAACCAATCCATGACTGACCATTTGGGTAACCGCCCCTCCAACGCCCTCGGAGTCAACAGTGAAAATCCCCAAAGTCACCATACCCATGTGCGCCACGGAAGAATAAGCAATTAACTTTTTCATATCCGTTTGTGCCAAAGCTACAAGGGAGGTATAGATGATCGCGACAATACTAAGTGTAAAGACCATGGGGGCGAAGAATTCGGAGGCTTCTGGAAACATGGGCAGTGAGAATCTCAAAAAGCCATATCCGCCCATTTTAAGAAGAACGCCGGCCAGAATCACAGACCCTCCAGTGGGTGCCTCCACGTGGGCATCGGGAAGCCAGGTATGGACAGGCCACATGGGAACTTTCACCGCAAAAGAGGAAAAGAACGCGAGCCACAACCAGTTTTGAATAAAAGGATCAAACCTGGTTGTGAGGGCTAAAGGAATATTGCTCGATCCCACATCAAAATAAATGTAGATGATGGCCAAAAGCATCAAGACCGATCCCAAAAGTGTGAAAAGGAAAAATTTAAAGGCCGCATAAACCCGACGTGGTCCGCCCCAAATTCCAATGATGAGGAACATCGGGATCAAGACGCCTTCAAAGAAAATATAAAAGAGAACGAAGTCCAAGGCTGCAAACATGCCCACCATGAGCGTCTCAAGAACCAAAAACGCAACCATATATTCCGAAACGGATTTTGAAATTGAATTCCAACTTGCCAAAATACAAATTGGTACAAGGAAAGTGGAAAGCAACACAAACGGCAAGGAAATTCCATCGACCCCTACATGATAGCCAATGTTTAAAAGTGCCATCCATTCAAACTTATCTACAAGTTGAAAATCTGAGGATGCCGGATCAAAGCTCATCCACAACACAAGGCTTAAAATGAAAGTCACAAGTGAGGTCCAAAGCGCCACCCACCTAACATTCTGGTCATTCGATCCTTTATTAAAAAGAATCAAAAGCGCACCCATCAGCGGCAGAAAAATTGTGATGGAAAGAAGAGGCAATGTGGTCATGATTTTTTATTTTCCCCGCGCACTAAAATATCCATAGGTGCCACCCCACGATAAGAGCCAACCCCACAATCATAGCAAAGGCATAGTGATACAAATAACCAGTTTGCAAGCGACACAAAAGAACGCCCGCTCGCGAAGATATGGCCGCAACTCCATCAGGGCCATAACCATCGATCAAGTTTCCATCCCCACGCTTCCAAAGGATATTTCCCAGGCGCAAGGAAGGCTTCACAAATACGGAATCGTAAAGTTCGTCAAAATACCATTTCTTATAAAGAAAGTTGTAAAAGCTCTTCATTGCGTTCATCAATCGATCAGGAACATTGGTCAAATAAGCATATAACAAATACGCAATCCCGATTCCAATGAGGGAGGCCACCGTGGGAGAAAGCTCTATCCAGCGTGGTGTATGGTGGTGAGCGGCCAGAATGGAATCATTTTGAGAAAGTACAAAAATCGCATTCCTCCAAAAGGCCTGACTCCCCTCCCCGACCATGGACTCAACCAGGAAATATCCGCCAAAAACGGAGCCTACGGCCAAAACCATCAAAGGAACTAACATGACCATAGGTGATTCATGTATATGACCCATGACCACTTCATCAGCGCGGGGTTTCCCGTGAAATGTCAAAATGAGAAGTCGCCAGGAATAAAAAGCCGTCATCACAATGCCCATAATACAAATAACGTAAATCATTTGACCCAAAGGATTTGCAGAAGCCCACACGGCCTCAACAATAATGTCTTTTGAGAAATATCCCGCAAAGAAGGGAATTCCTGCCAAAGCCAAATTTCCAATCCACATGATCACATAGGTAATGGGAATAAATTTCCAGATCCCACCCATTTTTTGAATGTTTTGCTCATCAGACATGGCATGAATCACGGATCCTGCACCTAAAAAAAGCATGGCTTTAAAAAAGGCGTGGGTTGTGAGATGGAACATCGAGGCGCCATAGGCCGAAACACCCGCAGCCACAAACATCAGTCCCAATTGAGAGCACGTGGAATAAGCAATAATTCGCTTAATGTCATTTTGAGTACACGCAACAGTTGCCGCAAAGAATGATGTCAAGGCCCCGACAATTAAGATAATATCCCGCGTAAGAGGAGCATATTCCAAAAGCGGGGAGATTCGAATAATCATGAAAACACCAGCCGTAACCATGGTGGCCGCATGGATGAGGGCGGAGACGGGTGTGGGACCTTCCATTGCATCGGGCAACCACGTGTGGAGCCCCAATTGTGCGGATTTTCCCATGGCGCCGATAAAAAGAAGTAATGTTGCAATGGTGAGCGCGTGGACCTCAAATCCCAAGAAGTTAAAATTGAGATTAATATATTCATCAGCCATTCCAAAGACGGAAACAAAATCAGACGTTCCAAAAATCACAATGACGGTACAAATTCCAAGCGCAAATCCAACGTCGCCCACACGGTTTACAATGAACGCTTTGATGGAGGCTGCATTGGCTGATTCCCGCTCATACCAATATCCAATCAGCAAATAAGAAGCGAGCCCTACCCCTTCCCACCCAAAAAACATCTGAAGGAAGTTGGGGGCAGTTACGAGCATTAACATGAAAAATGTAAAAAGACTTAAGTACGCCATAAAACGGGGGATACCTTGATCCCCGTGCATATAACCAATGGAATAAACGTGAACCATCGATGAGACTAAAGTCACAACCAACATCATGGTCACACTAAGACTATCGACTTGAAGTCCCCAATCAACGCTGAAGAAATCCAAATGAATCCAGGTAAAAAGAGGGTAGACAAATGAGTGCCCTGCAAAAACCGTGTCTAAGGATAAAAAGACAGCACACACAAAAGAGGTGATGAGAAGTCCAGAGGTAATTCTCTGGCTGAATTTATCGCCCAAACGCCATCCAAAAGTACCCGCAAGAAGGCCCCCTATGAGCGGTAAGAAAACGACAAGGATTGCTAAAGTCGTCATGATTTTCCCCTTTAGCCTTTCATCACATTCATTTCGTTGACATCAATATCCCCGCGATTGCGGAAATAAATTACCAAGATCGCAAGACCAATAGCAGCTTCAGCTGCTGCGACCGTCAAAATAAAGATGGCAAAAACTTGCCCCACGAGATCTTTCAAATAATAAGAGAAGGCCACCATGTTAATATTGACGGCCAAAAGCATGAGCTCGATTGACATCAAAAGAACGATCACATTCCTGCGATTCAAGAAAATCCCAAAAACGCCAATGGAAAAAAGGAAGGCTGCCACAACCAAATAATGAGCAAGAGAAATCATAGGTCAACTCCTTTATGGAATGGCACATCTAAAACCTGAAGGGTATCTTGAGGGCGACGCGAGACTTGATCATAGATTTTTTGCCGCCTGACACCTTCTCGATGACGGAGAGTCAAAACAATTGCCCCAATCATAGCCACAAGAAGAATAAGCCCTGAGATTTGGAAAGGAAAGGCATAGTGCGTATAAAGAAGATTCGCCAAAGCTTCCGTATTGGTTTTTCCATGGAAAAGCGCTTGAGGCGCTGAAGTCAAATCCACGGCCTCTGGTGAGATTGTCCAACCTAAAGACACCAAGATCAATTCTGCAACCAAAATAGATCCAATAACCACACCTAAGGTTTTATATTTAAGCATCGACTCTTTGACATTAACGACGTTCACATTGAGCATCATCACAACGAAAAGGAATAAAACTGCAACAGCTCCCACATAAACAATAACCAAAAGCATGGCTAAAAATTCCGCTTGAAGAAGTACGAAAAGCCCCGCGGCATTAAAGAATGCTAAAATCAGCCACAAGACCGAATGGACCGTATTCTTGGAACTAATCGTCATTAATGCCGACCCCAACATGAGGCCTGAGAACATATAAAACGAAAGAGCTGACAAATCGATAATCATCGCACTCTCCTATCGATACGCCGCGTCTTTTTCAAGACGGACTGCAATTTCAGACTCCCACCGATCGCCATTAGACAAAAGACGGTCCTTATTATAAAAAAGTTCTTCCCTCGTTTCAGTCGCAAATTCAAAATTCGGACCTTCCACAATCGCATCCACAGGACACGCTTCCTCACACATTCCACAATAAATGCATTTGGTCATATCGATGTCATAACGCGTTGTGCGACGACTTCCGTCTTCCCGCTCTTGGGCCTCAATGGTGATGGCTTGGGCAGGGCAAACCGCTTCACATAATTTACAGGCAATACATCGCTCTTCACCACTAGGGTAGCGTCTTAAAGCATGCTCCCCACGAAATCTCGGTGAGAGCGTTCCCTTTTCATACGGATAGGCGAGCGTTACTTTTTTCTTAAACATATAACGAAATGTGAGTGCAAACCCCTTAATCAGTTCGATCAAGAAAAAGCTTTTCGCGCGATTGAGAATTTTTTGCACCATATTACACCTGTCCTGGAAGCCAGCCCAAAGCCATCAAGACCCCAGCTGTTAAAACGACCCACCCGAAGGTAAAAGGCAAAAAGACTTTCCATCCGAGTCGCATGAGTTGGTCGTAGCGATAGCGCGGCAATGTGGCCCGGGCCCAAAGGAAAATGAAAAGAAGGAATGAGATTTTAAGCGCAAACCAGACAATCCCAGGAACCCACGTGAAGGGTGCGAAATTGAATGGAGGCAACCATCCTCCTAAAAAGAGGACGGATCCAATACCGCTCATCAAAATCATATTGGCATATTCACCTAAGAAAAAGAGTGCGAAGGTAATCGAGGAATATTCAACGTTATAACCGGAAACCAATTCCGCTTCAGCTTCAGGAAGGTCAAAAGGTGCCCGATTCGTCTCTGCCAAAGCCGAGATCATAAAAATCACAGCCATAGGCAAAAGCGGAATCACAAACCAGATTTTCTCCTGGGCTTCCACAATTTTCGTGAGGTTCATCGAGCCCACACACAAAAGAACGGCGATAAGCACAAGTCCGATGGAAATTTCATAGGAAATCATTTGCGCAGCAGAGCGCAGTGCTCCCAAAAAGGGATACTTCGAGTTACTGGCCCATCCCGCCATAATGATGCCATAAACGCCCAAGGACGAAATCGCAAAGAGATAAAGAACACCCACGTTAATATCGCTGATCACAAGACTGGGGCCAAAGGGAATTACCGCCCACGCAATCATACTCAACGTAAATGTCAAAATGGGGGCAATGATAAAAATAACGGGGTTCGACTTGGTGGGAATAATCGTTTCTTTGTGGATGAGTTTAACCGCATCCGCAATGGGCTGAAGCAACCCAAAAGGACCCACAACATTAGGGCCTTTTCGCAATTGCATGGCGGCAATTACTTTACGTTCCGCATACGTCAAATAAGCGACAGACAAAATCAAGGGCACCATAATGAGCAAGATTTGTCCAGCCATAGTCAAGCCCGGCATCAAAAACTCTTGCCAAAAATTCCCGAGATCAACCATGAGTCCCTGTCCTTTTTTCCTGATCGCGACCTAAAATCTGACGCGTGCATTCGGCCATGGTGACCGAATGACGACTAATAGAATCAGTCATATAAAAGTTCTCAATGGACTCTTTAAAAGAAGAATCTTCAAGAATTCCAGACTTTCCAAAAGACGTCCAAGGCGCACGTTGCAAGACATCCACTTCCTCAAAAAGCGGATTAATCTCAACCATTCGCGCCCGAATCTCTTCAAGGGTATTATAAGGCAAGGGCAATCCCAATGTTTCAGAAAGTGCGCGCAAGATTTTCCAATCTTCTCGTGCATCTCCTGGTGCTGAACACGCTTTAAACGCGCGTTGGACCCGACCTTCCGTATTCACGTAAGTTCCATCTTTTTCCGTATATGCCGATGCTGGTAAAATCACATCAGCAACTGAAGCGCCTTTGTCTCCATGATGTCCTTGGTAAATGACAAACGTTTTCTTGAGTTTGCCTACATCAATTTCATCAGCGCCCAAAAGATAGACAATTTCAAGTTTTCCTTGATCTGCTTTTTCAATAATTTGTGCCGTTCCGTATCCGTCTTTTTCAGGCACAATGCAAAGATCAAGCGCACCCACACGAGAGGCGGCTTTGTGAAGAATATTAAATCCGTTCCAATGGTCTGAAGGATTACCTTTACCTTGATGAATGAGACCATACTTTTCGGCAATTTCACGGGCAAGGTGAAGAATCGCAGATCCATCCTTCCGGCTCAAAGCCCCCTCTCCTAAAATAAGCATGGGGCATTTGGCGTCTTGCAAAAGTTTGGCAAGCGTATGCTTGCCTTTTAAAATTTCCTCTAGAATTTGGGGATGATTTCCCAAATGTGCATAAGGATAAGTAAGATCATGAGCCTCACCAATGAGCGCCACTTGAAGTCCATTATAAAGATAATTTTTGCGAATTCGCGCATTGATAATAGGTGCTTCCACACGAGGGTTTGTACCAATTAAAAGCACAAAATCCGCCTGATCAATGCCTGAAATTGACGTATTAAAAATATAGCTACAGCGATGACCCGATTCAAGAATGGAGCCTTCCTCCCGGGCGTCCACATGGGGCGATCCCAAAGACGTCATTAATTCTTTTAAAAGTACCATAGATTCAGCGTCTGCCAAATTTCCTGCTAACGCTCCAATTTTTGATCCATCCGTCTCGCGCACGCGTTCGGCAATGGTGTTAAACGCTTCTTCCCATGTAGACTCTTGAAGTCGCCCTGAGGCATCTTTCACATAAGGACGATCTAGACGTTGATATTTAAGACCGTCACAAGCAAAGCGTGCCTTATCGGAAATCCATTCTTCATTCACATCTTCATTGAGTCTTGGCAAAATACGCATCACTTCGCGTCCACGAGAATCAATACGAATGGCAGATCCCACCGCATCCAAAACGTCAATGGAAGGTGTATGGGAAAGCTCCCACGGGCGCCCCTTAAAAGCATAAGGTTTTGACGTAAGAGCGCCTACCGGACAAAGATCAATCATATTTCCGGAAAGCTCAGACGTAATGGATTTTTCCACATACGTTCCGATTTCCATATGCTCACCGCGATAAACAGCACCAAGTTCAGGAACGCCGGCCACTTCGGTTGCAAAACGTACACAACGCGTACAATGAATGCAGCGATTCATCGCCGTCTCAATAAGCGGCCCAAAATTTTTATCAGGCACAGCGCGCTTGTTTAAATGAAAGCGACTCGAATCTGGACCATAGGCCATGGTGATATCTTGAAGATCACATTCCCCTCCTTGATCACAAATTGGGCAATCAAGCGGATGATTAATGAGGAGTAATTCAAGAACGCCTTTCCGAGCTTTTTGGATGGATTCTGTATTGGTGCGAATGACCATCCCCTCACCCGCAGGCATCGCACAACTTGCCACAGGTTTTGGGCTTTTTTCCATTTCTACCAAACACATCCGGCAATTTCCCGCAACCGATAAACGATCGTGATAGCAAAAAACAGGGACTTCCACGCCCGCCATTTGGCACGCTTGAAGAACGGTCATCCCCTCAGGGACTTCAACGGGCTGATCATTAATTGTCAGCTTTGGCATATTCTCCCCCTACCCTTACGCAGCGAACTTGTGGCGGTCATGAATGCGCCGCTCAAGTTCACCTCGAAAATGACGAATTAAACCTTGAACGGGCCAAGCAGCCGCATCTCCCAAAGCACAAATGGTGTGCCCTTCGATTTGCTTCGTGACTTCCTCTAATTTATCAATATCTTCAATGGTCCCAATGCCATCAGCCAAGCGCAGCATTTGACGCCACATCCAACCCGTACCCTCACGACACGGTGTGCATTGGCCACAACTTTCGTGCATATAAAATTTAGATAACCTGGCAATAGCACGCACCACATCTGTGGATTTGTCCATCACAATCACGGCGGCCGTTCCCAAACCACTTTTGACTTTTTGCAACGATGTGAAATCCATCTGAACAGTCTCACAAATGTCTTTGGGCAAAAGCGGAACGGAAGATCCTCCAGGGATCACCGCCAAAAGATTATCCCACCCCCCGCGGACTCCACCGGCATGTTTTTCTATGAGTTCCTTTAAAGGAATTCCCATTTCTTCTTCCACATTGCACGGATGATTCACATGACCAGAAATAGAGAAAACCTTGGTGCCCGTATTTTCAGGATTTCCAAAACCCGCAAACCACGCCCCCCCACGCCTTAAAATTGTGGGAACAACGGCAATGGTTTCGGCATTGTTGATAATGGTCGGACATCCATAAAGGCCAATCACAGCGGGAAATGGGGGCTTTAAACGGGGCATCCCTTTGCGTCCCTCAAGGCTTTCAAGAAGTGCCGTTTCCTCACCGCAAATATAGGCACCGGCGCCTCTGTGCACATAAAGATCAAAATCCCAGCCGGATTTGGCCGCATTCTTTCCCAAAAATCCTGCGGCATAAGCCTCATCAATGGCCTCTTGAAGGCGTTCGGCCTCACGATAATATTCACCCCGCACATAAATGTAGGATTTATGTGCACCGATGGCGTAGCCTGCCAAAAGGGCACCCTCCACCAATTTGTGGGGATCATTGAGAAGAATGTCGCGATCCTTACAAGATCCGGGCTCGCTTTCATCGGCATTAATCACCAAATAGCGTGGGGTGATTCCATCATCCTTAGGGAGAAACGACCATTTCCGTCCCGTTGGAAATCCTGCCCCACCACGGCCACGCAAGTTGGACGCAATGACCTCATTGATAATCCACTCTTGACCTTTTTTAATCAGTTTAGCCGTTCCGTCCCAATCACCACGGCCTTGCGCGTCTTTGAGATTCCATTTCTGAAGTCCATAAAGATTGGTGAAAATTCGATCTTGATCAGTGAGCATCTCGACCTCGCTTTGTGGGCTTTGGTTTGGAAGAGTCTGCGCCTTCAGTCAATGACGTAAGTCCTCCCTCAGGAGCCGATCCTTGACGCCCACGCGAAGATCCCACCTGAATTTTTTTGCCCGCTTTTAAATCTTCAAGAATCTTTTTGAATTTTTCAGAATCAAGATCGGTATAATAATCATCGTTAATTTGAACCATAGGAGCATTCACACAAGCACCCAAACATTCCACTTCGCACCAACTGAAAAGACCATCTTCCGTGACTTGGCCTTTTTCAACACCAAGATGGTTTTTGCACGTTTGGACCAACTCCTCAGCGCCTCTCAACATACAGGGCGTGGTGCCGCACACTTGGATGAAATTTTTTCCCACAGGTTCAAGATTGAACATCGTATAAAAAGTAGCCACTTCAAATGCACGGATTTGAGGCATAGTAAGCACATCTGCGACATGCACAATTGCCGCTCTTGGAAGCCATCCTCCAGCTTGACGTTGGGCCATATCTAAAAGCGGCAGAATCGCACTCGCTTGGCGCCCCTCGGGATAGCGGGCAATGATTTTTTCAGCGAGTTTTTGATTCTCTTTTGTAAACTCAAAAAATTCAGGTTGGTTAGACACTACATGATCCTCATGTTCATGTTTCATAACATTTTGCGCACCTTTACTCATCGATCGATCTCACCAAAGACAATATCCATCGACCCGATAATACTGGGAATATCCGCAAGCATATGACCTTTTGACATAAAATCGAGACCTTGGAGAAACGCAAACCCAGGCGCCCTGATTTTGCAACGATACGGACGATTACTTCCGTCTGAAACTAAATAAACTCCGAACTCCCCTTTGGGTGCTTCCACGGCCGTATACGTCTCGCCTTCAGGCACGTAATAGCCTTCGGTATAAAGTTTGAAATGATGGATCAGTGCCTCCATCGAAGTCTTCATTTCTGCACGCGGTGGAGGTGTGATTTTGTGATTATCGATTTTCACAAGGCCTTCTGGCAATTGATCCAAACATTGACGGATGATCTCAACGGACTGACGCATTTCTTCCATGCGCACCAAATAGCGATCATAACAGTCGCCATTCTTACCAATGGGAATTTTGAAATCCATGCGCTCATAAACATCATACGGCTGAGATTTTCGCAAATCCCAGGGCGTATTTGACGCACGAAGCATCGGACCACTGAATCCCCAATCCACCGCTTGATCTGGGGAAACAATTCCAATATCAACCGTACGTTGTTTGAAAATGCGATTGTCCGTCAGCAGAGTTTCCATGTCATCAATGACTTTTGGAAACCGATCAATGAATTCGCGAATCTCGTCCGTCAATCCTGCGGGTAAATCTTTTTGAACACCGCCGGGACGGAAATACGCCGCATGCATGCGCGATCCTGAGACTTTTTCATAAAAGCCCATCAAAATTTCGCGCTCTTCAAATCCCCACAAAAGGGGCGTCATAGCCCCCACATCAAGAGCCATAGTTGTGATATTTAAAAGGTGATTTAAAAGCCTTGAGATCTCTGCAAACATCACCCGAATATATTGCCCGCGTAAAGGCGGCTCAATACCCAACAGTTTTTCAACCGCAAGGGCAAAGGCATGCTCTTGAGACATGGGCGCTACATAATCCAGACGATCAAAATAAGGCACCGCTTGAAGGTAGGATTTATATTCAATCAGCTTTTCTGTGCCCCGATGAAGCAATCCAATATGAGGATCTGAGCGCTCCACAACCTCACCGTCTAATTCTAAGATAAGGCGCAAAACACCGTGCGCTGCGGGATGCTGAGGCCCGAAGTTCAGCGTGAAATTTTCTGTTCGCTTTTTGGAATTAAGATCGCTCATCATTTACTCCTAAGCCACAGCCTTCTCATCTCCAGGAAGAGGAGAATGGGTCCGTTCCACAACATCATGAACGCCTTCCCAAGGGCTTTCAAAATCAAAATTCCGGAAAGCTTGCGGCAATTCCACGGGCTCATAGACCACACGCTTCTGCGCTTCATCATAGCGGACTTCCACATATCCGGAGAGGGGAAAATCTTTACGCAAAGGATGCCCCACAAATCCATAATCGGTGAGGATACGCCTTAAATCCGGATGATTTTCAAAGGGAATTCCAAAAAGATCAAATGTCTCTCTTTCCCACCAACCAGCACTGCTGAAAACGGCTGAAACCGAAGGAACAGGAACGCCTTCAGGAATCTGACATTTCACACGAATACGGCAGTTATGTTTTAAGCTCAAAAGATTATAAACCACATCAAAGCGTGGATCGCGAGCGAGGTAATCCACACCGCACACATCCATCAAAAGACTAAAACGTAAATCTTCAGAATCCCGCAAATAACTCAGCACCCGTGAAATCGCCTGTGCTTCCACAATTAAAATGAGCTCAGAATGCAGAAGCTCCCAAGAGAGAATATCCGTGCCAATCTCAGAGGAGATAAACTCTCCTATGTCCTTCAGTTCGTCTTTGAGTTGGGATTTGAGGGTCATCATTATCTAACGCGAAAAGCGCTTCTCCCTTTTGATTTTGCGTTGCAAAAGCATAATACCGTAAAGCAAAGCCTCAGCTGTAGGCGGGCATCCAGGCACATACACATCCACGGGCACAATGCGATCACATCCGCGTACAACGGAATAGGAATAGTGATAATAACCGCCACCATTGGCGCAAGACCCCATGGAAATCACCCACCGCGGCTCAGCCATTTGATCGTAAACTTTCCGCAATGCGGGCGCCATTTTATTAGTCAAAGTTCCCGCCACAATCATCAAATCCGATTGACGAGGACTTGGTCGAAAAACAACGCCAAACCGATCCAAATCGTACCGACTGGCAGCCGTTTGCATCATCTCAACCGCACAACATGCCAACCCAAAAGTCATTGGCCACAAGGAGCCCGTTTGCGCCCACGCGACCATATCATCCAGTTTTGTGACGAAAAACCCCTTTTGGGTCACTTCTTCGCCAATGGCGGTTAAAAGTTGGTCCTGGGTTAAATTGACAGGTTGAGGATTGAGCTGATACCCGGCATTAATCATTTCAGGCGTGAGAAACTTTTGAGCTGTCATCCTTACTCCCAATCCAAAGCGCCTTTACGCCATTCATACACAAACCCAACGGTCAAAACACCCAAAAAGACAATCATCGACCAAAAGCCAAAAGCGCCCAATGTTCCCAACGAAATCGCCCAGGGGAACAAGAATGCCACTTCAAGATCAAAGATAATGAAAAGGATTGCAACCAAATAAAATCTCACATCAAATTTCATGCGCGCATCATTAAACGCTTCAAATCCGCATTCATAAGGAGAGAGTTTTTCCGTGTCCGGTTTTTTCACACCACGAATATAAGAAACGATTACAAGCGCCAGGGAAAGCCCCAACGCAATTCCCAAAAACATGAGAATGGGGAGATATTCTTTCAAAAAACTCAGGTTGATATCTTCAATCAACGCACGGATCCTGCCTGTTATTGTTTCAATCATTCATACACCCATTCTTTCCAATTGAAAACGGTGAAAACGCGAATTTTTACGAAAAGTTGTGATGCGATTAAACCTTCAAAATTAACTAATTCAAGATGACGCAGAGCAGAAAACCATAAACTTTCTATTAATTCTTTTTTAACACGAGTTACGCAGTTTGCAGGAGAAGAGAGAAGAGATAAGGTGAGAGGGAATATTTATTAAATGAGAAGAAATGATGTCTCGACACAAATGCACAAAATCACTTTATCGTTCATTTTTACAAGCCAGCAGTGTGCGCTATTCAGGGTTGGCACTTTCGGAGGTGTCACCGATTCCATTGTCGCATGACAGCGTCAATCGATGGTTGAGTTCTAGTGCATTGCGTCCGAGCGGAGTGTGGAATCTTACTCAATCTCTTATTAACAAGAAAGAACCTTGTTTTTTAGTATGTGACGATACAATTTTGGATAAAAATCGGAGCGAGAAGATAGAGCTTGTGCATTATCAGTATTCTGGGAATGCCCATGATGTTATTGCGGGGATAGGTCTTGTCAATTTGGTATGGCATGGCCTGAGGAGTCATGACTCTATTCCTGTTGATTATCGTATTTATGATAAAGCCAGCGATGGCAAAAGCAAGAATGACCATTTCAGGGAAATGTTAAAGCTGGCTCAAGACAGAGGGATAAATCCGGATGACGTGGTTGCAGACGCTTGGTACTCGAGCTTGAATAATCTGAAGGCCATTGAATCCATAGGCTGGACATGGGTGATGGGGTTGAAGAAAAACAGGAAAGTGAATCGTGGAGAAACTCTTGAAAAGCTGGACATTCCAGATGAAGGACTGAAAGTTCACTTACGCGGATATGGATGGATTACTGTTTTCCGGTTTGTTGCCAAAAACGGTCGCACGGATTATATCGGAACCAATAGGGATAATCCCTCTCGTGATCATATTGAACTGGTCATGAAATCGCGTTGGAAAATCGAAGTTTATCATCGGGAATTAAAGCAAACATGCGGTCTTGAACGCTGTCAGTCTCGCACGGGACGAGCCCAAAGAAATCATATATTTCTTGCCATTTCGGCTTGGATTCAAAGATTTAAAAGACGACTTGCTGGAGGCTTCTCTTTTTATCAGCAGCAGTGGGATGTTATTAAGCATGATATCTCTAGAGAAATAACAAAACTCATGTCTTTCGCTTAGATTCCCACCCTTTTGCTGCAAACTGCGTAACTCGTGTTTAATATTTATTCCCTTAAAATGTGCACTATTTACTTAAAACGAGGCCCTTGATTATGAAGAAAATTCTGCAATTTTGCCTTTTGTTGTTTTTATTCACATCAAACAACACATTGTTTTCAATGGAAAGTGAAAAAAAAGAAGATTCCATAGAAAATACTCAATTAACACGCAAACCCTCCAAAAAAAAGAAGTTAGAATCTGCAATTGAAAACAAAGAATCATCTCACTCTCCATCCGCATCCGAAGAAATTATTGATATTTTTTCACAGGAAGATGAAGAGTATCTTGAATTTCTCAAAGCCTATGACAGGAATGGAAAGATCGTACGTAACATATTAAAAACTACAGATAGAGCTTGTGATACTTTAGCCTATGGATGTGTACTCATCGCAGCAATTGTGCCTAAAGATTACATATACTTATTGTCCTGCGTGGGGGTGGGAGTGACGACAGTTAAATTAATGGCTGTAAAATTTGTCAATGATTCTGAAAAAGCCAGAGAAGAAAAAGATAAGGAAATTAAGAGACTCTTAACTAAAGATAGATAAGAAAGAGTCCAGATATTTTTTGAAGACTTCAGGATTGGAGAGATGGTAAAGAAGAAGTAAGGAAAGATCTACCATTTCATGGCTTCGAGACGTGACCTTGGAGCGCCTTCGAAAGCGCGCGAGATAATGACGTGTGTTGCTGTTATCCTGCTCGATTGGGTAGGTTAAATCCTTGCCAGTAAAAAGTTGATGTTCAGGAATTAGACGATGAAATCCCTCCCAATCGTCCGTGATGAAAGTGAGATCCCTCGTGCCGATTTCGTCGATTAAGCTTTTGGCTGTTCGATCATCACGGCGACCCAAAGTCCAGGAGATAACTCGCCCTGACACAGGGTCAAAGGCTTTCCAGATCCAAATTTTGTTTTTTTTCCATTCACGTAATGCCACATCTCGTCGATTTGAACGAGCTTAAGGTCAGATGGAACGGCAGGCCTTTCCAATGATTTTGCCTCTTTTCGAATCCACTTCAAAACAGCGACATTACTGACTTTAAGAACCTTTCCGATCATTCCAAAGCTTGCATTTCCCAATGTATATAAAAGGATTGCCAAGGCTTTCATGGCCTCTGGCTTTCCGCGCTTAGGTGTATTTGTGAAGTTGCAGCCGCAGCTTTTACAGCGGTAGCGTTGGATCCCTCTGACCATTCCATTCTTAACATACTGAACTGAATTACATTTCTTGCATTCCATGGCCTATCCCCCTTTAAATAAGCCATCTTATCACGTTATCTATCTTTAGTTAAGTGTCTCGAAATTAAATCACTTGAAAGAAAAAAGAAACAATGCGCACAAATTGAAAAATTAAAAAAAACAGGATCACAAGTTTTCATTCTTGAAAATTAAAGGCCACGATAGGGACAGATCCACCGCATGAAATCTCTTGATCCCCCACAAGAAACTCCACAGTCATGCCACCGTGGAGTCTCTTCTTTCTGGACTTACTTTTTATATACTCAAAGAAACAAATGAATCATTGAGAGTTTTGTAGAGATCAAAATATTCTGTTATTTTCCCCCAAGACCATTGAAGAAATTACTTACTGGATCTGCCACATTGTCATTCCACCCGTCTTTGATTGTCTTTCCAGCATTCTTAGCATCCTTAGCAGGTGAAGCATTCAAATCATAGGGTTGATAAAACAATGCAGAACCTACAAAGAGAGAGAGAAGTAAAGTTTTATAAAACATAATAACCTCCATAAAATAATTAAAAAAAAGAACAAAGTTTTTGCTCTCATTACCATAATAAATCAATAAATATTAAAAAATAATAAATTTTAATTCAAATTCATTTCGAAATATTCATCAAGCTTTCATTTTTTTACACTATTTTAATAATCTGGAATTACACTGAATTTATCAATAACGTTTAAGGAGACACCTCATGCTACAGGTTTTCAAATTATCTCTGATTGTCGCCGCCCTTTCTTGTGGGTTAACAATGTCGTGCAAGGCGATGACACCCATTACAATACATCCTGCAATATCGGCCTGTCAGGGACTGAAGACTTCTGGTGCATCATGCTCTTATCAGGAAAACGGTCAAACACGTAACGGCACATGCCAAAACTCAGGGCTTTCCACAACAGCTGTACTCTTAGCTTGTAAATCACCATGACGAATTTTTTGGAAACTCAGTACGCTTAGATATTGAGGAAAGCCCACTTCATGAAAAACAGAAAGCATTACGTCCACGAATCATCATGTTTCTTTAATGCCCATTCAGTCATTTCCTCCTGATATTTCAAGCTATATCTGTGGGGACGATAGGATTTTGATAAGATAAGAAGATCCCGCTTGAAGCAGAACTCATTATAAAGGCGAAGACATAAATTCTCCTGTTTATCCTTTTACCCCTGAAGCCTTCCTGTAGCCGCAACAATGCGTGTGCATGCGTTTTCGAGAACATTTAATGCCGTAGCTGTCGAAAGCCTAAAATAAGGAGACAATCCAAAAGCAGTACCTGGAACCACGGCCACGCCGGCTTCCTCCAACAAATAATTGGCATAGTCCATGTCTGTGGAAATGATCTGACCTTGCGGCGTTTTTTTGCCGATGACCCCCGCGCAATTCGGGAAAAGATAAAACGCGCCTTGCGGTTTAATACATTTTAAATCAGGGCACGTTGAGAAAATTTCAAGGGCCCGATCACGCCGTTCCTGAAAGGCTTTTGTACGCTCTGCAATAAAATCTGTAGGCCCTGCAAGCGCTGCAATCGTGGCCGCTTGAGCAATCGAGCACGCATTAGACGTACTTTGCGATTGAAGCGTTGTCATGGCCTTTATAATGTCTTTGGGCCCTGCCGCATAGCCAATTCGCCATCCGGTCATGGAATAGGCTTTGGAGGTACCATTCACCGTCAACGTACGCAATTTGAGCTCGGGCACGACTTGGGCAATTGTTGCAAAGGCGCGTCCCTCAAAAAGGAGATGCTCGTAAATATCATCGCTCATAATGTAAACGTGAGGATGTTTTTTGAGGACCTCCCCCAAAGCCGCCAATTCCTCTTTTGAATAGGCCATACCTGTTGGATTGCTGGGAGAATTGAGAATAAGCCATTTTGTCTTGGGCGTGATGACTTTGTCCAATTGTAGGGGCGTGATTTTAAAATCTTGGCTATCATCACATTTAACAAAAACAGGGTGTCCTTCGGCAAAAGACACCATGTCCGGATAAGAAACCCAATAAGGAGCAGGAATAATAACCTCGTCGCCGGGATTAAGTGAGGCAAAAAAAGCTTCGAAAAGAACATGCTTGGCCCCGGCTGAAACAATAACTTCATCGGGCGTGTAATCAAGGTTATTTTCCCGTCTAAACTTTTCACAAATGGCTTTTCTGAGATTTACCGTTCCGGAAACTGCCGTATAGCGTGTTTCCCCGCGCTTCATGGCGGCATAGGCTTCCTCGATGATATGAAGGGGGGTTGGAAAATCCGGCTCCCCCACTCCAAGGTCAATCACGTCTTTACCTTCAGCCCGCAATTCAGCGGCTTTTTGGGTCACCGCAAGAGTTGGTGACGGTTTAATAAGCTGCATGCGTTTGGCCAATAAAGACATTTTTGGGTGATCCTTTTCAAGTTGCAATTCCTTTAAGTTTAATCAAGAGTGCTCATTATCGCAATCATCTGAGAGGATTTTTTTATGGCACAACCTACTTTCGAGTTTATTACGCCTGCCCCCTGCCCGCCCCTTAGCTATGGAATTTCGGAGTCTTTATTTCTAGTTTTTGAGGATGATCATTTGTATGGACTGGGTTTGATCGTGCCTTCGGCCTTTAATCAAGCCCACACCTATTTTGAAAAAAGGTTTAAAACAAATCTTGAAAATCGGGACGATGCACGTGCCAAAAATTTTGGAGTGCAAATTCAAAAGAAGTATCCCCTTTCTTGTCGCGTTATGGGCACCCCTTTTCAGCATCAGGTCTGGAAAGCGCTTCTTCAAATCCCTGAAGGACACACCCAGACCTATGAAGATATTGCCCAGACGATTCAAAATCCAAAAGCTGTGCGCGCTGTTGGAAGTGCCATTGGACACAACCCCGTCTCTCTTCTAATTCCCTGCCACCGCGTCGTTCCCAAATCGGGAGGCGTTGGTCAATTTCTTTGGGGTTCGGATGTTAAAGAAAAGCTATTGAAAGATGAGGGATCCTCAAAAATGTGATTTACCTACATCTGCACGCCGCAAAGCGTATGAAAATACTTTTGAAAAACGCAGCAATCCCAATTAAAAAATTACTGCGCTTCTCGCAAAAAACAATGCCTAATTCTCACCTTGGGCTTTTGTAAACCCAGAATGACCATCGAATTCTTTAAGTTTCTCGACATGCATCCACCGATGCGCTGTTCCAATTTTGGCCATGAGCGACGCCAGGTCAATATCTTGTAAGCAACCTTTCACATCATCTAAAGTAAATCGGCAACGCCAATGATCCACCACATCTGGTTTTTGATCCGCAATTTGTGGATAGACTTGAACACCACGGTTGGAGATCATCTTGAGACTTAATGTTGAATCTAATGAAATCTCGTCGAGACTTTTTCCTAATGCATTAGCATCCAGATCCGATTCAATAAAAATATCGGCGCCCACAACGCGACGATTTTCAACCTTAACCATATCAGGATTTTTATCAACGACCGGCATTTTAATAGGTTTGCAGGAGCGAATTTCCCAATCTTTGGCCTTTTTCCCTAAGTTCTTGATAACCTCATCCGTAAACTCAGTCGTCGAGACAGGATTTTTTGGATCCAAATCAGAGGTTTTGATATTGGTTTCACCAAGCGTATAAACCAAAGCTTCCTCAATTTTATTCGCATAATCAAAGAGCCCCATGTGCCTGAGCATCAAAACGCTTGAGAGAATGACCGCGGTAGGATTTACAATGCCTTTGCCTGCAATATCAGGGGCTGAACCATGAACCGCCTCAAAGATTGCCACTTCATCTCCAATGTTAGAGCCTGGTGCAATTCCAAGCCCTCCCACAAGACCTGAGGCCAAATCGCTGATAATATCGCCATTCAAGTTTGTGGTGACAATCACATCAAACGCTTCAGGCTTAATCACCAATTGATGAGCACAATTATCAATGATGATGTGCTTGGCTTCAATTTCAGGATAATCTTTGGCAACTTCCTCAAATGTCTTTTTTAAAAGACCCTCGGTTAATTTCATGATATTGGACTTTGTCGCACAATGCACAAGTTTTCGGCCTTCTGCGCGCGCCAATTCAAAAGCATAGCGTGCAATTTTCTCACAACCTTTACGCGTGATAATTTTAAGGCCTTGGGCTACCCCTGGCGTTTGCATATATTCAATGCCCGCATAAAGGTCTTCCACATTCTCGCGTACAATCACCATATCAATATGGCGTCCTGAAAAAGGCGTTTGAATTCCTGGAATCTCTCGCACAGGACGCACATTAGCGTAGGTTTCAAAAAGTTTACGAATAGTGACATTCGCGCTTTTTTCACCAAATCCCACAGGCGTCTCAAGGGGCCCCTTTAAGGCTACTTTATTTCTTTTGATGGAATTAATCGTCTCCTCTGGCACACCAGAGGAATCTCCCATTTTAAAAACTTTCGCACCTGCCAAACAAATTTCCCATTCTACAGGGGCTCCCGAAGCCTCAATAATGCGCCGTGCAGCACCCGTAACCTCAGGCCCAACGCCATCGCCTTCAATAAGTGTGATTGTTTTTTTCAACATGATATTTTCCCCTTTGTAAAAAATTTTTTATCATCTTATCAAAAAAAAAGCATTTTGCGAATTGCTGTTCTACATTATCCATGATAAATATTCTTGTAACAGGGTATCTGGGAGATACGAACCCGATTAAAAATTTTACAAAACAAGGGGTTGTATATTTTTTAATTGCACTATATCTTCCCTGATATATGATAAAATAAAACATAGAAAAAAGTGTAAATAATTATGGAAGTTAAGGATAGTTTTGAAATGATGAGTCAAATGGCAATAAGTGAACCCTATGAAATGGAAGTTGAACGCATTGAATCACAAGTAAAATGGTTTAATCCTGAAAAAGGATATGGATTTTTATCTCCTGATGATGGTTCTGCAGATATTTTCATGCACTTCTCGGTTTTAGAAGCTGCAGGACACAGACGTGTTGAATCTGGAGACGTTCTTGTTTGCGAAATCGGACCTGGAAAACGTGGCCGTCAAGTCGTTCGCGTTCTTGAAGTCAAACTGATGCCACGGGAATTACGCCACATGGCGCCCGTTTATCAAATGGCAACAGTGCCTCATGCAGATCCTGATGCATTGGAAGATGTTTACGGGGAAATCAAATGGTTTAATCCTCTCCGCGGTTATGGCTTTGTCTGCCCAGATGATGGTGGCCGTGAGATTTTTGTTCATGCCTCCGTTTTACGAGCATTGGGCTATGAAACACTTGAGCCTGGCGTTCGCGTTCATGCAAAAGTTTCCAGCTCCCCTCGTGGACGGGAAGCCCGCATTCTTGAGATCTTAAGATAGGTACTGAGTACAGAACAAACCCTGAAGAATATTTTCACTTCAGGGTTTTTATTTGAGTCTCTAGAAAAAGAACTCGGGCAAGGTTATCCAGCAAAACGCCTAAATTAATGGGGAGTTCTTGTTGACCTTGTCGATTTTCAGGGCCCACTGCTTCAAATGTAAAACCAGACGTGCGATTTAATTTTTCAAAAACGACTCTCATTGTAAGCTCTTGATAATAGATGAATGGGTTTTCTGAAATAATCAAACAGGAACCTGGACTCACTTTAAACTCCTCAAGCCATGCCTTAACCGTATCATCCGTTTGTGCGCGTCTTTCATTAGATCGTTTTTCAGCCTTCACAACAATTGGATTTTGAGACCGGAGTGACCGGAGTGCGTTAGGAAGCTCTAATTGATTCCAAATATAAACCGCTAAATCATTTTCATTTTTTGGCAATGCCTTAGGAGCCACCCACCCTTTTTTAAGAGGGAAAGGTTTTGGATCCAAAAGGACATCTTTTGTTTCACTGGAAAAAAGCGTACGATCTCCCACTAAAAATATGAGCTGTTGATCCTGATTCAACTTCAATTTTTCATCTTCAATCAGTTGAGACAAAAACATCAAGCGTTTTCGCATGCTTTGGACCGTTGACCCCATAATTAAGATGTAATCGTAGGACTTCTGAGCAGGAAAAATAGCCTCAATATCCCCAATATCATTAAAAAAAGTGAGGAGCTTTTGTTGTTCATTTTTATCCAAAGGACTTAAAAGCTTGTGATAGTGCTCTAAAGCTTCTGGTGAAAGCCTTTCTGATTTTGAAGGCCTTAAGAACGTCTTTTGACCATAGGTGTTAAGAGCGTCCAAAGATGGATTAGCCCCAAACTGGGGATTAAAAACACTAAATATTTCGACAATGGCCGGGAGAGGTTGCCCTTTTTCATCTAAAACTTTCGCCTCACAGACCGCTGTGAAAGAAAAAAGGCTGGCCATCAAAGCGATTAAGATTTTCATATAAAAATTACTCCGATCTGTTAACTCCACCCACAGATCTGATTTTTTACATAAAAATCAGTTAATTGCAATATAGTTATTCAAATTGATTTCCCTCACCCAAAGGGCCATGTCATTTTTTTCCACCAAAGCTGATCCCTCAATTTGACGTGTTGGATAATCTATAGAGAAAGTCACGGGCGCTTTTTGAAATCCCAACTTGGGCCAGACGAGGTCTGCACTACTATAGTTTTGAGGACGCAAAGGGTGATTTTCAGCACGAATTGCTGTAATTCCAGCAAGATTTTTATATCCCATTTTTTTGGCTTCATCCTCTAAATGCTTCATTAATTGGGAGGCCAACCCTTTTTTCCGATGCGCTTCCTCAATAATAAGTTCGCCCGCATAATAGGCCTCGCTCAGATCTACACCTTGGGCTTTGGCGTGATTTCTCCAGCTTTTTAAAAATGCGACAGGCGCAGAAAATGGCAGTCCTGAGAGGATTCCCACCATCTCGTTTTCTTCAACTGCACACAGGATGAGACCTTGAGGCGTTTGAGAATAATACTGGGAATACTGAGCATCCTCCTCAACATTTCCGACATAAAGATAAGGAAAGTTGAAAAATTCCTTAACGCGCATTTGGGCAAGCTTTGGAATATAAGGAGCGCCCTCAGGTCCTTTGAAAATTTCAATTGAAATTGTCATAAGCTAATACCGATACGCATCTGATTTAAAGGGCCCCTCAGGGGATACGCCTAAATATTCAGCCTGATCAAAGGTGAGTTGCGTCAGCTTTGCCCCCACTTTTTCAAGGTGCAATCGTGCTACTTTTTCGTCCAAATGTCTGGGTAAAACATAAACTTTGTTTTCATATTTCCCCGGGTTTGTCCAAAGCTCAATTTGTGCCAAAACTTGGTTTGTAAAAGACGCTCTCATGACAAAGCTGGGATGCCCCGTACCACACCCCAAATTCACAAGGCGTCCTTTGGCCAAGGCCAAAATCCTCTTGCCATCAGAAAACGTGATTTCATCCACTTGCGGTTTAATTTCTGTCCATTTGCAATTTTGAAGGGCCTCAATTTGAATTTCCGTATCAAAGTGCCCAATATTGCAAACAATCGCGCGATCTTTCATGGCGCGCATGTGATCCAATGTAATCACGTCTTTGTTACCGGTAGCGGTCACAAAAATATCGCCCAAAGGAGCGGCTGTCTCCATAGTGACCACTTCATATCCTTCCATGGCGGCTTGAAGAGCACAAATGGGATCAATTTCGGTCACAAGAACACGGGCACCCTGAGAACGAAGACTTTGAGCAGACCCCTTCCCCACATCGCCAAATCCAGCCACAACGGCAACCTTTCCCGCAATCATCACATCGGTGGCGCGTTTAATTCCGTCAATCAAACTCTCGCGACATCCATAAAGGTTATCAAATTTGGATTTGGTGACCGAATCATTCACATTCATGGCGGGAACTTTCAAAAGTCCTTTTTTAGCCATTTCAAAAAGACGATGAACGCCCGTTGTCGTTTCTTCCGAAACACCACGAATATCTTTTAAGAGTTCTGGAAATTGAGTATGGACCGTCCGCGTTAAATCTCCCCCATCATCCAAAATCATATTGGGCGTCCATTTTCCAGGTCCTTTAAGGGTTTGAAGAATGCACCATTCATATTCTTCCTCCGTCTCTCCTTTCCAAGCAAAAACGGGGATGCCAGTCACTGCAATGGCAGCTGCCGCTTGATCTTGGGTTGAAAAAATATTGCACGAACTCCACCGAACAGTTGCCCCCAACTCCACAAGCGTTTCGATGAGAACCGCCGTCTGAATGGTCATATGAAGGCATCCAGCAATACGTGCACCTTCAAGCGGTTTTGACCGCCCATACTCCTGACGCAATGCCATAAGGCCTGGCATTTCCGATTCGGCTAAAGAAATTTCTTTTCTCCCCCAGCTCGCCAAAGAGATGTCCTTAACTTCATAATCTTTCTCTATTTTCGTCCCGCAAGTTTTAATGATTTGATTTTTCATGATCGCCCCTGTAATAATTTTAGGATTCAATTATACCAAAAATTTATAAAATTAGGGAGGATTGATTATGGTAGGACGCATCGCACTCGTTACTGGCGGCACACGTGGCATTGGGGCCGCAATTTCAAAAACTCTGAAAGAAGCCGGATACCAGGTTGCAGCCATTTATCACGGCAATGATAAAGCCGCCAAAGCCTTTCATGAAAAAACTGGAATTCCTGTCTACAAATGGGATGTCTCCGATTATAAATCTTGTGAAAATGGTATTGCCCAAATTGAAAAAGAATTGGGCCCCATCGATATTTTGGTTAATAATGCCGGAATTACTCGGGACGCCGTTCTTCACAAAATGGACTGGCAACAATGGCATGATGTGATCGAAACGAATCTGAGCTCCTGCTTTAATATGTGCCGAAATGTGATTGATAGTATGCGGACGCGGGGATTTGGGCGGATTGTTAATATCTCCTCCATCAATGCGCAAAAAGGACAGGTGGGCCAAACAAATTATTCGGCCGCCAAAGCCGGAATGTTGGGAATGACCAAGGCTCTTGCGCTTGAAAATGCCGGCAAAGGAATCACAGTCAATGCCATTGCGCCGGGATATATCGACACCGAAATGCTGCAAGCCGTTCCTGCCGATGTTTTGGAGAAAATCATAAGTCAAATTCCTAAAAAACGATTAGGATCCCCTGACGAAGTGGCCCGCACCGTTTTATTTTTAGCCGGAGAGCAATCCGGATTTATGACCGGCGCTACACTTTCTTTAAATGGTGGTCAATGCACGGTCTAAAACTTTTTCAAATTTAATGAAAATTGCTCTTGTTGAGATCTTCAAATTTTCATATGATCCTGGCACTTTAACTAGGGAGATAACAAAAATGAAATCCTATCTTTTAACGACTCTTAGTATTTTGGCTGTAACCTCTGCACTTTCTGCAACAGACACAACAACGCCACCGACAACAACCGCGACAGTTCCTTTGACATCAGGAACAACAACGGCCTTGACATCAGAGCAAGCTAAAGAAGTTCAACAACTCATTCAAAGTACCATTCAATCCAATCCAAAAATGGTAATTGAAGCCCTTCAAGCAGGCATGGAACAAGCCAAGAAAGAAGAGCTCACAAAAATGAAGCAAGCTGTGGCTTCCAATAGCGAGAAAATTTTCAAAGACCCAGATGCTCCTAAAGGTGGAAGCAAAACAGGACCCGTCATTTTGGCGATCTTTGCAGACCCTAATTGCGGCGCATGCAAAATGTTCCAAAACGAACTCAATAAAACTACACAAAAGCCAACACCGACCTTCAAGTGGTTTACAAAGATATTTCGATCTTCGGTGAGCCCTCAGCTGTAATTGTCCGCGGACTTTTGGCAGCCAATCTTCAAGGCAAGTACGAACAATTACATACAGCTGTTCATGATTCTAAAGAAAAATTGGATGAAAAAGGCCTCATAAAATTGGCGGGCTCTCTTGGTATTGACACCAAAAAACTTCAAGCTGATATGAACTCTGATAAGATCAAGCAACAGTTTGAAGGCAATATGCAACTCGCTCAAACTTTGGGTGTAAGTGCTACTCCGACTTGGATGATTGGGGAAACCGTTTACCAAGGCGGCGTTCCACAAGAGGAACTAAAGAAGATTGTAGCGACTGCTAAATCAGGATCTTCCTCCACAGAAACAACTCCAACAACACAAGCTCAAAAATAGTTTCTAAAGACAAAAAGATAAAACTGCCCTCAAAATTCTTTGGGGGCAGTTTTTTTGATAAAACTTAACTACCTTCAGGCGCCCATTTTGGCGAGGTCTTTTCAAAAAAAGCAAGAAGTCCCTTTTGGGCCTCTTCTGAAGATCTGACATCTGCAATCAATTGTATCGTCATTCTTTGTGTTTCTTCATGGGTTTCCACCGATTCAACATCTCGAATCATCTGCTTGATGATAGCTTGAGATTGAGGGCCTCCCTTCAAAAAAGAAGTCACATTTTCATAAATCAGGTATTCAGAGTCCATCGCATCAACAACCTCATGAACAAGCCCCATGTGCTGCGCTTGGGTTGCTGTAAATCGCTCTCCTGAAAGCATATAACGTCTTGCGAGAGGACCCATTGAACGTAGAACATAAGGACTAATAACAGCAGGAACTAATCCCAACCGCGTTTCTGATAAAGCCAAGAGTGTTGATTCTGCAGCAATTACGAGATCGGAACACGCAAGTAACCCGATTCCGCCGCCAAAAACAGCACCATGCGCATAAGTAATTGTTGGGAATGGAAGTGTATCTAGTGTCTCCATTAAAACAGCCAATTGACGTGCATCTTCAAGGTTTTGAGATTTCGAAAATCCGGCTGATCGTTTCATCCAGCTGAGATCTGCCCCCGCACAAAAAGCAGGGCCGTTCCCTCTTAAAATAAGAACGCGGGGTTTGTGGTTTTCCTTGAGATCACACAATAGAGAAATCAATTTTTGAATCATTATCTCATCAAAGGCATTGCGAAGATGAGGACGATTTAATGTGATTGTGGCCACATGATGAGAATTAATATCGAAAATTACAGACTCTTCGATTTCCACGCAGGCCTCCCTTTTGAGTTTTTCTTATTTTCCTTTGATTTAAAAATGATCTCAAACCGAACGCTTTTTCCGCTTTTTCTTCCCAGTAGATTTTGCTACAGGCTTTTTTGTTTGTGATTTAACAAGTTTAAATTTGGCCTTCTTTGTGGATTTTTCCGCAGCCTTCTTTGAGGAAGAGGTTGCCGAAACTTTTTTGATATTTTGCGTGACTTTCGCTTTTTTCAAAGGAGTTAAAGATCGCGAAGGCCCCTCATTTTTCGCTAACATGAACTCGGCTTGATCCTCATCCATATGAGCCAAAAGTTGATCCAACGTCTCAAACCCGGGAAGCTCTCCGGCAAGTTCTGGCCCTTCCTTTTTAAGGACGGCATCCTGCGTCATTTCATCTTGAGAGACGGAAGCCAAAAGCTGATCCATATCCCCGTAATCTTTGCCTTGAGATTTATCGTCTTTGCCAGATCCTTTTCCAATTTTTGCAAAAGCTGTATTCAAAAGCTTCAGCATATGATCATCTCGAGAGCGCGCCGTCTGCCCTCCCATCACGACTGCAATCAAGCGCTTTCCATGCTTGACCATAGAGGCCGTAAGATTAAAGCCTGAAGAATTAATAAAGCCTGTTTTAATGCCATCAATTTCTTTCACACGCTCAAGAAGTCGATTGTGGTTGGCATGGCGCGTCCCCTTATAAACAAAGCTTTTTTCCTTAAAGAGTTTAAAGTGATGAGGAAAATCTCTGTAAAGCGCTTGGCCCAGCCTCGCCATATCTCGGGCTGTGGTAATTTGTTGTTTATTCGGTAGCCCTGAAGCGTTTTTGAAAACGGTACGAGACATCCCCAATCGCTTGGCTTCTTTGGTCATCATTTCTGCAAATTTTGCTTCGGATCCGCCCAGAGCTTCTGCTAATACTACAGAAGCATCATTTGCCGATTTCGTGATCGCCCCTAAAACGGCTTGCTTGACGGTTAATGTCGATCCAGGCTTTAAATGGAGTTTGCAAGGCGCTTGGACGGAGGCATGCTTTGAAACTTTGATCTGCTGATCAAATTTGATTTTTCCGGCGTCAATAGCTTTAAATACCAAATAAAGGGTCATCATTTTCGTCATAGATGCAGGATGAGCAAGCGTATCAGGATTAGATTGGTGAATCACCTCACCTGAGTGGGCGTCGATGATAATGGCTGCATTTTGCCGACCGAAAAGGGAAAAATTAACCAGTGATAAACTGACAAACGCGAGGCAAGATAAAACTTTATAAATTGCGCCACGTCGCTTTTTCATCTGACCCTCTTTTCAATTGATAATTTCAGAAGGATAAACTATTCCTCCCCTGGAAGTCCAGACCGTGAGTCCATAAAAATTAGGATGAATTTAATGAAAAAGCCACGTTTTAAGTCTAAAGTCACTGTTTATGTTTTAATTTTTCAAGATAAAAAAATTTTAATGCTGAGGCGTTCTGGAACCGGCATTGCCGATGGCGAATATGCCATTCCTATGGGCGGCGTCGAAAAGGGAGAAACTCTCATTGAAGCCGCAATCAGAGAAGTCAAAGAAGAAGTGGGCTTGGACATCTCATGTGATCAACTGGAATTCACCCATGTGATGTATCGTCTTAATTCCGAAGATCGAGGCACAAATCCAGAGGATTGGATGGCTGAAAATGCTGATTTTTATTTTACCTGCACATCTTTTGAGGGGGTACCCTTCAATGCAGAACCCCACAAACACGACCGTGTGGAGTTTTTTCCTTGCCATGCGTTGCCTTTCCCGCTGGTAAAACACATCAAAGTGGCTCTTGAACAAATTGATACAAAAAACACTTTGAGCCACTATGGCTGGAATTTGAATAAGGCATCGGCACAATAAAAAACCACTGACAACTGTATGCTCGTGGCTTTGAATTTAGAAATCGTGATTATTTTTTCGTGGAATTAAGGTGTTGAGGACCTGACTCTGTTTGAGTTCAGATAGAAGTGAGACAGCAGAAATAAACTATAGCCAAAGCGATATAAAATGATTACAAGAGATTGAATTTAAAAAGTTCCTCGATGTTACAGTGGTGCCGTTTTCGAATGCTTTTAGATTGTGCCCATTTATGCTCAATAGGGTTCAAGTCTAGAGAATAAGGAGGTAAATATTCAAGAATATGACCAGCATTTCTGATGTTCTCCTGCATGTGTTGGTTTTTGTGAAACGCAGCATTGTCCATCACAATGACGGTGTTGGGCGGAAGCTTTGGAAGCAAGTCTTGGGTCACCCAGGCAGTGAAGATCTCTGTATTAATGTTTGTGCTAAATAGGCTTACCGTTAACAAAACTTTGCCTAACAAAGCCCCAATAACGTTGCTTCTTCCCATAGCTCCCCAATCTTGCTGGCCATAGCAGCGGAGCCCTTTTTCTGCAGTCCCATGAGTGCGCGGCATATCATGAGCAAAGCCGCTTTCATCGATATAAACAATAGCGCGCCCGGCTTGTTGATGTTGATTAACTTTTTCCTGGAATATACGCCGTTTTTCGACGCAGGCCTTGGGATGATTGAGACTTTTTTATAGCTGATCCCGAGGCGTTTTAAGGCATACCCGACGCAACGCACACTCACATTCAGACGCTATTGATAGGCCGTCAGGAGACAGGGCGACCTCATGAAAATTTTTGAGTGAGGATATTGGAAAGG